>JBDUEM010000107.1:0-22740 GCA_040002435.1 Bryobacteraceae bacterium
GGTAGGGATGGCCCCGCAACGTTGTAAACGCCCGGTAGAGTTGTTCGGCCAGCATCGCGCGCGCTAATTCGTGCGGAAAAGTCATCGGCGAGAGCGACAATAGGAGGTCCGCGCGGGCCTTCCAGGGAGGCGGCACTCCGTCTGCCCCGCCGATGAGAAACACCTGGTCCCGGCCCTCCATCTCCGCCTTGGCGATCAGTTCGATGAACTGCGCTGACTTCATCAGCCGGCCGGCGGGATCCAGCAGGATTTTCGCCGCCGAGGGATGCTTTGCCCAAAGATCGGCGCGTTCGGGATGAATCTCCCGCATCTCACACGGGCAGTACCGCGTTGTGCGCTTGATAAATTCTTCGGCGAAACCGTTGGCATGCTGATCCCGGGCCTTCCCGATGTAATAGAGGAAAATCTTCATTCAGCGATACGTAAGGAGCCCGCGATCGTCCAGATGCGGATGGGTGTTGAAGGAACTCAGGGAGAAGCGCTCACCGGAAAAGAGGAATTCGCTATAGGCGCTATTCTTCGACACCCACACCAGCTCAATCGCCTTTTGCGGTGCGAGATCCTGGACAAGTCCTACCGTGGCGGCGATGGGTCCGCCGGAGGTGAACACCACAGATTTTGACGATTTAGGCACACTGGACCGGACGCTATCGATCCCACGCCGCACGCGCGCCTGGAATTCGGCCCACGATTCCACGTCTGCCGCATGAATGCTTCCCAGCGACCAGTGCCGGGCCACTTCTTCGAAGAGCCGTTCCAGCAGCAGCCCGACGTGTGGCGAATCCAGGCCTTTTTTGTAAGCTTCCTGTAACAACCGGACCGGTTCGTGCCTCTCACAGAGCATCGGCATCAGCCGTTGCAGCAGCAAAGTAGCATCGAACTCATCAAGTGCGCTTATGATAGTGGCTTCCGGCCAAGGTGTTTCGGCGTGGCGGTAAACGTCGGCGACAATCTCAGCGGTGCGAATGTGCCGTTGGGCGGGGCCTTGAAATACGCGGTCGAAGGAAACACCAGCCTTCAGCCAGAACTCTCCCAGTTTGCGCGCTTGCCGTTCGCCCAAAGGAGAAAGCTTGTCGTAATTTTCGGCCATGTAGGAAGCTTGTCCATGACGGACAAGCGTGAGTTGACTCATTCTGTATTAGAATAACTGGCTCAAGAAGGGGTGCCTTGTTCAGCGCTGAAAGTGTGAGTGTGTTTTTCCCGGCCTATAACGACGCGCCGTCACTTCCGCGCTTGATCTCACGCACCTTTGAAACTCTGCGACAGCACGTGGCCGACTATGAAGTCATCGTAGTGAACGACGGCAGTTTCGACAACACGGGTGAGGTGCTGGCGGAACTGGCCAGCCAGTTTGCCCCTCACCTGCGTGTCATCACGCATCCCGAGAATCGCGGCTACGGCGGAGCACTGCGCACCGGGTTTGCGGCAGCCACCAAGGATCTGGTCTTCTATACCGACGGCGACGGCCAGTATGATGTCGGCGAGCTGCCGAAGCTGCTGGCACTGATGGGACCGCACACCGGCCTGGTGAACGGCTACAAACTGGAGCGCAACGATCCACTACACCGCATCTGGATCGGCAACGTCTACAACGCATTCGCCCGATTCCTGTTCCGCATCCGAATACGGGATGTGGATTGCGATTTCCGCCTGATGCGCCGCTGCCTGCTGCAGGAGATTCAACTGACATCCACCAGCGGGACGATTTGCGTGGAACTGGTCCGCAAACTGGAACTGTCCAGTTACGGCGTGGAGGAGGCGGGAGTGCACCACTATCCGCGGCTCCACGGGCGTTCGCAATTCTTCCGCGTGCGGTCCCTTTTGAATACGCTGCGGCAACTGGTACGGTTGTATGTTCAACTGCTCGGTACAATGAAGTATCGATGAATTCCAATATTTCCCGCCGGGCCCTGCTAGCCGCGGCAACCTCGACAGCGGCTTTGAAGGCGCAAGCGGTCCCTCCAATGCCCGCCATCGTAAAGCGGCACGACGACAGTGTGTCGCGCTTGCTGAAGATGCAGGATACGGACCCCGCCAGCCGCTGGCGCGGCATTTATGCGGATGAATACGGATTACACAGCCCGGCAACCGCTTGCGGCATCATCACCGCGCTGACGGCGGCGTATCTGAATCCCGCCTCCAGGTATCATCACGACACGGAACTGGTCCAGCGGATGAAACTCGCCGCCGGGCTGCTCGCCCGCGAGATTACACCGGACGGTAACCTCGACAATCCGATCACGAACTTCAATTCGCCGCCAGACACGGCGTTCGGAGTGCGAGCTATGTGTACGGGCGCAGTGCTGGCGCAGCGCGAGGGTGACCGTGCCCTGCTGGCCATCATGGAGCCATTCCTGCGAAAGGCCGGCTCGTCGCTGTCGCATGGAGGCATTCACACTCCCAACCATCGCTGGGTAGTTAGCGCGGCCCTGTCCCAGCTGCACGAACTCTTCGGCGAACCGGGATACCTGCGCCGCATCGATCAGTGGCTGGCCGAAGGGATCGATATCGACGCTGATGGAATGTACGACGAGCGCAGCACCGCGCGATACAATCCCATTGTTGACAGCGCTCTGGTAGTGATCGCCGCCAAGCTGAAACGGCCTCAACTGCTCGAATATGTTCGCCGCAATCTTGACGCCATGATGTACCTGTTGCATCCCGGCTATGAAGTAGTCACTGAGATCTCCCACCGCCAGGACCTCAATCAGCGCGGCAACATGGGGGGCTACTGGTTCCCGCTGCAGTATATGGCGATTCACGACAACAACGGGCGCTACATGACAATCAGCAACCACTTCACGCCTACGCATGCGCCGCTTTCGACTTTCATGGAATATCCAGAGTTGAACTCGGCAGGTCCGAAGCCCGAACCTGTCCCGGATCAATACGAGAAGCAAATGGAGGTGCTTGACCTGGTAAGAATCCGCCGCGGATCGACCAGCGCCTCTATATTCACCAAAGACAACAGCCGCTTTTTCACGCTGCGCCGCGGAGAAGCCGTCATTAACGCGGTTCGCTTTGCGAGTGCGTTCTTCGGCAAGGCGCAATTTGTACCGGACCAGAGCGAATCAAAGGACGGGGTGCGCCACCTTACGCAGACTCTGGAGGCTCCTTACTACCAGCCGTTCACGCCCTCGCGGAAGATTGCCGCCGGGGAATGGAGATCCACTCAGAAGCTCCGGCCGCAGAGTGAAGTCTGCCGGCTGCGACAGTCAGCATCCATTGCGGAAACGAAAAACGGGTTTCGCGTCCGTATACAGGCCGGAGGCACGAAGAATGTGCCTGTCACCATCGAGATCAATTTTCGCGAGGGCGGCAAGTTGGAGGGAGTAGTGCCCATGCACAAAATTGAAGCCGGCTGGGCTCTCGCAAGCGGAAAAGGCACCTACCGGATGGGTAACGATACCATTACCTTCGGCCCTGCGCGGCACGAACATTCGTTCGTGCAAATGCGCGGTGCGCTGCCTAAGCTCTCAGGCCCCAGCGTTTATCTGACGGGCTTCACCCCTTTCGACCATACGATTGAGTTCGAACTTTAGTAACGACATTAAAAGGCTCCGGAGTAAATCTTTGGATTCGTCGTTATAACGACATTGCCCGGGTTGCGGTAACGGACGAGAAGGGACACAGACTGTCCTGGCGTCAGGCTGGTGTTTGCCGTTACGTAAGGATTTCCGCCAAAAGAACCGGTGGCGTTGACCAGCGTTACGCCCGCCGGAAGTCCATGGAGCACTACCTGCAGTGGAGACGCGATTGTCTGTGATCCAGTATTGGTGACGGTAATGATCCCGACGTAAAGCTCTCGTCGCAGGGTATAGGCCAGTCCGGACTGAACCACTGCCACTTGCCCCGTGACGTCAACCGCGTTCGAGAGCGTGAAATATGCGACCGCTGGATCGTGATCCGAAATACGCTCCGGGCGGTTTGGGTCGTTGCGATAGCTCTCGGGGAAGTCCGAATTGAGCCGCGCGATCGCAAAACGTGAGAACCGCGGCAGGATCGCATCGTTTACCAGAACGTGATCCAGTTCCTGCGCGTTGCCATCGAAGTTAAACGAATAGCGTTGGCTGGCAGGAATCGTGCCCGCCAAATCGGTCAGGTTCGGATTCACCAGATCGGGGCTGGCAAGCACCACCTGGTCGGCCGGAGTGGGAAAGCCCTTGATGGTACCGATACCGTCGACATATCCGTCATTAAACGCGAAAGCGTTGTAGTCGCCTAATGAAATGATCTTCTCCGTAGGATCGGCCATTTGCCGGGCCTGTATCAGGTTCGCCACAAACTCAGCCTGGGCCCGCCGCTTTACCCGCACCCGGTTACCATCCATGGGATCGTCAACCCCACTCAATGAACGCAGATGATTTACGATTACGGTCACTGCAACACCCGACACCGTTGCGCGCAACACCAGCGGCGGACGGTCATTGAGCAGGGCGGCCTGCCCGTTGCTGGGGTCGATATAGGTAGTGGTTAAGCCGAACTGGGTGACATCAAGCACGTTCACCTTGGTGGATTTCACCAGAAAACCGACATCAATGCCGCCAATGTCATTCCCTTCCATCAAAAATGCGGTGTAGTTGGGGTTCGGCATTGCGGCGGCTACTGCGTCGTTGTTTACCTTTGTGGCAACGGCCTGCAATGTCGTCAGATTCTCCATTTCTTCCACGCCAATGATGTCCGGGGTATGCAGTACATTACGAATCGCCAATGACAATTTGTTAAGCCGATTGCTGAACGCCGCCGGCGTGAGTACGGCGTCGGAAGTTTGCGGGTCGTTCACGGTGTCAAAGAACCGCTCCATGTTAAAGGAAGCCACGGTCAACTCGTTGGCCAGAGGTACGGGAACGGCTGTAAACGAGACGTTCGGACTCACGATTGGCGCCGGCGAGGGATCAGTGAGGATGGTATAGGTACGGAAGCCAAAATCAAGCGGGCCGGTTAGTCCCGTGATTGTGGTGCCGGCAGTTACGTCGAGCACGGTGGAGCCGGGCTGACCTTTCGAGTCGACGCGCAGGCGCTCCGGGTTGGAATCAAACCTCGGGATGTTTGCGGGGCTGCCCGCCGGAAGGGGATCTGGGACCTGAATGCCCGGCTCGCGAAACGGCCGCGCGATGCCCTGAATTACCGCGTAAAAAACTCCATTGGAAGTTGAAGTCGCGGTGGATTCGTTCACTGATCCCTGAGTAGGACCAACGACAACCATGGAATTTACTTGAACACGCATTCCCTCGTATTTCTCCAAATTGTTGATCGCCGTATCGGGCGCCATCTCCGCCGCTGTCAGGACAATCGGCGCGGGCAACGGCTGTCCCACAGCTAGCAAAGTGACGGACGTAGGGAGGCTGAATTCGGTAACCGGCGGACTATTGAGGTCGGAGTTGGGAATGAACTCGGTAATCGCGCCGGTCACGCATACCGAATTGCCCACAACCGCGGCCGCCGGCAGATTGCTGGAAGTAAAAACGAAGATCCCATCGGACGTCGCGGGATCCCCATCTCCGGGAGGGGGCATCTGCAGGAAAAATCCATTCGATTTGACCGCAGTCACAATTCCGCTTGCTGTTTCGACATTCCCCGCGAATGACGATCGGTCTCCGGTACCCTGAATCTGTCCGATGTTGTGGGTGACCGTGCAGGTGGGCGTGGCGGCGATTGTCAATTGAAACGGCGCCGAAGCGGTAGCCCCGCTGTTATCGGATACCTGAACGACAAACGTGAATGGCGAGCCGGCGGTAGTGGTGGAAGTGCCAGTTAATAGCCCTGTGCTGCTGATGGCGAAATCAAACGGCAGTGTACTCCCGGGCGCGAGCGACCAGGTGGGTACTCCGGAGGCGCCGCCGGCGGCAAACGTGAACAGATAGGGTGCGCCGGTGATCCCATTCGGTAACGGAGAAGAAGTGGTGATGGAAATCGTGCAACAGGAAGAGTTTCTAGGGTTCGGGGCGCCCGTTGCAAAGTCCGCGGAATTATCGTCCGTGTCGGCGGATCCGCCGCCGTTGCGGATGTCGGCAGCGGTATTGCCGGGGGCAGGCGCAGGTCCGGCACCCTCAAAGCAACTTGCCGTTGTCCCGTATCCCACCAAATCGACCAAGCCGGCCGGGCACGCGCCGGTCAGCGCCGTGGCGTTCGACACGAGCGCTACCTTGCCGGCCGTTGCGGACATCGCTATCGTCCCCGCCGCCTCGGGAGACGGAAGGTCTACAGAGCCGCCAGCGCCGAGGGCTTCCTGTACCAGATAGTATTTCCCTGGCTGAATCGTGCCGCTCAGCGGAGTAGTCTGCCAAGCGGTACCGGTTGCCGAAGTATATTGAACGGTCCACCCCGTGACGCTCACAGGCGAAGAACTCAGGTTGTACAGTTCAATAAAATCGCTCTTCAGGGCGGCCCCGCCATTTCCGCCGCCTCCGTAGACCTGGCTAATCACAATGGTGGTGCTGCCGGCGCCAAATAGTAACGGCACTGCAGTCAGGAAGGATAAGAACGTGGCAAAAATTCTCAGGGCCATTATTCCTCCGGAATATCTGCGAATATGCCCAAACTAACACAATCGCGCACGCCGAAGGATGGCAAAAGGGTGATTTTTACAATCTGACTATCAGGGAGCTACGGTGGGCGCCGGCGGGAATATCGTCAGAAGAACCTTGTGCTTCCCGCTGGGCAGTTTGAGGGTTGCGCCGGTGAACGGAATCGAACTTCCATCGAGCTCGACGGTACTTGGCGTCTTATCGAAAATTGCGATGGCGCGGGCAGTGCTGGAGTAGGTAAATTCCATTCCCGCCGGCCAGCTCACCGCGGTCTGCAGTTCGCCGTTGAAATCCAGCAGGCGCACCGGCGGATCCTGGTTTGCAGGCTCCACGGTATGAGTACCAGGCGGAAGCCACTGGGTGCTTCCGTTCGTCACGGGCCACAGCCTTCCGTCCACTTTCGCGGCTCCCGGGAAGGTAAGGCCTACGCCGCGCGGAGATTCAATAGTGGTTTTTGCCTCGGCCTGCTCATACCGCGTTACGACCGCGGCAGCGGACGGCAGCAGTTTCAAATCCGGAGCCAGTATGGAGTTTTCAAAATAGAGAGCGACTCGCGGAAATGCCTGCGCCGCCACGTGGACCAGTTGAAATAATTCCGCGCCCGTTTGCTGCTTGGTCGGGTACACGTCCTGATACCGCTCCACGATATTGATATCGATGGCGAGCTTCTCGGTGTGCCGCGTTAGCGGCTCATAGCGTTTTGCGATCTGCACATAGCGATCCGGCCCCAAGTCCCAGATGGTGGCGGGATCTTCAATCAGAAACGTGAAGTCGTGCTTCTCCAGTAGAGGCAAGACCCGCGAGGCATCCGCGCCGATCAAATCGCGCATCCGCGGGTCGAAGCGGTCGTCCACATGGGTCAGCACCACGTCCAGATTTGGCTTTTCATGGCTGCGGATAGATTCCATTTCCGCCATCCATTGGGTTTGCATTTTACGCGCCAGGTCCGCGCGGTAATCCAAAAACTCCTTCATGCCTCCGGCGTTGGTCCCCTGCAGCAGGTCGATTGGGTCTATTCCCTTGGCCACTCGATACGCCTTTCGCACATCGTCGTTGAACGGGGTGAAACGGGATGGATTGGCAGCACCTTCCAGGGATTCAAAATACAATTCGGCAAGGTTCACCCCGTCCCAATCGAAACGGTTAAGGAGTGCCCGGGTCTCCAGCGAAACCGCTTCGAAGCAGTCGCGGTTGTTGAGGTTCATCAGCTTTCGCCAGTCCAGATGAGCATCCTGCAAGAGCGCCGTCTTCTCGCGCCATTGTGGATGGTTGTTCCAGAATGTCTCGCTCACATGAGGCAGTTCCAGCCACGCGTACACCAGAATGGCCTGCTTGTGGCAGGCCTCAATCAGTTTCTTCAGGTACTCGTCCCGCTGCGGGTCGGATTCGTTATAGTGCCAGGCGGCGACGTGAATGGCGCTGATCCCCGCGGCGCGCCAGCGGGCGGCGAAGTAATCGACGTCCACACGGGACCGGTAGCTCGAGTCAAAAAACGCCCAAAGATTGGCGGCGCGGAAACGGGGCTTCACACCGAGATCGGCGAGGGCTTGCAGGATGTACGGGTAGCGCTCAAATCCCAGCTTCCCCGGAGTGGTGGCCAACCACAGGACAGCGCCTTGACCTGTCCGGAACCCCGCCATCAGAGGGACGCCCTCGGTCCGATCGGTAGCGAAAATGCTGGTCTCTTTCGGCAGCTCGAAAACGGGAACTGCGACTGCCTGCTGCCAGATGATCTGCAGTTTCGGATTCCGCCGGTCTGAGATACCGCGCACCTCGAGCTGACGACCGGTAGCGTGGATGCCGAAGGCTTCCGCCTCGGGGGAAGCCCCTTCCAGGATAAGAATCCCGCCGCTACGTGCCTCCGCCAGAGTGGTGGCCTGCGGCGGGAAGCCAACAGAAGAAAGCAGAGCGGGCCACGGATTTGCCCAAACGGAGAGAGTACTCAGCAGCAGGAAGCTAGCGAGTAAACGCATACCAGAACCCGGCTCTCAGATCGTAGAAATGCGCTCCGTGCGGGTTCCCGTCCCGGATGGTGTAGTAACCTTTCACCGCGCTGACCTGAAAGGCGAGGGCGCGCGGCATTTGCCTGGTGCGGAATTTCACTCCCGGGCCCTGCTCATAGTAGTTCGCCCAATATTGACGGTTCCAGTCCCTGGTCACGTTGCCGTTCCAGAACATTTGAAACTGGATGGTGGCGATCTCGGGGAGCGTGTATCCGAGGTGATTTTGCGAGTAAAGCAGCACGTCGTTCTGAAAGCGGCTGACGAAGACTCCGTCATTGTTGGATTCAAAGAACAGTCCCTTTGACTCCGCCCCCAGGTTATGGCCCACGCTTCTCGAAAACGAGAGACCGCCCCGATAGTCCGGAATCATCCTGCCCACGTTCGGCTGTTCACGGTAGCGTACCGCCTCGCCTGCCTCGCCCCAACCCATCAGGCCCTTCCAGGGAGTGGTGGAGATGCCCGCCGCAAAAATGAAAGAGCTTTCGGATAGATATTGAGGGGCCGCTAAACCGCGCTGTGAGTCCGTGTGGCCACGGACGTCGCCTATGATTCTGGTGGAAATGTAGGGATGAATTGGCAGCGACCCCAGTTTGAACTCGGTCTTAATCTGGCTATAAGAAAACACATCTTTCCAACGTGAGGAGTAGAACGGAAATGTCCACACTGTCGTGCGCACACGCGCCTGACTGGGACGCAGATTTTCGAAAGCCCGGGCGGCTTCCTCGGCGATTTTCCGGTCGGGACTTTCCCTGGCTCTTTTGAAGAACCCCATCGCCGTCTTATCATCGTGCAGGATGTTGTAAGTCCACCCCAGCTTGAGCAGCACAGAATAATCGGTGGGATCGTTCTCATGTGCAATCCGCAGGTATTTCAGGGCGTCTTTTAAGTAACCGGCCTGCATACTTCGCGTGGCCAGCGCCGCGGGTTCGGCGCCGGGGTCAGCGGCTGACGCCGTAGGAACGCTTAGCGCTTTCCGCACCCGGTCGGTGATCTCTTTGTCTTTCGATCCCAAGGCTTTTTCCAGCAGCGGAATGGCCGATTTCCTGTCGCTGGTGCTGAGGAGAAGAAATCCCAACTGGGCGGCTGAAAGCAGATCATCGGGCGCGACGGCAGTAACGTTCTGAAACTCCACAATCGCCTCGACCTTATTGTTCATGGCCAGGTGAAGATACCCGAGTTCCCGGCGCAGCTCAATGTTCTTCGGGTCAATGAGCAGTGCCTTCTTGAATTCGTAGACGTATGGATAGCGCGGCGGAAGCTGCTCTCGCGCAGTTTCGGCGACACGCGGCTCACCGCCGCGGGAGGCTGCCAGCAGAGCGGCCGTTGCATCCTCGGTGTGGCTTTGCAACTTCCACACCCGCGCCAGATCCAGTAGCAAGGCGCGCATGTCCGGCCGGAGCGCGAAAGCTTTCTGGTAGTGTTCAGCCGCCAGCGGCAGTTCGTCCCGCTGCTCGGCGAGGCGCGCCAGTTCATAGTGAGCGCTGAAGTTTCCGGAAGAGAGTTCCAGCGCCTTCGTCCAGCGGGCGATTCCATCCTTCAGGGCTCCGTCGATGTTTTGGAATGCCGTCTCTGCCGTCGTATTGCCGGTCTTCCGAATCCGATCGAAGATGCGGCGTGCCTCCGCCTGTTGCCTGGTTTCGTTGCATAGGAACGCATACTCCAGGGCAACATGCGTGTCCGCGGGGTCAATGCGCATCGCCTCGCCGAACTGCCTGCGGGCCGATTCCGGCTCGCCCACTTTCAAGTATGTATAGGCGAGATCTTTGCGGATGGCCGTGTTATTGGGTTCAGCGGAGATGGCCTGCTGGAAAAGCTCAATCGCCGCTTCGTATGATCTGGCCTGAAGGGCTGCGTACGCATTCGCAAGTGCTGGGACCTTTGTCCCGGCCGCGCTGTCCTGAGCCCGCAAAAAAGGCGCAGCAAGAAGCAACGAAATCAAGACTGGAATTATCATCGGGGCGGTCACATCTAGAGTGGGACCAGACCCGGGGATTTCTCTGGAATTATTTAATGTGCCTTCTCGTAAACCCCGACATTGGTAACGCTGGCGCCGGTCCGGTCCTTCGATGTCGTAGTGATCGTCATCACGCTCCCGTCCGGAGAGACAACACGGCGGCTACTGACAACAACCTCCAGATTCTTCATAAAGTGCGCTTCGACGGTGTTCGCGTCAATTCGCTTCAGCGAGACCGGGGCTTGCATTCCGTTCGATCCCATCACGATCACTTGCGGACCGTTGTAATCGGCAGTATAGGTGGAAGAACTGAGCTTGCCCTGCGCGTTGGTGGTTTCCGAGTGGTAGTGAATACCGGCACCGACGGATTCGATCTCAATCGTCATGTATTTGGGCAGGGTTCCCGGCGCAAACCTGGACTTCTCCAAATTCATCGTCCACTTGCCTGCAAACGGATCGGCCGCTCCCAGAAGGAGCGGCACGGAGACTGCTATTGAAAGTAAGAGAGCTGAATATTTTTTCATTGTTCACCTGAGAGAAGAGAGACGGACCACCTTGCGACGGCCCGTCTCTCTGCGCCGATTGATTACAGCTTCCGCAAGAAGTCCAGGATCGACTGCTTATCCAGCTCGCTGAGGGAGTTGAACCGGTCTATCACCGTATTGGCCTCCGAAGGGGCATACAAATTAGAGTACTGGTCTTTGGATGGATTGTCTCCGCCATCGGAAGACGCGCGTGAATAGTGGTCCTGGATCGCAACCATCAAATCGCTGGTGCGTCCATCGTGCAGAAAGAACAGCCGCTGCCCGACTCCCCAAAGCGGTGTGGTGCGAAACTCAGCCGGACCGGCGTTGCCCTGGACAATATTGTCGGCCATCGTGGCGCCCATATTGTGAAGCAGGAGGTCCGAATACAGGTTAACTGTCTTGCCTCTTAGAGCTACAGTACGTGCTCCTATCTCCTGAGCGGGGGTAGTGGGATTGGCCACGCCACGGGTCTGGAACGATGGAGTGTGGCAGAGGCCGCAGCCGACGTCACTGAACAACTGTTTGCCGCGAAGCGCGCTGGCAGTCATGGCCGCCGGTTGCGGCGCATCCACAAAGCGCATGAATACGGCGAACATCAGCCAAGCCGGCATGATCTTAGTCGGATTGTTATAGTCCACGGCGTCCGTGCGCGGGATATCGAAAGGCTCATAAGCCAGATTGCAGCCAGGATCTTCACTGCGCGAGATGGGGAACAGATCGTTACTAATACCCATTTCCACGCTATACGCTTCGCCCGCAAACAAAGTTAGCGACGCATTCTGCGCCTTCCATCCGAAGCGGCTGATGGTGCCGTTATTGGGAACCCGGTTCGGCTTACCGCTGATTCCAAGCAAACGTTTGGCCGCCGGGTTGGCGTTCATGTTGTCGATGATGGCAGTGTCGGAGATGCTCTCAATTAAGCCGAGACCGAACAGTTGCAGCGGGGTGCGGAATGAGATATTGCGGTTCCGTACCTGCGTTTCAAAATCCGGTTGGGGCAGGTTGCAATTCGGTGCATCCGATCGCCCTTTCAGTGTGAACAAGCTGGTAACGCCGCCGTCGCGCGATCCGTCCGCGTTGAATTTCAGGCGGACCTCGCGGAATGCTCCGTTCGGCAGTTGGAATGAAGGAACAGTGTTGGTGGCCCCCAACCGGTGTGCGATCTTCTCCGCGGGATTCACGGCTGTGGACGACCCGCCGATCAAGGGTTGAAAGTGGCAAATAAAGCACTGGTCCGCATTGAAGACCGGGCCCATACCCGCGGAATTAACAAGTCTCAACGGGGAAAACGGATTCGTTGGATCGGGGTCGATAGGGCGCACTCCCTGCGGCTGTTGCGCACAAGTATCGCAGGTTCCTTCCAGTTCAGAGACCCGCAACAGGCTCTCATTGAACAAAGCAATCTCGTTCGCATCCAGACCAGGTACAGGCCGGGGAATCGTGGATGTTGGATTGGGCCGGGGACCGGGGTCCGAGGCTCTAAATCCGGATGAACTTGTGGTTTGACCAACCATGCTGGAAGCAAGAACTAATGCCGAAATCGCCAGTCCGGCCGAGATTCGGTTGGTGGAATTGAAACGTGGAATTTCCTTCATTTCTGTGAGCCCCTCCGCGTACAGCTTGGTTTTGCGCCCAATGGAACGGGCGTTGATAGTGTTTTGCTGTAATCGACTTTTGAAGTTTACGGAAACATTTTTTTTCAAACAAGTCTACAGATTCCTTCCAAAGGGTCGATAGGAAATGGGTCCTTAGTACCCCTAGCAACGGGCTCCATACTTCTCCCTATGGAAATCGAGGCTATTGCCGCCGTGCCTGCAGCGTGAGTGTACCTACACGGCATATAATCGCAGGGATGCTGATCCGACTCTGTTTTGTACTGGGCCTCGTAGCCGCCGCTCTTGGGGCAGCCGACGTCACCACGCAGCGACTGAATAATGCCGCGAAAGAGCCGCAGAACTGGCTTACCTATAGCGGGACTTACAACGCCTGGCGCTACAGTCCCCTGGATCAAATCAATAAGAGCAATGTAGCCAAATTGAAACCGGCCTGGGTATTTCAAACGGGAAAGATCGAGGGCGGCTTCTCGGCCACTCCGCTGGTGTCGGATGGCGTAATGTACATCACATCGCCTTCGAACCGGGTCTTCGCCATTGATGCGGTTACGGGCAAGGAACTCTGGCATTACTACTACGCGATCCCAAAGGAATTCGGCCTCATCTATGGCCCGTGGAATCGCGGCGTGGCTATCGGCGGCGGCCAGGTATTCATGGGCACCATCGACAATCACGTGGTCGCTCTGGACGCGAAGACCGGCAAGGAAACCTGGAACGTTACCGTCGAGAGCATGAAGGAATGCGGCTGCAACATCACCGGCGCTCCCATCGTTGTCAACAATAAGGTGGTGGTGGGCGTGACCGGTGGAGACTCCGCCCATCGCGGCTACATCAACGCCTTCGACGCGAAGACGGGACGCCGCGCCTGGCGCTTTTGGACTATTCCCGGTCCGGGCGAGCCGGGCAACGAGACATGGAAGGGCGATAGCTGGAAGTCGGGCGGAGGCTCCACCTGGCTAACCGGATCGTTCGATCCCGATCTGAATCTGATCTATTGGGGCGTGGGAAATCCAGCCGCCGATTTCTACGGCGACAGCCGCGAAGGCGCCAACCTTTATACAGACAGCATCGTGGCGCTGGACGCCGACACGGGCAAGCTGAAGTGGTACAACCAGCTAATCCCGCACGACGTCTGGGATTGGGATGCGGGCTATGAGATTGTCCTGCTGGACCTGCCGGTGAACGGCAAGACGGAGAAACTGCTGGTAAGCCCGAACAAGGGCGGCTACACCTGGGTGCTGGATCGCGTAACCGGCAAGTTCGTCAATGCCTGGCCGATGGCCAAAAACATTAACTGGATCAGCGGGATCGACAAGGACGGCAAACTGCTTGGCAGGAATGATCCGGAGGTAGGGAAGCCGATCCTGGTTTGCCCGAGCATTGGTGGCGGAAGAAGCTGGAATCACGGCGCCTACAGCCCGAAGACGGGCCTTTTCTACACTACGGGAATCGAGTGGTGCCAGCAGCTGACCGTACAGAAGGAAGAACCGAAAACGGGCAATACGTTCTTCGGCGGAAACTTTGAACTGCGGAAGCCACCCATCGGAAAAGAAGGCGGCCATTTGGATGCGCGCGATCCGGTGACGGGCAAGATTAAATGGACCTATGAGTCGAAGTATCCCTTATTGGCGTCGGCTGTAGTTACCTCGGGCGACCTGGTCTTCACCGGTGATCCCGAGGGGAACTTCCTGGCCTTTGACGCCACGAACGGGAAGAAGCTTTGGAGTTATCAGACCGGCTCCGGCCATCGCGGTTCCCCGATTACCTACTCGGTGAATGGAAAGCAATACATTGCCGTGCCGGTTGGTTGGGGAAGCGCGTTAGCCGGACTGATGACTCAAATGTGGCCCGAAGCAGAAGACTTTCCCGGCGGCAGCACCCTCTTCGTCTTCGCTTTACCGGAATGAGAATCGTCGCGATCGCTCTTTTGACCATCTCCTGCGCGTTCGGCGCGGAGATCGACGGAAGCGGAATCTTCAAAACCCGCTGTTCCATTGGCTATTGCCACGGATCGGAAGGCAAACCTGGCCGCGCTCCGAAGTTGCGCGAACGCGACTTCACCGGCGACTATCTGATGAAGGTAGTAACCGACGGTATCCCCAGTTCTTCGATGCCTGCCTTTAAGGAACTGCTGAAGCCGCAAGAAATCACGGCAGTCGTGAACTATGTTCTCTCACTCTCAGGGAAGCCGCCAGTGCAGAAGGCGGCTCCTGCCGAGGCTCCATCTACGGCCAACTTCGACAAAGGCAAAGCTCTCTTCTTCGACGCAGCGAACGAGAACAATTGCGGAGTCTGCCACGCCGTGGACGGCGCAGGCACCGCCATTGGACCGGATCTCAGGAAATTAAAACGGACTCGCGCCGAGTTGATCGCGGCCATCGAGAATCCTCCCCAGTCGAAACTGACGAAAGTCACCCTGAAGAACGGGGATGTCATCCAGGGAATTCCAGCGCCAGATTCGCGTATCTGGGATACCGAAGGCCTGCCTCCGGTCCTGCGCAACATTAACAGGGACGAAATTGCCAAGACCGAGATGACGCAGGGCCAGACAATGCCGAAAGCGCAATACTCGAAAGATCAGCTCAACGAAATCGTTTCCTATATATTGCAGAACGAACGTTAGTTCATTAGAACGAAGCGGCCACAACTCTCGCAGCTCCGCCGAGTGAGAAAGCGACGAAATGAGAACACAATGTGGTCATCGAGTAGGAGTTTCAAATGCCAAATAAACGTAAGATCATGGCTTTGACATTACTATTGTGCGCCACACTTCCAGCGGCCATCTCCAGGGGCAGCTTCGACACTCAAATCGCCGGCATCCGGCAACTGTTGGCTGGTGGCGACTTCTATGTCGCCGGCGTGGCGGCAACGCGCTTCGAGGCTCGGTCATTGATAAAGGAACCGCCCTCGCTTCACTCAATTTTGATATGATCCAGTCGAGGTTCCGAGGTCGGCTAAATGATCATCCGCACGTTGTCTTTGTTGACGCTGGCACCCCTTCTCTGCCCTGCCCAATCGCCGGTCAGCTTCGAGAAAGAGATACAACCCATCCTCCAGAACAACTGCCTGAAGTGTCACGGCGCGAAGATCCAACTGGCGAAGCTTGACCTGCGCACGAAAGAGGGCGCGACCCGCGTCCTGGGCTCGAAGGCCGATCAGAGCCGCTTGTACAAGCTTGTCTCCGGCCAGGAAAAACCGAGCATGCCGATGGACGGCAAGCTCTCCACAGCCGAAATCGCCACGATCAAACGCTGGATTGACGAAGGCGCGCCGTGGGGAGAGATCAAGGATTCACCCAACACGGACACGCAGACCGCCGCGCTAGAAGACATGAAGCTGCCGCCGGAAGCCCGCCAATATTGGGCCTTCCAGAAGCCAGTCCGCCGCACGCCGCCAACCTCTACCGGAAACCCCATCGACGCGTTTCTTAAAGATGCGATGCAGAAGGCGGGCGTCACCGCAGCGCCCCGCGCCGACAAAGCAACGCTGGTTCGCCGCGCTTATCTGGATCTGGTCGGCCTTCCGCCCACACCCGCGCAATCGGCTGAGTTCGTGGCCGACAATTCCGCCGACGCCTGGCCCAAGTTGATCGACCGCCTGCTGGCTTCCCCGCAGTATGGAGAACGCTGGGGACGCCACTGGATGGACGTTGCCCGCTATGCGGACTCCAACGGATATGAACACGACTTCACCCGCCCCAACGCCTGGCGCTTCCGCGACTACGTGATCGACGCATTCAACAAGGACACGCCCTACGACGTTTTCCTGAAGCAACAACTGGCGGGCGATGAACTGGACCATGTTACGAACGAAACGCTCATCGCTACCGGCTTCCTGCGGCAGCATGCGAAGGTGGGCTACCGCGAGAAGGACAATCCGGAGAACCGCTACGAGTACCTGGATGACATGATCGCCACAGTGGGGCGCGGCATCCTTGGCCTGACCGTCCAATGTGCCCGCTGCCACAATCACAAGTTCGATCCCATCGCCCAGAAGGATTATTACCGGCTGCAAGCCTCTCTCTGGACCGCGGTGGAGGTAGACCACCCGCTGGCCTCGCCGGCCGAGGCCGCAGCTTACAACAAGAAATTAGCCGAAGTGAATGCCCGCCTCGCAGAACTGCGTGACAAGCTGAAGGCGATTGACCAACCGTACAAGGAGCGCCTGCTGCCGGAGAAGTACAAGAAGTACCCGGAGAACATCCAGCAGGCCATCGCGACGCCCGAAGCCCAGCGCACGGCGGGACAGGTGCTGCTGGCGAATCAGGTGATCCGCACGGTCACCGTGTCTCAGGAAGAAATCGAGCGCATCGCATCGCCGGAAGACATCGCGAAGAAGAAGGCCCTTACCGCGGAGATGAAGGACACCGAGAAGCAGAAGCCCGCACCCATCCCGATGGCAATGGGCATCACGGACGGCGATTATCGGTTTACGCCGGACGGTCCTGGTGATGAACCGGCACCGGGAAAGGGAAAGCAGCGCGCGGCAATCGAAGGGAGTTATTTGCCCGTAGGGCGTTATCAGCCGCCGCCTTCCTACTTCCTGTTCCGCGGAGATCCGGAAAATCGCGGCTCCTTGATGAAGCCCGGGTTTGTGGCGGTTGCCACCTACGGCAATCCGCCCACGGAACTTCCGCCCGCGAATGGACACACTTCCGGCCGCCGCCTCGCCCTTGCCGAATGGCTCACGTCGCCAGACAATCCCCTCACTGCGCGCGTGATGGTGAATCGCATCTGGCAGCATCATTTTGGCCGCGGCATCGTTACCACGCTCGATAACTTTGGAAAGATGGGGACTAAGCCGTCGAACCCCGAACTGCTGGACTGGCTGGCGACGGAGTTTGTCGCGCAAGGGTGGAGCTTCAAGAAAATGCACCGGCTGATGATGACGTCCGATGCCTATCAGCAGTCCTCGCAATTTCACGATGCAGCGAACGTAGCCAAGGACCCCGAGAACCGCCTCTTGTGGCGCTTTCAGATTCAACGTTTGGACGCCGAGATCGTCCGCGATTCTATCCTGGCTGTCAGCGGCGCGCTAAACCCCGCGATGGGCGGACCTCCCGTGTTCCCGAAGCTTTCGCAGGACGTTCTGGAGACCATGAGCCGGGGCATCTGGGAGCGCGAGGAAGAAGGCCCGAAGGTGTGGCGGCGCAGCGTGTATGTCTACCGCAAACGGGGTCTGCCCTTGCCGTTCTTTGAAGTGTTTGACCTGCCCGATCAGAATCTGACATGCGGAGCGAGAAATGTTTCCACCGTTCCAACGCAGGCGCTGACGTTGATGAACGACGAATTCGTCCTGCTGCAGGCGAAGCTTTTCGCGGGCCGTGTGAGCGAGGCCGCTCCGGGCGATGCAGCGAAGCAGATCAATCTCGCCTATCGCCTGGCATTGGGTCGTGAACCTTCCGCGGAAGAACTACAGATCGGCAGGGACTTCATGGCCAAGCAAAAGCTCGTCGATCTGACCCATGTGCTGCTAAACCTCAACGAATTTCTTTACATGCGATGAAAAACTTCCGATCCAGACGCGATTTTCTTTTCGAAAGCAGCGGCGGCATCAGCGGCCTTGGTTTGGCGTGGCTGCTGAATCAGCAGGGTCTGCTGGCCAGTGACGGCGCGTGCTCCTCCAGCGGGACGGTAGCCTCTCCGCTCGCTCCCAGGAAACCCCATTTCGCGCCGCGCGCCACCGGCATGATTTCGCTCTTCATGGGCGGCGGCGTCAGCCACGTGGATACGTTTGATCCCAAGCCGGCACTGCAAAAGTACGCGGGCAAGCCGCTCTCGGGCAAAGGCGAAGTGGTGGTGCGCCAGGGCAATCCCGGCCCCCTGATGCCGAGCGTCTTCGAGTTCAAGAAGTACGGGCGCGGCGGCATGGACATCTGCGAGATCTTCCCGAAGATGGCCGAGCACGCCGACGATTTCGCATTGCTCCGCTCGGTCCAGAGCAAGTCGAACGACCACGTGCAGGCGCAGTACGCCATGACGACGGGCAAAGTGCTGATGGGATTCCCGAGCATCGGTTCGTGGATCACTTATGGACTTGGCTCCGAGAATCAAAATCTGCCGGCTTTCGTAGTCATCTACGACGCGCGCGGCGGCCCTTTCGGCGGCCCTTCCAACTGGACCGCGGGATTCATGCCGGCGGCCTACCAGGGCACGGTATTCCGCGCCAGCGGCAGCCCCATCATCGACCTGAAGCCGCCTGACGAAGTTCGGCCCGAGCAGCAGCGCGCGCGTCTTGACCTGCTAGGCAAGCTGAACGAGATGGATATGCAGAAGTATCCGGGCAGCTCCGAGTTGGCGGCCAGGATCACAAGCTACGAACTTGCGTATCGCATGCAGGGATGCGCCCCGGAAGCCGTCGATCTGAGTAAAGAAAGCCCCGCCACACGGAAGCTGTACGGGCTCGACAATGCAGTTACCGAACCCTTCGGCCATCAGTGCCTCATCGCACGCCGGCTGATCGAACGCGGCGTCCGTTTCGTGCAGCTTTACCACGGGGGCCTGGGCAATCAGAACACAGACACATGGGACGCTCACGACGACGTCAAGAAAAACCATACGAAGCATGCGGCCGAGGTGGATGTCCCCATCGCTGGTCTGCTCACGGACTTGAAGGCACGCGGACTGCTGGACACCACGCTATTGACCTGGCACGGCGAGTTCGGCCGCATGCCAATCTCACAGCGAGGCTTGGGCCGCGATCACAACCCCGGAGCGATGAGCATGTGGATGGCGGGCGCCAAGATTGAGGGCGGACAGACCATCGGCAGCACAGACGAATTCGGCTACAAGGCGGAAGAACAGCCCATCTCGATTCACGACCTGCACGCTACGATTCTGCACCTGCTGGGAATGGATCACCTGAAATTGACGTATCTGTACAACGGCCGAAATATGCGCCTGACCGATGTGTATGGCGAACTGATTCCGCAAATCGTAAAAGGATAACCATGCAACGTAGAACTTTTTTAGGCTCGCTGATGGCCGCGCCCCTGCTGGCTCGCGAAGGTGTGAAGGTAACGAAGCTGTACAAGTCGCCGGACGGGCACCCCAACGGCCTGGAAGCGACGCCGGAAGGTTTGTGGGTGGGAGAACAGGTCACCGACCGCGCTTACCTGGTGGACTGGAAAACCGGCAAGGTTTTGAAGAAGGTGGAGACCGACTCCTCCAACACCAGCGGCATTGCTTATGGCGGGGGGTTCTTATGGATGGCTGCCAACGGCAAGGCGACTTACCGCAAGCCCAAGCCCACCGACGCAACCTCCGGTGAAGTAATCAAGGTGGACCCGGCAACCGGGAAGACCGTCGCGCGATATCCGAATCCGGACGGCGGTGGACTGCACGGTCTTCTGTATCACGAAGACACCATCTGGATGACCTGCTTCAAGTGGAAGGTGATCGCACAGGTCGATGCAAAGACCTTCCAGGTGATTCGCAAGGTCCCTGTGCACCTGGAACGCTCGCACGGCCTGGCGTGGGACCCACCGGCAATCTGGGTGGTGCACTCCACTGACTACGTGATTCAAAAGCTCAACTTGTCGGATGGCAAGATTCTGGATGAGATCAAGTTGACCAAGGGCCAGGATCCCGATCCGCACGGCATGGATATGTACAAGGGAAAGATGTACTACTGCGATGCCGGCATCGCCCCTGGGGCCAAGGACAACGGAAGCCCCAACGCCGGGTATATCTGCCGCATCGATTCCTAGGCTTTACCGGCCATGACTGAAGCTGAGCTTCACAGCTTCCTGTCGCAACATAAGCTCGGCGTGCTCAGCACCATCTCCGCCGCAGGTAAGCCCCAGTCGGGCCTGGTGGGAATCGCGATCACCTCAAAGTTGGAGGTCGTCTTCGACACGGTGAAGAGTTCACGCAAGTACCCCAATCTGATTGCCAGGCCCGCCTGTTCGTTCGTCATAGGTTTGGCAGGCGAGAAAACGGTTCAGTATGAAGGAACCGCTCGGGAACTTGAACCGCCGCAATTAGAGCGATACCAGAAAACATATTTTGCGGCCTTACCGGACGGTCCTGACCGTCTTACGTGGCCGGGCATTGTGTACTTCGCTGTAACTCCGGTATGGATTCGCTATAGCGATTTCACTCCGGACCCTCCGATGATCCGTGAGTTCGGGTTCACGAAGGAGAGAGCCTAGTAGCCCTTCTTCTTGTCCACGACGTTCAACATTTGCTCGCCGCGATCGAACCGCGCGATGTTCTCTTTGATCAGATCCACGCGCCGCGCCTGCACGCCGTCAGACTGTCCGGCGATGTGCGGCGTGATGATCACGTTCTCAAACTTCCAAAGCGCATGTCCCGGCGGCAGCGGTTCGGGATTCGTCACATCCAGGCCCGCGCCCGAAAGCCGCTGCGAATCCAGTGCCTTCACCAGCGCCGGCGTATCGTACAGCTTGCCGCGCGAGACGGCGATGAAATAGGCGCCCTTCTTCATCAGCTCAAACTGCTTCGGCCCGATCATGCCTTCACTCTGCGGAGTGTGGGGAGCCGAAATGAAAACCACGTCGGCCTGCGGAATCACGGAATCGATGCGGTCCGGGAATACCATCTTGCTCACGTAGGGATTCAACGGAATCTCTTTGGGATCTACGCCAATTACTGTCATTCCGAACGCATGCGCGCGCTGCGCGATCTGCTGTCCGATGCCGCCCATCCCGACAATCAGCGCTGTCTTGCCGCGAAGCTCCAGCGGATGATAACGGTCCTTCTCCCACTTCTCCGTGGTCCGCGCGGCCACAATCTGGTTCAGATTCCGCGTCAGCGTAAGCAACAGCGCCAGCGCGTGGTCCGCGATATTCGGACCCTGAATGATCTTGCAATTGGTCAGTGTAACGTCGCTGTTAATGAACTCCGGAAAGCGGAATGTCTCTACTCCGGCGCTGTAAGTCTGTACCCATTTCAGCTTCTTCGCCGACGCAAAGAGCGCAGGATTGATAGTACCTAAGATGGCGTCCGCATCAGCCACCTGCGCCACCATGTCGTTCTTGTCCGCCGCTACTACCTTCACGTTCGGCGAGACTTTGTTCAGCTCTTCTATGAAGCCGGGCCCCATGGAAACGGCCACAATCTTCTTCTGTTGAGCGCTAACGATCAGGGGCAACGCGGCAAGCAGAAAAAAGAGTCGTTTCATTTTGTGCTCACCCTTGCATCCTCGAGAATGCGCTTCGCCCGGGAAGGATTAAAGACGCCGCACGAACAGAACCGCTGCAGATAAGTGGCCGCCTGGTCCGGCGTGCGCCGGCCTTCCTTCACCCAATCGATCATTTTCTTAGCCAGTGAATTGGCTACCATGCCATGCCCGCACATGGTGGAAAGAAGCAGCACGTGGGAGTTCGGCAGTTTCTCGGTCTTCCCCTCGAACCCCAGCGAATAGCCGACACTGTGGCGCGGAATTCCAGCCACGTGGCAGCACTGCTCGGCGCCGTCGATGCTGGTGGAAATGTTCACACTCAGGCCCATATCGGCTTCCTTCACTGCTTTGAAGAAATCCTCCGCGGCCACCCGGTTGTCAAACACCGCCGCAGCCGTGGTGATGTGATCGAAACCGTCCACCACTGCCTCGAAATCCGGCTTCACATCCCTGTTCCAGTGCGATGTTGGGTGCATGGACTTGCAGGGACGCAGCGAACCGCCATGCCGCGCGTCACCCAGATTCACCGGACCGAAGGGGATTGCCATCTTCAGAAACCGTTGCAACTTCTCCAGCGCACCCTGATCGTTCTTCCCCCGGCTGGCAATCGCGAAAACAATGTAATCGTCGTGGAAGCTTTCGGCATCGCCGAAGCGGTGCAGTGTATTTGTCATTTCGCTGCTCCTACTGGCACCGCTTCTTTCGCGGCGTCTTTGGCAATGTTGGTGATCCTGCCCAAACCGGTGTTGGTTTTGGCGCGATGCAAGGTATATCCCAGCTTCTCCAGAATCGGCGCCACCACATTTTCCTCGCCCTGCTCGTCGCAGCGCGTACCCACACCTAACACGACTACGGTATCGACGTCCTTCTCAATCGCCCACACCAGGCGCACAATCTCTTCCGTACGTTCCACCGGGACCTTGATCTCGATAATCGCCGACATCAGCTTCTCGCCCATCACATCGGCCTTGA
>JBDUEM010000108.1:0-22538 GCA_040002435.1 Bryobacteraceae bacterium
GTGCCGCATTCGGCTTCTTCGAAGCCCGCGTCGTGGGCCACCTTGAAGCGGTCGGCGTAGCTGAGAGTCTTCGGCAGCATGCTGAGCAGGACAGCTTTCTTGATCGGCAGCCTCGCTGAAGCATTGGATTGGGAAGCAGCGGCCAGGGCTGCGGTGGTTGAGGAGAAAAAGTTGCGGCGGGTCATGGACTCCTCTCCCACTATAATCCGGTTATGGAAAATCCGTACCGCCTGCAATCGCGCCGGGATGTCTATCGCAGCCGCTGGCTTTATTTGCGTGAGGATCAAGTGCTGCGCGCCGATGGAGCAGCCGCGGCGTTTGGCGTCATCGAGATGAGGCCCGGATCGTCGGTTCTTGCCGTCAACAGCAGCCGCGAAGTTCATCTCGTGAAGGAGTACAAGTATGGTGTCGAGCGGTATTCCACGGAAGTCATCAGCGGCGGGATTGAGGACGGCGAGAGCCCGCTGCAGGCGGCGCAACGCGAGTTGTTGGAAGAAGCCGGGCTATCGGCGCTGGAATGGATCGACCTCGGAGTGATCGATCCTTTCACAACCGTCGTGCGCTCGCCAAACCATCTTTTCCTTGCGCTGAATGTGGAGTCCGGTGAGGCGAAACCGGATGACGGCGAGGTGCTGGAGTGCGTTCTGACGCCATTCGACGAAGCGGTGGAGATGGTGATGGGTAACGAGATCACGCATGGAGCCAGTTGCGTCGCGATTCTGAAGGCCGCGCGATACTTTGAGGGAGTTCGCTTCACTGCCCCAGTTCATGGCAAGTAGTGCATCCAACAGCCGCCTTCCTTTCGCGATGGCAGGCGATGCACGCCTTCATTGTGGGTGGGTGCTCCACTGCCAGCACATCCCGTGCCGCCACATCGCCGTGGCAGGAACGGCATTCTACTTTCGCCGCGCCGTGGCGGGCGTGGCTAAAGAAAACAAAGTCCGGCAGATTGTACAACCGTTGTGACGGGATGTGATCCAGCACCTCGCCAGGCAAGCCCGCCCGGCCATCGCCGTCGCGTTTGTGGCACACCAGGCATTTCTCTACCTCCGGAAAGCCGGCACGCTCCGCCTTCATCGCTTCGGCGTGACAATTGACACACGGAATCTTCAGGGTTTCGTGCCGCTTGTGACTGAAAGCGGCCGGAGCCGCGCCCCATGTCAGGGCAGCGAATAAGCAACCAGCGAATCCGAGTACGTAGAGTTGTATTTGTTCCCTCCGCCGGCCGCGATCACCACGAACTGCTTACCGGACTTCTTACCAACATAAGTCATCGGCGTGGCATGCGCGCTGGCCGGCAGCCGAACGGTCCACAGTTCCTTTCCGGTCTCTTTGTCGAATGCCCGGAAGCGGCTGTCGTTCGTTGCGCCGATGAAGACCAGCCCCCCGGCGGTCACAATAGAACCGCCCATGTTCGGCGCGCCTGTCGGTGGGACGCCCTTGGCAATCAATTCGTCCACCACACCCAGCACGGATTGCCAGCGAAATTCGCCCTTCTCCAAATCGATCGCGGTCAGACGTCCCCATGGCGGCTTCTGACAGGGATTCATCTTCTGGTCCCAAAACCGGGAGTTTGGCGTTCCCAAGCCTTGCGCCCGATACGGAACCTCAGAGCCTTCCGGACGCTTGACCATGCGGTACAGCATCCCGACGTCCATGGAATTCACGTACAGGGTGTGCGTCTCGGGATCGAAAGATCCGCCGCCCCAGTTGCCGCCGCCGTTGGTGCCGGGGAACAGGACCGTCGGCTTCAGCCCGATTGGCGTGAAGAGGGTTCCGAAGACGGCGCTTTCAACCAGCTTGGCGCAATAAGCCTTCGACTCCGGCGTCACATCCGTAAGCTCGTCCGCGGTCATCGACTGCCGCTCGTACGGTGGAGGCTTCAAAGGGAACGGCTGGCTCACCCAGGCCTGCTCACCTGGCACCTCACTCGCCGGCACGCTGCGCTCTTCGATATCGAACAGCGGCTTCCCGGTCACGCGGTCGAACAGAAACGTGAAGCCTGTCTTGGTCACTTGCGCGACTGCGGCAACCGGTTTGCCGTCGCGCGTGACGGTTACCAGGCTCGGCTGCGCGGGCAGATCGTAGTCCCAGATATTGTGATGCACGGTTTGAAAATGCCAGATGCGCTTGCCCGTTGCCGCGTCCAGCGCGACCAGGGAGTCGCCATACAGCCCCGAGCCTTTCCGATCGCCCCCGTAGTAGTCGTACGCCGGTGACGTCAGCGGGAGAAACACCATTCCCCGCGCTTCATCAACGCTCAGTATGGACCAGGCGTTCACCGCGGCCCGATCTTTCGTGGAACCTTTCTCCCAGGTTTCATACCCAGGCTCGCCTTCCAGCGGAATCGTGTGGAAGCGCCAGACCAGCTTGCCCGTGTTCACATCGAAGGCGCGCACATCGCCGTTCGGTCCGTGGGGATCTCCGTCCGCCGTCAGCGATCCGCAGATCACGAGGTTTTTGTAAACGGCCGGCGGCGACGTCATTCCATAGGCACGCCGCGGAAAACGATCGGCCGCCCCTTCACGCAGATCCACGGAACCGTTCGTCCCGAACCCTTCGGCCGGCTTTCCGGTCACGGCGTCAATCGAAAGCAACCTGGCATCGAGCGTACCGTAGAGAATCCTCTTCTTCTGCCCGTCGGTCCAGTAGGCCGCTCCGCGGTTGATGAACAGGTTGTACGTGTGCTCCTGATTCAGTTTCGGATCGAATGCCCACAGCTGCTTCCCGCTTTCGGCATCGAGCGCGAGCAGACGATTGAATGGAGTCGTAACGTACAGAACTCCATCCACCATGAGCGGGGTTCCTTCAAAAGCACTCTTGGTGGGCAATGATGTTCCGTCGCTGAAGTCGCCGGTATGGAACGTCCATGCGACTTTCAGCTTCGTGACGTTGGTGCGATTGATCTCCTTCAGCGCTGAATACTTCAATCCGCCCGCATCACCTCCGTAGAAGTGCCACTCCTGCGCGCACAGAGTCGTCGAGAAAAGCAGCAAGACGAGCCGCCGCATCAGACGCCCTTCACCAGGCCGCCATCCACTGCGATC
Organism: Bryobacteraceae bacterium; assembly: GCA_040002435.1. GTDB lineage: Bacteria > Acidobacteriota > Terriglobia > Bryobacterales > Bryobacteraceae > JANXXV01. The sequence continues at coordinate 3,048 of JBDUEM010000108.1, forward strand.
GACGTGCCGTTGATGTAACTGGCGCGCTCCGAGGCCAGGAACACCACCAGGTTTGCGAATTCTTCCGGCGTCCCCAATCTGCGCACGGGAATCTGTGTGGTCCACCGTGCTTCGATTTCATCCGGGCTCAGCCCTTCGGCGTCCGCCAAACGTCCCGCTAGCCCCTTGAGCCGGGCCGTCGCCGTGAATCCTGGGCACACGTTGTTCACCAGGACATTATCAGCGCCGCATTCGTTGGCCAGGCTCTTCACCAGGCCCATAACAGCGCTGCGCACTGAGTTCGAGAGCACCAGCCCTTCTAGCGGCTGCTTCACCGCGACGGACGTGATCGTGATGATCCGTCCCCACTTCTGCGCGCGCATCGCGGGAAGCACCTCGCGGACCATAAACAAGGTGCTCATCAGATTCAGTTGGACCGCGGCCTCCCATTCGGCGACGGTGGTCTGGTCGAACGGCTTCGATGGAGGACCTCCGGCGTTTGCCACGCAGATGTCCACTGCGCCGTACCGATGTCGTACGTCCGCCATGAAATCGCTGACCTGTTTTTCGACGGAGACATCCACCACCCGTGCCAGTACCTCGGCCCCGGTAGCATCGCGAATTTCGTCAGCCGCAGCCTCCAGCGTCAGCTTCGTGCGGCCGCAGATTGCCAGTTTTGCACCTTCGCGCGCCAAGCCCAACGCCACGGCTTTTCCCAAACCGGTGCTCGAGGCAGCCACCACCGCCACCCTTCCCTGAATGCCCATGTCCATATGGCTATTTCTTCCTCAAATAGGTGTCCGAGCCATCGAGCCAATCGGGACGAATCGGGCTGAAGATATCCAGGTCGATGGTGTCCTCCAGAGCCACCGCTTCATGCGGCACCCACGAAGGAATGTGCAGAACCTCGCCCTCATGTACGGTCACTTCCCTTCCTTCCAACTTAAAGTGCAGAGCGCCTTTCAGGATATATGTGATCTGCTCGCTTTCATGCTGATGCAGTGGAACAATCCCATCCTTGGCAATGAACACCTGCGCCACCATGGCCTTCTCGCCCGTGATGATTTTCCGCGAGATTGTATCGCTCAAAACTTCCGTGTGGACCTTATCCCATTCAAAGTGCTTCATAGGATTGCCATTCTATCCCGGCGAGCAACAATCCAGTGCAAAGTGGGTTAATAGTACCAACGGCGATGCGATACTTTATTGCGATTTTACTATCCGGAGTTTCGTGCCTGCTTGCGCAGGATACGGGCCGGTTGACCGGCACCGTGACAGATTCCACAGGCGCAGTTGTACCCGGGGCTACGGTCAATATCTTTCTCGCGGGCGGCGCCAGGGCGGTGTTCGCATCGCAGACTACCCAAGATGGCATCGTCAATATTTCCGGAATCCGCTCCGGCGATTATGACGTAACCATCGAATCCCCGGGCTTTGTAAAGTACACGCTGCGACAGGTGCATATCAATCCCGGCCGGGAAACCGTTCTTCCGCCGATCAAGCTGGAAGTGGCGTTCACAACGCAGTCGATAGACGTCTCCGCCGCCGCGCAAACCGTGCAAACCAGCAATGCCGAGATTTCCACGACCGTCACCAATGAGCAAATCCGCCGCCTGCCGCTGCTCGACCGCGATCCGATGACACTGATTGCCACCCAGGCCGGCGTGAGTTCCAACGGACGTTCCGACACGGTGATCAACGGGCAGCGCGCTTCCCACGCCAACATCACCATGGACGGAATCAACATCCAGGACAACTACATTCGCGATAATGCCGCGGACTACTCTCCGAACATGCTGCTGCTGGATCAGGTGGGCGAGTTCACAGTATCAACTTCCAATACGAATGCGTCCGTCGGCGGAGGATCTGCCCAGGTCACTTTTACGACGCCGTCGGGTACCAATACTCTTCATGGTTCCGCCTTCTGGTACAACCGCAACAACATCGCCTCCGCCAACGACTGGTTTGACAATGCCTCTGGCGTCGAGCGCCCTTTCTTGAATCAGAATCAAATCGGCGGATCGGCCGGCGGTCCAATCAAGAAGGACAGGCTGTTTTTCTATACGAATTACGAGGCGTACCGCCAACGCCAGCAGGCTCCGGCCAATCGCACCATCCTCACGGCCGATGCGCGGCAGGGTATCCTCACCTACGGGAATGGGCAGAAGGTGAATGTGTTGACGCTGGCGAAGGCCGGGATCGACCCGGCCATTCAGGCGCTGCTGGCACAAGTGCCTGGTCCGGAAAAAATCAATAACAACCAACTGGGAGATGGTGTCAACAGCGCAGGCTACCGCTTCAACCAGCGGGCGAACCGGACGCGCGACAACTACACGGTTCGCGGAGATTACGTCCGCTCCACAAAGAATGCCTTCGCCACGACGTACCTGTGGAATCGCGATAATCTCGACAGCCCGGATGCCGATACCAGCTATTTAACCGTTCCCCTCGTCGGAAACACCAATCATTCCCACCTGCTTTCCACGTCGTGGCGCTGGAACCCTTCGCCCAGTTTCACTAACGAGCTGCGGGGTGGATTCAATCTTGCTCCGGGGTACTTTGACAGCTCACAGAAGGCGCCCGCTTACTTCGTGGATCAATCGTTCCTCAACGGAAACCCGCTATTCGACAGTCCCATCGACGCTTTTCAGAGGCAGGGCCGCGACACGAACACGTACAATATTGCGGACGGAGTTTCCTACATCCGGGGCCGCCACAACTTCCAGTTCGGGTTCCAAATGCAACACGTCGCGGTACAGGCGGTGGATGCCAGCGGCAGCGTACCCACCTATTACCTTGGAATCGGTTCCGGCAACACCGGTCTGACCCGCAGCCAGATCCCCGGTATCAACACCAGCGATCTGGCAAAGGCAAACGACCTTCTCGCTGTACTGGCAGGCTATGTCACGTCCTATACAGAGACCTTCAATGTGAAGGACCGCTCTTCAGGCTATGTGAGTGGTGCGCCAAACTTGCGGCATTTCTCACTGAACGATTATTCGTTTTACGGGCAGGATAACTGGAAGATCCGTGAACGGTTGACGCTGACCCTTGGGCTGCGCTACACGGTGTACAGCCCAGTCAACGAACGCGATTCGCTCGCGCTGCTGCCGGTGATAACCGGCGGAAACGCGATCAACACGCTGCTATCTAATTCCACGCTGGATTTTGCGGGCTCGTCGGCGGGCCGCCCCTGGTACAAGACGGATAAGAACAATTTTGCTCCAAATGTGGGATTTGCGTGGGATGTCTTCAGAAATGGCAGGACGGCGCTTCGCGGCGGGTACACGGTGAATTTCGTCAACGATCAGACTCTGCTGGCCGCGGAGACAATCACCGAAATTAACGACGGCCTCATCAGCAGCATCGAAGAGGACGGCTTGAGCGGGCGGCTGACGGGAAGCCTGCCATCCATCACCACGCCGGCGTTCCAGGTTCCGCGTACATTTTCACAAAATCACGCGGACGATCCGACAGCCGCCTTCGGATTGATCGACCCTAACCTGCGTACTCCCTATGTTCAACAGTGGAGCTTCGGAATACAGCACGAGGTAAAAGGGGCCATCGTGGAAATCCGGTACGTGGGCAATCACGCCACGAAAGGATACCGCGCTTTCGACTACAACCAGGTTGATATCAAAAGCAACGGCTTTCTCGACGACTTCAAGCGCGCCCAACAGAACGTGGTTCTTTCAAAGGGAAAGAGCGGCGCTTTCGATGCATCCATTCCCGGCAGCCAGGTTTTGACGATACTTCCAAAACTCCAGGGTGGCGGCCGCCTGACCAATTCCACCAATCTCAACTACCTGGAGACCGGACAGGTGGGGCAGATGGCAGCCCAGTATGTGCAAGACGGCAGAAACGGCACCGTGAATTTCTTTCCGAATCCGAATGCGCTCGGCGCAGACTATCTGACCAACTACACAAACTCCACCTACAATGCCCTGCAGGTGGAGGTGAGCCGCCGCATGTCCACCGGCCTTCAGTTTCAGGGAAACTACACGTACTCAAAGGTATTGAGCGATTCCACTGGCACCAGCCAAACCCGCCGCCATCAAGGGCAATTTCGCTTACGATCTGCCAATGGGAAAGGGGCACCGGCTAAACTATGGGCCGCTGCACGCTCTGTTGGGCGGTTGGACTACCAGCGGCATTCTGACGTGGCAATCGGGTTCACCCTTCTCTATACTCTCGCTTCGGGGAACCCTCAATCGCAGCAGCGGAACGCGCTCGGACACCAACACGGCCAACACTAATTTGACCAAGGATCAATTGGACAATCTGTTTCAGTTGAGGATGACCGGGGATGGCCCGTTCTTCGTGAATGCTTCGGCCATAGGTTCAGACGGACGCGCCGTTGCCGCGGACGGAACCGCGCCATTCAACGGACAGGTGTTTTTCAATCCGGATGCGGGTACCATTGGCGGACTACAGCGCCGCATGTTCTCCGGCCCGTGGACCTTCAACCTGGACGCGGGCGTGATCAAGCGAACCCGGATTACGGAACGGCAGTCGATTGAATTCCGTGCCGAAGCGACGAACGTGACGAATCATCCATCCTTCGGGATCGGCGATCAGTCGATTAATTCCACGATGTTCGGCCGCATCACCGAAACGATTTCGGTTCCGCGGCGAATTCAATTCGGCTTGTACTATCGGTTTTAGCTCTGGCTGTTCGGGTCGATTACCATCACGAATCCGTCGCCCGCACCGACGGCGCTCGGGTTTGAAGGTTGATAGGCCCCATCCGTGACTTGCAATGACCGTTCCCGGCTGAAGCCGCCGACATAAATCCGCCCGTCGCTCGTCGCCGCCACTCCATATCCGATGGTGATATTCCCGCCACCGATATATGTCGAATAAAGCAGCCCCGGCGCGCCTTCGACTGCCGGATCGATCTTCACCACAAACGCATTGCACCCGTTTCCGTAAAGCGGTTGCAGCGCGTTGGCGGTTGTGGGAAAGTTCGCGGAATACGTATAACCCGTAACGTAGATCTTCCCCGTGGCATCACCGGCGATATCATAGCCGACGTCTCCATCTGATCCGCCCAGGTAAGTGGAGTACACCAGGCTGTTCTGAAAATTGAGGCGGGGATCGAACTTCACAGCAAATGCGTTGCCGGTTCCGCCATTAGTCGGCTGATAGGCGCCGGAACTGGTTGGAAAATTCTTCGACAGTGTGAAGCCTGTGATTAACAGGCTGCCCGAAGCATCCAGCGCTAGTTTACGCGGTTCGTCGTCGCCGCTGCCACCCAAGTACGTCGAGTAGACCAGCGCCCCTTCGCCCAGGCCCAAATCGAAGCCCGAAACGAAGACATCGCCGCCGCCTTGATTGGAGCCCTGAAACGCATTCCCAATGGTCGGGAAGCCGTTGGAACTGGTCCACCCCGTAATATAGACACGGCCGGAAGGAGCCACGACAATCCCGCGGCCTTCCTCGGTGCGCTCACCACCGAGATAAGTGGAGTAGGACATCGAGGTCAAATTCGAATCCAGCTTGGTCAGAAACGCGTCGCTCCCGCCGCCCGATACACCCTGCACGGCCGTGCTCGAAACAGGAAAGTCCGTGGAGTTCGTCACGCCAGTCACAAACACGCCGGTAGAGTCGACGGCGATGCCATAGGCGGTTTCATCCTCGGCGCCGCCCAGATAGGTGGCGGCGATCAGACCGTCCAGAGAAGGGTAGATCTTCAGCACAAACGCATCCCTGGTCCCGCCGATGCTCGCTTGCAGACCGCTCCCCGTCAATGGGAAGGTCGCCGACAACGTATAGCCCGTCACGTACAGAAGGCCATCGGGACCGATTGCAATAGCCGTCGGAATGTCCGTCCCCTCGCCACCGACGTAAGTAAACGCCGTCACCGAAGCTGCTCCTGAGCGCGTGGGGTTGATCCGCGCAATCCAGATATCGGCCAAGCCGCCGGGCGTTCCTTGAAACGAATTGTCCGTCCCCGCAATATCGCCTGAGAACGTGTAGCCGGTGACATACATAATGCCCGCACGGTCCACCGTCATCGCCGTGATCGCATCGTCGGACGAACCACCCACATAGCTGGAATAGACCAGAGGCGGATCTATCACCAACTCACGCGAGGAGTCATAGGCGCCGACTTCAAAACCGGCGGCGTTTCGTCCGGACATGCGAAACCGGCATGCGACTAACTGCCGGATACCGGAAGCTCCAATTTGATACGCAACCGGCTTCTTCTGGGTCAACTCCTGGTCACCGGCACGAACCAGCAAGTCACCGTTTGCCGCCATGCGCACCGAATCGGCGCCATGAAAGTTCATCTGTATCTGACGCGGGTTCACTTTCGGCTGGAGGATGAAATCGTATTCCAGCTGACGACCAGTTCCGTAATAAACCAGGTCCACTCCGGGATACACGCCCTCATACTTCACCCGTTCGTACTGGCTTACACCGGTCTTCCAACGGTCCTTGTTGTTCCCCGTGAAATAGGAAACCTTGGCCGCCAACGGATTCACGCCCGCGACAACGGGAGAGGCACTTTGTTTAGCCAGGGAGATAGTGACGGCCTTTCCGCCTGCGCCGGCTGGCTTGAAAACCACCGAGCGGCTGGTGAAGAATAGCGAATATCCGTCCGTACGCGCTGTGAACTTTACGTCAGGGTTCTGCTGACCCGCATTCGCCTCGAATCGAACTGGCATAGCACTCAGCAACTTAGCTAAATCCGGGGTGGTCGAGCCCGCCTTGGAGGCGCCGAAAAGGGATCCGGCGGCTACGATAGGAAAGAACAGGCATGCGCTGACTCGTCGATTCACAAGCATAAAGACTCCTGACGTGGTGATACGCGGACGAGTTATCAGACGATTTGTTAAACCTGCGTAAAGGTCCGGAGTCGCCGCTATGATTTCTTCCAGATTATATCAACCGCCATCAGGTCGCCGACAGAATCCTTACTGGCGTCCACGGTCACAAGGCTTCCGAGCGGGATGTCCTGCGGCTTGACCTGTTTGTCATCCGCCAGGAATCGGGTCTTCTTTGAGCGGTGAAAGGTGACTACCTGATCGTCTCCCGATTCGATGACGATCTCTTTCTTGTCAATGGCGCGGAGTTTGCCTTTGAATCCGGCAACGGCCGATGCCAGAACGTCGGGTGCCGGAGCGCTTCGACTGCCACTGCCTCTGGACGAGGTCCGGCGTTGATACTGCGCCTGTAGGGGCAGTGATGCGACGAGGACAAGGACCGCCATCACTACTGCCAGCGGTGGCTGCCAATTGCCTGGTTTGAGTCGTCCTATCCGCCAGAGGATCGCGCGAAAGAGCGTGGTGGACCAAGGGTTCATCGCAATGAATAGTCCAGCCGAAAAAGCCGACGACCAAGTTAAGTGCATTCCGTTCACGAACAGGAAGACGACAACCGGGAAGCGAAGGGATACAGAGGATCCGGGATATTCCTGTAAAGCTTTGTATCGGTTTCCCTTTTCATTCTTTACAAATAGGAAGCGCGCTAATTCTGCTCCTCAACGACCTGAGAACGATTCACCGGAAGATCCTGCAGCTTCTGAACCACTCCGGATGGCCAATGGATTTCCAGGGAAATGACTCGAGTGTCTTGTCCCAGTCCGAAATGCACTATCCGGTCACTGGAACATCCGTAGCCGACTGACGTGGTGACCCGATTCCATTGTTCGCCGGACGCGGAAACCAGGTGCAAACGAGCGCCGATTCCGTCACGATTCGACTTGTGGCCGACCAGGCGCAGCATCAGCCAGTTTCCCGCCTGGCTCGTGTTGTGAAGGATGAGCGGTTGTTGATTGAGACGGGTCACAACAACATCCATGCGGCCATCTTGATCGAAGTCGCCAAAAGCCGCGCCCCGATGCAAGGCTTCTTCGTCGAGGAGGGTCGCAGTGTACCGTCCGGATCCGGTATTCGTGAAAACGATATTCGGCTGGCGGGATTTTCGCCCTGAGGATCGTTCGGCATTGTCCATCACGTGTCCGCCCGCGACGAAAATATCCTTCCAACCGTCGTTGTTGAAATCAAACAGGCCCGTGCTCCATCCCGTCCATTGAAATGTGGCAGCTCCGATACCGCTGGGATACGTCATATCGGCCCACTGTTCGTGGCCGGCGTTCCGGAACAGCGGAAACGTTTCATTCGACAGAGCGGTGATGAATAAATCATCCTGGCCGTCGTTGTCATAGTCGCGGAAGTCGACCCCCATGGAAGACAGCGCCTTGCCGTCTCCACCTGTGGCCACCCCGGCGGGAAGCGCCATCTCGCGAAACTTGCCGTTTCCTTCGTTATGAAACAGGAAATTGGGGACCGTGTCATTCGCCACGAAGACATCGAGCCGTCCGTCGTTGTCGAAATCTCCGAATGCGACACCCATTCCTTTCCCTGGGACGCTCGCAATCCCTGATTGCACGGAGACGTCCTGAAATTTTCCCCCACCGAGATTTCGGTACAGTGCATTCGACAGCGGCGGATAGTGGCTGGGATGGCAATACTGCCGGTACCCTCCGCTTTGCGTCGCCGCATCGGGTAAGGCGCCGCAATAGATTTCCGTCGCCGGGTTCCAAACCACGTACCGGACCACGAACAGGTCGAGAAGACCGTCGTTGTCAAAGTCGAACCAGCCCGCGCTAACCGACCACTTGCCCTTCTCGCCGAGCCCCGCCCTGCCGGTAACGTCTTCAAATGTCCCGTCGCCCCGATTCCGGAGAAGGGTATTGTCCCGGACCCCGGTCACAAACAGATCCACATTCCCGTCGTTATCGAAATCGCCCGCGGCAACGCCCATGGAGTAACCTGAACCGGCGACACCCGCCTTGGCGGTCACATCCGAGAATGTTCCATCCCGATTGTTGCGGAAGAGCCGGTTTGAATAGGAGGCGTCAGTTTTTCGCAGACCGGGAACGGTCGCACCGTTGGCAAAGAAGATGTCAGGCCATCCGTCATTGTCGTAGTCAAAGACAGCGACACCGGCAATCATTGTTTCCACAAGATGTTTCGAACCGGTTGCTCCGGTCCGTACGGTCATATTCAGAGGACTGGACTCAAAATGGATTGCTCCCGTGCGGAGTTGGGCGCTGGCGGGCGGGGCAGCCTGCATGGCCTTGCGTACCCGTTCTGCCTCAGGTAGCGCACCTGCGCCTTCCAGCAGGGTCAACCCCTCGGCACCTCGCCCGTTCTTGAAAAGGAACAGTCCATAGTCGACCTGTGCTCTCTTCTCTCCGGCGGCGATCGCTTGACGATAGTAGTTCTCAGCCTCCACGGGCTTTGCCAATTGCTCGTAGGAGAGCGCGATTCCCAGAAGAACCCTTCCACGGCCGCCCTTTGCAGTCTGTAACGCAAGCTCATAGTAATGCAGGGCCTTCTCGGCTCGGCCAAGGGTGAAATCGGTTCGGGCGAGGTAATAACAGGCGTCCTCTTCCTTTGGATTGATGGTGCAGGCGCGGGAGAAAGCGGCCTCCGCGGAATTGTATTTCTCCTGGGCGGCGTATGCCATGCCAAGAAGCTTCCACGCGCTCGACTTCGCCGGATCCCTTTGCGTGAGTGCCAGAAAAGCGCGCTCGGCAGTTCCGAAATCCCTATCGCGAAATGCAGCCAGTCCCCTGGCCGTTTCCTCGTCCGGGGGTTTAATGGCGAACAATAATGTAACAAAAAGCGCCGTGATGCCGATTGTTGACGCAGGGAAATTCAAACCCCTATGATACCCTCACTTGTAGGGGTTAAGGAGTTTCTCATGAGTCAAAGCTTTCGTCGTTTGTTCCTGTTTTTGATTGTCTGTGTTTCATTGCTGGCGCAGGCCGATCGTGGTTCCGTGGCTGGCACGATTTTAGACGCCTCAGGCGGCGTCGTTCCCGGTATTTCACTCACTCTCCGAAACGTCGGGACAAACCTGACTTACTCGGCAACGAGCAGTGACAACGGGAACTATTCATTTCAAAATCTACCAATTGGGAGCTACACTCTCTCCGCCGAAGTCAAGGGCTTTCAGCGCCAGGAGGTGAAGGGAATCGAAGTCCAGGTCAACCAGCAGTCAAAGATCGATTTGACGATGCGAGTTGGTGATGTAACTCAGACCGTTTCGGTGGAGGCCTCGGCACCGTTGATTCAAACCGAATCCACAGACGTAGGTACGGTCATCAATAGCCAACGTTTTCTGGATCTTCCGCTGACGCTTGGCGGCGGCATTCGCAACCCTTCAGCGTTTGTTTTTCTAGCGCCGGGAGTATCGGGAAACTCGTGGGAGAAGCATGTGGGCGGCGGTGGCTCCTTCAACGACCAGGTCTACTTCGACGGCATCGCACTATCGCGCGGTGATCTTTCCAATGATGCCGAAGTGAATCCTTCGGTCGACGCTATCGCGGAATATAAGCTCATTACGAATAACTATTCTGCCGAATATTCCCATGCGTTAGCCGGTGTAACCAGCTACACGATGAAAAGCGGGACCAACGATTTCCATGGCAACGCTTTTGAATTCAACGACAATAATCACTTCGACGCACGCGGTTTTTTCAGTCCCACGAAGGCGTTCCGGAACCAGAACGAATATGGCTTTACCCTTGGCGGACCAGTCCTGATCCCGAAGGTATACAACGGCCGGAATAAGACGTTCTTCTTCGTCAGCTACGATCAGTTCAATCTTCGCGGCGGGCAGCTTACCGGTTTGAACACCCTGCCGACCTCCAAGATGCTGCAAGGGGACTTCAGCGAATGGCCGGGGACGATCTACGATCCTCGAAGCACGAAAGTGAATGCCGACGGCTCCGTGTCACGGACGCCCTTCAGCGGGAACATCATTCCAAAATCGATGTTCAGCGCCGTCACTTCCAAAATGCTTCCCTTCATCCCGCAGCCGGCTCTGGCGGGATTAACGAACAACATGATTGCCCCGCTCTCCAGTCCGCGGACCGACCAGAGAACTCATGGCGTCAAGATTGACCACGCAATCTCGGAGAAGCATCATTTAAGCGGAATGTATAACTCCACAGACCGGCCTTCGATCAAGAGCCCTGGTCCATCGCGGCTGATCCCGGTTGGAGATACCACCGCTATCGCGAACTACAATCTCCAGGACGTAACAACTATCGTTTCGAGAATTAACTACGACTGGACCATCAGTCCGACAGTGCTGAACCACGTCGGCGTTGGCTACTCCCGCTTCCGCAATCCGAATTTCTCGCTTGCCTACAACCAGGGTTGGGTTCAACCGAATGGCGGCAAGCTGGGACTCACCGGACTGCAGTTCGACAACTTCCCGACGGTGATGTTCTCGCAGGGCTATACACGGTTCGGCGATGACATTGCCTCTGACAACTACTTCAACACATTTACGCTGCTGGACAACCTGACCTGGATCAAAGGGAAGCACACCATTAAGTTGGGCGCAGAGTTCCAGGCGCATCAGGATAACTACCGGAACTTCGGCAACGGCGCCGGCACCTATAACTACAGCCAGTTGGAGACCGGCATTCCTGGTGTTGCAAGCTCGGGCAATGCTTTCGCCAGCTTTCTTCTCGGGGCAGTCGATGCGGGAACCGCCTATTATCGTGACTCGCTCCCCGGCGGCCGCTACAAATATAGCGGCTTCTATGCGGACGATACCTACAAGATGACTCAGAAGCTCACGCTGGACCTTGGACTGCGTTATGAGATCCAGGTGCCAACGTCCGATCCGCTGGGCCGGCTCTCATACCTTGATCCGACGATCCCCAATCCGGGAGCGGGCAATCTTCCCGGCGCCTACATATTCGGGGGAACCGGAACGGGACGCACAGGCTTCAACAGATACTTCGACGTCCACTACAACAATTTTGCTCCCCGCATCGGCTTCGCGTATGCCATGACGCCGAAGACTGTGTTCCGCGGTGGTTACGGCATCTTCTACGCGGCGTACATCGATCAAGGAGTCGGACGGCCCTCGAATGGTTTCTCGAGTACAGCGTCCTTCAGCAGTCAGGATGCCGGTGTTACCCCGGCCTTCTACTGGGACAATGGATTTCCGCAGAACTTTACTCATCCGCCGAACATTTCGCCCACCGTTCAAAATGGCCAGACAGCGCAGTACGTGAACGCCAAGACCGGCGGCCAGATACCCTACTCGCAGCAATGGAATCTCACTCTGGAACGGCAGATAACGGATTCACTCATGGTCAGCGGAGCCTACGTTGGCAACAAAGGTACTCACCTTTATGACACCCAGCCGCTGAATCAATTGGCCACCTCTTATTTCGGTTTGGGTTCTACTTTGTTGAAGGCGAATATCAACTCCTCGTTAGCGCAAGCAGCAGGTTTCCGCGAGCCCTTTCCGGGGTTCTCCCAGCTGTATGGCGCCGGCGCGACGGTCGCCCAAGCGCTTCGCCCGTTTCCGCAGTTTCAGGGGGTCTCCACCGTCGCCTCGCCCTATGCGAACTCCACTTATCACTCCGCGCAATTCAAGGTGGATAAGCGGTTCTCAAACGGCCTCTCAGGAACCTTTGCATATACTCGCTCGAAATTTATTTCCGACGGCGTAGGCTTTACGACTTCCAACGGATCGGCCTACCGCCAGAACGCGTATCAGCGCGAGAAGTTCCTTTATCCTACCGACCAGCCGAACCTCTTCTCGTTCAGTTTCAATTACGCAATGCCCTTTGGCCGCGGTCCTCAGCCAGGCGTCGTGAAGAAACTGACCGGTGGCTGGTCTGTCAGCGGCTTCGGTACGTACGGCAGCGGCTACCCGTTGTCGATGACGACCGTCAATGTGAACTCCTTCGCGTTCACGTCCGGATTGCGTCCAAACCTGACCGGTGCTCCTATCCGGGCGACAACCGGTTCCGGGGGATTCGATCCTAACAGGGATTACTACCTCAATCCGGCCGCTTTTTCGGCTCCGGGGCCGCTTACCTTCGGGAATGCCCCCGCCTACTTGTCGGTACGCCAACCGACACTGATCAATGAATCTTTCGGAGTCTTTAAAGAAACGCGATTCTTCGAGCGATTCGTCAATCAATTCCGCCTGGAAATGTCGAATCCGTTGAACCGAGTGGTTTTCGGCGCTCCAACGACCGACTTCTCGTCCGCAGCTTTTGGAAAAGTCAGCTCCACCCAAAATGCACCGCGGCAGATTCAGTTCGGTATGAAGATGATCTTTTAGGCGCTAGGGAAGTCCTGCAATCGGGAGATCGCCGGGAAATTCCGGAGGTCTCCCATTCGCCTGAGACAAGCACCGGTTGGTTTCAGGGGCGAACGCCCACGGCGGCCGCAGCCCCCGACTGGCGAATGCGAGCACCATACACGTCCCGGCGAAATAGGAACCTTCGGACGCTGTCGAAGTAGGATTCCACTACTTCCGCCCGGTTCACGCAAGCCGGGCAAGAGATCAGGTGCTCCTCCAACTGGGAAGCATAATCCTTGGCAATTCCAAGATAGTACCGCCCGAAATCGTCGTCTGTCGGATGGCAGGGTTCCATGGCGAAGGTGCCCTCACTAAAGAAAGCGTCATAACCGATCAAAACCGGCCATCGGGTAAGAACCTTGTAAGCTGAAGCGATGTCTCGCCCTAAACCGACCCGCAAGACAGACACGCAGGGAAAGAGCCCCACTACCCTCCTCCTCATTGCCCTTTTCAAACTTTTTAAGGGCGCTTTACTGGTGATAGTCGGCATCGGCGCCCTCAGGTTACTTCACCACGACACGGCGGAGACGCTAAACCACTGGGTCAACGTCTTGCGCGTCGATCCGGACAACCGCTACATCCATCGCCTGCTCAGTAAGATAATCTCGGTTAGCCCGAAGCAACTGAGAGCCGCGAGCGTGGGCACATTTATTTACGCCGCTCTCCTCTTAACCGAGGGGGTTGGACTGTTCCTTCGAAAGCGCTGGGCGGAATACTTCACCATCCTCACAACGGCCGCTCTAATTCCGCTCGAGGTCTACGAGCTGGCTAAACACCCGACTGCGGCAAAGATCGCGATCCTGGTCGTCAATGCAGCAATCGTGGTATATCTTGCTGTACGTATCAGGCGATCACGGTAGAGGATGCGGTCCTTTGCAATCTGTTGCCCAGGAAAAGTGAGTCCACGCGCTATCCAAATTGAATCTAACGCGTCAAAGCCTTCACCTGATATGGGTTACTGTGCCCGATCACGGTTAAACAGGAGGATCTCTTGCTGCAGGCGGAACGTCAGGGAAGGCTGGCCCGGTTCGGGGCGTTCGAGCTTGACCGCCATACGGGCGAGCTGCGGAAGCATGGAATTCGAATTCGGTTGCAAGCCAAACCCTTTCAAATCCTTCTTGCTTTGCTCGAGACGCCAGGCGAGTTCGTCACCCGGGAGGATCTGCAGCGCCGGCTTTGGCCTTCCGACACGTTCGTCGATTTCGAAAGCGGGCTGAACACCGCCGCCAACCGCTTGCGCCTATCGCTGGGAGACTCGGCCGACAGCCCACGCTACATCGAAACCCTGCCCAGATCCGGGTATCGCTTCATCGCGCCGGTCGAGGAGATTGAGCGCAGCCCCTCGGTAGAGACTCCGGCCAGCGCCGAACAGGTCCCCGCCGCAACCACGCCCCTGCCGATTCCGCCGCCCAGGAATTTGCGGCCCTGGCTTATTGGCTTGATAGCCACTTCGTTGGTTTTGCTGGTGGCTTTTGTGTTCCAGTTCAGCCGCCACCGGTATAGCGCGGAACCCGTTTTAAAGCAGATCACTTTCCGGCGGGGCACGGTCTTTAGCGCGCGGTTTGCGCCTGACGGCGAGTCCGTGATTTATTCCGCGAAGTGGAGCACCGGCAAGCGCCAGATCTATATGGCGAGCCCCGTCAGTCCGGAGTCTCGCCCGCTGGGCCTCGAGAAAATGAGTCTGGCTTCCGTTTCCAGATCGGGCGAACTGGCACTGCTGGGCCACGATCCCAGTAAGCCGCTGATGGACCCCATTACCCTCTCCCGGGTTCCCATGAATGGGGGCGCGCCCATGGAAATGGCCACCAAGATCACCTGGGCGGATTGGGCTCCGGACGGCACGCGGATGGCAGTGGTGCGTTATGACGCCGCCGGCGATACCATTGAATTCCCAATCGGCAAAGTGATTTACAAGTCCACAGGCCTGGTTTCGGACCTCCGCGTCTCGCCGACATCGGACTCTGTGGCCTTTCTGGAGCATCCGTTTCGGGGCGACGATGCGGGCACGGTGAAGTGGGCGGACACGCAGGGAAATTCGAAGGTCCTTTCATCGTACTGGGGAAGTTCGGCGGGTCTGGCTTGGGCACCCACCGGAACGGAGGTCTGGTTCACTGCCAGCAGAATCGGCGCCGGGCGCAGCCTGCACGCGGTCACACTCGATGGAAAACTGCGAAACGTTGCCAAAATTCCAGGCACTCTGCATATCCACGATATCTCCCGCAGCGGCCGCGTACTTGTTGCCCGGGACAATGTAAGCATGGGGATGACGGGGTGGCGGGAGGGGGATACCGAGACAGATCTCTCGTGGTTTGACTGGTCCCGCGCCGTAGACGTAACCCCGGACGGACGCCTGTTGCTCTTCGACGAAAGCGGCGAAGGCGCCGGCGCGCGTTATTCCACCTATATTCACAGGACCAAGACCGGCGAAAATATGCGCATCGGCGATGGTTTAGCCATGGCTCTCTCCCCGGACGGCCGCTGGGCCGCAAGTATGATTGTCCGCGAACCCGGGAAATTGCTTCTCCAGCCGGTGGGAGCGGGAGAAGCTAAGACCATCTCCGGCGGGGGCGTCGAGTACAATTGGGTCCATTTCTTTCCAGATTCGCAGCGTCTGCTGGTGGCGGGTCGCGAACCCGGCAAGCGGACAAGGCTCTACATCCAATCGATCGCAGGCGGCAAGCTGGAACCACTGGCAGCCGAGATTCCCGCAGGCAACGCAATGCTCTCTGCCGATGGGGAATCGATCGCCGCGCTCCATACAGATGGAAAACTGGCGATTTATCCTGTGAAAGGTGGAGAGGGCCGCGTCCTTGACCTCCCCGAACCGATGCTGCCGATCGCCTGGACCCAGGACAGCCAGTGGATCTTCGCTCATGGGAAGGGAATGAACATCCCCATGCCGATTTTTCGCGTCAACGTGAAGACCGGCCATTCCGAACCCTGGAAGCAGGTTGCGCCCGTGGATCGCGAAGGGGTGACCATGCTGGCTCACGTTTTGGTCGCGCAGGACGGGAAGTCGTATTACTACTCCCATCACCGCAATCTATCCGAGCTTTTTATCGTCGAAGGCTGGGGTAACCAGTAGGGCAGCATCTCGCTTATCACCTTTTTCTTCATTCATTTACACCGTTAGCGAAAGCTGATCGCGGGTCTATTGAAGTTAGGCCGGCCGAGGCCGCAGACTGATCAGCAAATGAAGACAGCATTACTGGTGCTGATCTTAACCTCGACACGCCCTGACGCCGGAAAGCAGGCTTTCGACCAGGGGCGTTACACCGAAGCCGAGTCCGAGTTCTCCGCAGCAGTATCGCAAGCCGAAACGGAGAACTCGGCTGCGGACCTACCGGTCCTCTTGAACAATTTGGCGAATTCGCAGAAGGCCCAGGGCAAACTGGCCGAGGCAGAGCGGAGCTATCGCCGAGCGCTCCACCTGTCGAATGATCCTCAAGGGAAGGCCCACTCCCTGGTGGGTCTGGGGTCCGTGAACCGAGCAATGGGGCGATATAAGGAAGCGGAAGCCCACTTTAACCGCGCGTTGGAAACGTCAAAGGCGGACCCGAATGCCACAGCAACGAACCTTTCCCTCATTCTGAACGGGCTGGCCGAGATCTACCGTTTCGAAGGAAGAATCACGGAAGCGGAACGATCCTTCCAACAGGCACGGGAACTGCTGCGAAAGGATGGGCGCACGGATAGTGTCGAGATGGCAACCCTGGACAATAACCTGGGGCAGCTTTACATCTCAACCGGGGAAATGAATAAGGCGGAACCGCTTCTCGAAAGTGCCCTGACCACCTGGAGGCGCCGGTTGGGTTCCAATCACCCCATCTACGCGACGGGATTGAACAATCTGGCTGCATTCTACTTCCGGCAACGGGACATCAAGAGACCGGAGCCACTCTACCGGGAAGCACTTGCCATTCACGAACGGTTACTGGGAGCGGATCATTTGTTTGTCGCCGCTGATCTGAATAACCTGGGTACCCTTTACGCGGCCCGCCACCAATGGCAGGAAGCGGCCGATTATTTCCTCCATTCGCTGGCAATCAGGGAAAAGCAGCCCGACGCGGCCAAAACCGAGTGGGTCATCACGCTCTCAAATCTAGCCGAACTGTACTTCTCGCGGAAGAACTTTGACATGGCTGAGCGGTACTATGCACAAATCGTGACGCTGATTGATTCCAAGATGGAAACGGAGAGTGCGGTGGTCCCGCAGTCCCTGGAAAACTACGCTATGCTGTTACGTCGAAAGGAGGAGTTCGCCGAAGCAGAGCGCGTGGCTATCCAGGCAACGCGAATCCGCGTGAGGAATGCTTTGCGGCGGTAAGCGGCAGGTTTTCGTAGGCGAGGTCCCCAATCAGCCTGGTTCTTCCTCTCTTCAGCAGTTCATGGATGGAATCGATCCGCCCGCCCAGCATCCTTTGAATTTCCTCCATCGTGAACTCCTGGACGTCGCGGAGCAGAACAACTTCGGCTTCGTCCAACGGCATGGAACGCATCATCGCCAGGAGACCCTCGCCCGAATCGTTGCCAGCCGCCGACTTTCCCGCCCGGCCGGCAAGCAGTTGCCAATCCTTCCGCTTTCGCCTGACATTGCGCAACAGGATGGAAAAGAGCTTGGTACGGTCAAATGCAACCCCATCACGGTTAGTGACCGCCTCTCTGTAGGTCGCACGCACTACGTCACAGGCGGATGCTTCGCTGGGAAGTAGCGCGTTGGCTGACTGAAACAGATCGGTGAGCTGCGGGAGTGCCATCGCGTCAAAATGGTGGACCGGTTGAACCATAAGGAACTCCTACTTCGAATGGAGAATACTGATATTCTCAATCGAAGTATTTAGGGAGCCCTAAAGGATTTCCAAAGAAATTCCGAAGACTGCATGCAGCAGAAACAAATGGGGTTATTCGAGTTCGAGGGTTTCAGGCTAGATGCCGCGGAACGCCGCCTTACCAAGGCGGGCGAGAACATTTCGCTCCCGCCGAAGGTGTTCGATCTGCTCCACCTCCTGGTGGAGCATCACGGCCGGCTGCTGGAAAAGAACGTTTTGCTGACATCGCTATGGCCAGACAGCTTCGTCGAGGAATCCAACCTCAGCGTAAACGTATCCGCATTGCGGCGGGCCTTGGGCGAGGCCGCAACAGGCGGGAAATTCATTGAGACCGTTCCCAAGCGCGGGTACCGCTTCATCGCACCCGTTACGGAAATCGTGCCTCAGGAGAGAGCGCCGGAAACTCCTCCTGAACCAGCACCCGAATCTGCCCCACCACCGAAACGAACGGCGAGCCTCGCCTGGGTTGTTGCGGCCTGTGCCTTGGCACTATGTGCCGGGAGCCTCCTATGGGTTTTCGGAGCTAACCAGGTGTCTCAGCCGCAGCTTCGCGCCGTTGCCGTGCTCCCGTTCAATCCCATCAGTGGCGACGATTCGCAGCAATACCTCGGGTTGGGGATGGCCGATGCGATTGCGACGCGGCTCTCCGAACTCAAGAAGGTGGAGGTACGGCCGATCAGCTCCGTGGTGAGATTTTCGGGTGTGCAACGGGACGTTCTGGCAGCGGGCAAGGAACTGCAGGTGGACGCAGTGGTCGAAGGCCATCTGCAACAGGTCGACAAGCGCATCCGCGTCACTGCCCAGGTCTGGCGCATTTCAGACAGCAAACAGTTATGGGCCGAAACGTTCGACGACGACTTCACTAACATTTTCGAACTGCAGGATGCCATCGCGCAGAAAGTGGCTCAATCGCTGGCGCTGAACGTGACGCAGAGCGAAAAGGCGGCGGCGTCCGCCAGGCAACGCACCACGAACACCGAGGCCTACAGGCTGTTCCTCCAAGGGACTTATCTAGCCGCCAAAAGGTTGAATCCGGCCACGCAGAGCGCAATCGAATATTTCCAGAAATCCATCGCTGCTGACCCGGGGTATGCCCTTCCCTACACCGCGCTGGCCAATTCCTATTTGTTCCGTTTCGGCGAAGGCCTGGACCCGAGCCTGCGCGAACCTGCCAAAGTGGCGGCTCTCAAGGCGCTGAGCCTCGATGAGAAACTACCGGAATCGCATCTGGCACTCGGTCAGGTATTGCTCCGCACCGAATGGGATTGGGCCGGGGCTGAGCGGGGTTTTCGGCGCGCCATCGCACTGAATCCCCAACTCGCACCTGCCCACGCAGCGCTCTCCACGGTGCACGTGGCGCTTGGACGGCCAAGGGAAGGAGTTCGGGAAATGGAAACCGCGGTCCAGTTGGAGCCCTCGTCCGTCAGCCTGCGGTCCGATTTAGCATGGGCACTTCTTTTCGCCCACCGCTACAAGGAAGCCGTGCTGGAAGCCACCAAAGCGATCGAGATCGATCCATGGTCCTATACCGCCCACCGGCAGTTTC
>JBDUEM010000109.1:0-22197 GCA_040002435.1 Bryobacteraceae bacterium
CTTCGTTTACACCGAAGGGGTCCGGGGTTCGAGTCCCTGACCGCCCACCATTCCTTATCCTTCTGCCGCCGCACCGGCGTTCAAACTCTTCATCAACAAAACAGTCTGGCTGCTGACCGCGGGCTTAGACCGGTGGCGTTCGCGGGTGTAGGAACCATCCGAATGCATGCGCCGCGCTTTCGCCGTATCGGCTAGGTACGCTGTCAGGATCCGGTCGCGGACCCGGCGGATCAGAGCCGGATCTTTGAGCGGGAACAATACCTCTACGCGGCGATTCAAATTCCGCGGCATCAGATCCGCACTGCCCAGGTAAACTTCTTCCTCTCCGCCGTTCCGGAAGTAGTAAATGCGGCTGTGCTCCAGAAAACGTCCCACGATGCTGGTGACTTCGATGTTGTGGCTGATTTCCGGAATGCCCGGACGGAGGCAGCAGCTTCCCCGAACCAGTAACTGCACCTTCACGCCGGCCTGCGACGCACGATAGAGCGCCCGGATAATAAACTCGTCCGTGAGCGAGTTCATCTTGAAAATCAGGAGTCCGGCCTCACCCTTCTTGTGATGCTCAATCTCGCGTTCGATCAACGCCTCAAACCGGGCCCGCAGGTTCACTGGCGCAACAAACAAGTCGTTGTAATCGGACTTAGCTGAATAGCCGGTCAAATAGTTGAATAAATCGGAGACATCTTCAGCAATCCGCTCATCGCAGGTGAACAGGCCGATGTCGGTATAAGTATGCGCCGTCACGGCATTATAGTTCCCCGTTGCCAGGTGGACGTATCTTTGGATGCTGTGTCCCTCACGGCGCACAACCATCGCAACCTTGCAGTGAATCTTCAGCCCTAACAGTCCATAGACGACGTGAACGCCCTCGCGCTCCAGGGCGCGTGCCCATTCAATGTTGCTTTCCTCGTCGAACCGCGCCTTTAATTCCACCAGCACAGCTACCTGTTTTCCGTTTTCCATGGCTTCCAGCAGAGCGTTCACTACCGGAGAGTTGCGGCCCACCCGATAAAGCACCGTCTTGATGGCGAGCACATGCGGATCGTGCGCAGCTTTACGCAGAAAATCCACTACTGGCTGGAAGGAATCGAAAGGATGGTGGAGGAGGATGTCGCTTCGCCGCATCAGGGCGAAAACATCTTCATCTTCCGCGGTCGGAATCATCGTTTTCGGGATATTCGGGACTACCGGCGGATCCTTCAATTCCGGCCGGGCGAGATCATAGAGAGGCATCAGACGCTTCAGGGACAACGGGCCATGAAAGCGGTAGACAGCCGATCTTTCGAGCTCGAGATTGCTTTGCAGAATATCCAGAATATGATCCGGCATTTCGTCGGTAACGCTCAGCCGAACGACATCACCGAAGCGCCGCTGCCGCACGCCCTCTTCAATGCTCTCCAAAAGATCCTCGGCTTCCAGTTCCTTAATGGCGATATCCGCGTCGCGCGTCACATGGAACGGGTGCGCTTCGAGGACGGTCATTCCGGGGAACAGCGATTGCAGGTTGGCCGCGATCACCTGCTCCAGCCAGACGAAGCTGGCCCGCTTTGGGCTGCGGCCATGCCGGCCATTGGATCTGCCCAACTCGCGGACCGAGATCAGCGCCGGCAGCGAGTCCGGCACCTTTACGCGCGCGAATCGGTCGGTCCCGCGTGGATCACGGATGAGAACCGCGAGGTTCAAACTGAGGTTCGAGATATGCGGGAAGGGCCTGCCTGGATCGAAAGCGAGCGGTGTGAGTACGGGGAAGACCGTGCCTTCAAAGTAGCGGTTCACGGTGGCCAATTGTTTGGGCGTCAGACTGGAGTATTCCAGAATTTCGATTCCCTCGTCCGCCAGCGCGGGGAGCACGTCATCGCGAAGACAGGTATGGGCTTCGGCAAGCAGCTTTTTCACTTCACGCCGGATCGCCACCAATTGCGCCCGCGGGCTCATGCGGTCCGGGCCCACTTCCACCGTGCCAGCGTCCACCTGCGCGAGGAGACCAGCTACGCGGACCATGAAGAACTCTTCCAGATTCGAGCCGAGGATCGAAAGGAACTTCACCCTCTCCAGCAGCGGATTTCCGGCGTCGGCGGCCTCTTCCAGGACGCGGCGCTGAAAGGCGAGGAGGCTGAGCTCGCGGTTGATGTAGAGGCTGGCGTCGTGCAGATCCAAGGCCGGAACCGCGCCAGCGTCTTGCGCGTCGGACGAAGCCGCAGGTTTGGTCCTTCTGGCAGCCGTCACCCGTTGCGGAGAGGCGGCGTTTTTTCTAGGCATACAGTAAGTAAGCCCTCGCTTCGAATAGAGCCATACCTCCGTATTGTCGCCTGATTCAATCGCCGCCTGCGCATTTAGCCCTTCAGTTCGACCACAACAACTTCAAAGGGTTTGCCGCTGGTGTTCTCCTCTTTGTGCTTCACCGGGCCACCCCAAGTGGCGTCGCCCGCCTTATGTTGGACATGCTCCACCTTCCCGTCCGCGGAAGTCACCTGGAAATCCTGGTCGGTGAGGTATGTGACTACGCGATTCAGCGAATGCTCATGCATCGGCGCCGTTTCATGCGCGCCGATCTTGACGCGCACGACGCGGACCTGATCGTTCTCGAACTCCACTTTGTAATGTTTCGGGTCTACTTTCAAGGGGTCCATCGCGCTGGTCTTCGGTTTGACGGAAGGCGCGGGCTTTTTCAGCTCAATTTCCATGATGGTCACAGGCTTGTCGCTCGAAATTTCGGCAATGTGCATGCCGCCGCGTGGGCTCCATAACGCTTCGCCGGATTTGAAGTTCAGCACAACCTTTTTGCCATCCTGGTAATTGATGTCCTGTTTGCCGGTCTCCAGGTAGATCATTACGCGGTTCATTTTGTGTTCGTGCATCTTTGTCTTGAGATGCGACTCCACCGGCACCTTCAGAACCCTGACACTGTCGTTCTCAATGGTGACCCGCGGATCTTTAGCCTGTCCGAACAGAGAAAATGCCGCGGTGGCGAACAAAACCGCGGGTCTCAGGAAGTGCGATATGCCTGTTTGCATGAGGCACATCATATCCGAAACTAGCCGTGCGCGCTGCTTTTTTCCGCCGATGCCACCTTTGGCTTCGTTTCGTAGAGCACCAGGTCGTAACCGGGATCGATTTCCTGGTATGCCAGCAGGATTTCGTGGATGTCGTAGGGATGAGTCGGCCGGCCGGAAAGGCTGTTTCGAACTACCTGGAAGATGTGTTCGAGCCCCGCTGCGTCGTCAATATCGATATCCGCCACCCATTCGGCGGCCCTCTGCCAGAAAGTGAGCTGCAGGTTTCCGTAGCTGTCGGCCGTCTTGAAACTTCCGGCTCCGGTAAATCCTTCCGGTGGAGAATGGAGCGAAGCGGATACGGGATGAAAGAATCCCGTCGAAACGCTGTTCATGGTCTCGTCGCGCAACTCCTGGGAAACGTTTACGAAGAACCGGTCCTGCCGCACTTCACGCAAGGATGCCACGTAGTCCACCACCGACTTGCCACTGGGGTAGCGAGTGCGCAACGACTTGGCGAAGATGTTCATCATGCCGGCTTTGCGGAGATCGTCCAGGGCGCCGAACAGACCTTTGCCGGCCGATCCGGGAAATCCCAGGACTGCGTTACTCGACTCGAGGACCCGCGTCGGTTCCGGCTTTAGAGACTCATAAGGCGAAAAGTCCACCCGAACCACTTTGTTTGGATCCACCGGGCAAGTCACCGTGAGCTCGCCCGCCCGTCCGGACGGTATCGTCACGAAACGGTTGACGGGGAGGAAGGAGGGGGGATCGATCTCGATGCGGTACAAGCCCTCGGGTCCGCTTCGCAGGTTGCTAATGACGATCTTCTTGCTGGCGTCCACGGCCCGTAAAACAAGCCGTTCCGCCAGCCCCTGATTGAACAGATTGATGTCCACCCGTTCATGGAGGCGCACCCCGTGAACGTCCATGATCTCTAAGTTGAGTTTTCCGTCCGCAGCCATTCATCCTCCTCGCCACAAACTTTAAATTTCGAACTTCGCCCGCTCCGCGTCCTCATAAAACATGCAGACCGTTTCCAGAGAATAGTCGTCCAGATTCTTCCCCACCAGCGGGAGCTTTTTCAAAATATCATTTGTAGCGGTGATGATATGACATCCGATATCGCTGGCCTGAAAAATATTCAGCAGTTCCCTGGGGCTGGCCCAAATCAGTTCCATATTTGGATAGCCGGAAATGATCTCCACAGCCGCGGCCATTAGCGGCACGGGGTCGCGGCCGGTGTCGGCAATCCGTCCAGCGAAGACCGAAACACACGCCGGTGCGCCGCCTGCAAGAGCCGACGTGACTTCCCGAACCTGATCGAGCGTCAACAAGGCTGTGACATTCAACTTGACGCCGGCGTGTGCCAGTTTCGAAATGAGATCGAGCGCCGGCTCCCGGCGGGTATTGGTTACCGGGATCTTTACGTAGACGTTCTCGCCCCAGGTGGCAATCTTTCGCGCCTGAATCTCCATTTCGTCAAATTCATCCGCGAAAACTTCGAACGAGATCGGCCGGTCGGGAATACTCCGTACAATATCGAGCGCAAATTCCTTGTAGCCGGTGATGCCCGCCTTCCTCATCAGGGTGGGATTCGTTGTAAAACCCTGGATTATGGGATTGCGATAGAGATCGAGCATGGTGGCCCGGTCCGCGCCGTCCGCGAACAGCTTCACCGTCAGGTCTGAAAGACTGGTTGCCATCATTTACTAAGTATCCATTGGACCGCTTCCATCAAAGACTTCACGCGGATATCAGGCTCATGGTCCGGCCCGCGCTCCTGATAACTATAATCGATCAGGGCCGTCCGCACTCCCGCGCGATAACCGGCCTCGACATCCCGCCAGCGGTCCCCGATCAGGAAACTATCCTTAAGATCGATTCGGTATTGTTCAGCCGCCTGCAGCAACAGGCCCGGCAGCGGCTTGCGGCACAGACATTGATCGCGGTCATCATGACAGCAGACCAGGAAATCGTCGATGGGCAATGCTGCACGAAGCGCCGCGTGAATCGCCTGGACGTCATCCATGCTGGTGGTTCCGCGCCCCACGTCCGGCTGGTTGGTCACCACGATCAATAAGAATCCCATACGCTTCAGAAGCGGAAGACCGGCCACGGCGTCCGGGTTAATTACCAATTCTGAAACGTTGGCGGGCGGAAATGGTTTCCCGCCGCGGACGATGGCGCTGTTGACGACTCCGTCTCTGTCGAGAAAGACCGCCCGTTGCAACGCCGCTAGCGGAGAGATTCCCACTTGGTTTCCACCTGCTTCAAATCGGGATGCGACACCAGCAGGTGCCAGATCACGGCCTGAAAAGCTTCCGAATGAGGGGTGACATGGATGGGATTTACGGTGGGCACAATCACGCAGGCATCCGCCACCGTTGCTGTGTAGCCTCCATTCCTGCCGACCAGCCCAAGCACTTTCGATCCGATAGTCCTGGCGTATTGAACGGCTTTTACCAGGTTGGGGCTAACGTGTTTTTCCACGTCGCCTCCACCCACCGATAACACCAGGAGTGTGTCTTGCGGCTGCAAGCGGCTCACCTTCAACCAGGAATCGAAAATACCAGCCCAACCTTCGTCGTTGGTGCGTGCCGTTAATTCAGAGACGTTGTCGGTTGGCGCGTATGCCTCGATGCCCGTGATCTTGCGAAAATCATTGACGGCGTGGGAGGCGTTTGCGGCACTGCCACCCACGCCAAGAATAAACAGCCGTCCCTGTTGCGCCCTTGTATTGACCAGAATGGCCACTACCCGATCAATGGCATTCGCATCAAGCCGGCGCACGATTTCAGCTGTCTCTTCCAGGTACTGTGTGGTGAAACTCATAGAGGTTTAGTGTTCCGGGACGCGAGATATTCCGATAGCTCCTGCAGCCCGCTGACGGAGCCGATCTCATAAAAGCGCTGCGAAATCTCAAAGGCCGCCAGTTCGCCGCGGACCAGCAGGTTTTGGTAAAGCCAGGCCAGGTCGAGAGGCCCCGGATCGCGAGGCTCCTGAAATACGCTCCGCCGGAATACGCCCAATCCGTAATCAATATGGTGCATCCGCGGCGACTTGGCAATCTTATCGTAGGCGATCAGCTGTCCGTCTGCAAATTCCACGTTACTGGAATCCCACTGCCCTTCATTTCGATAAACCGTCATCAGCGCTGCCTTCCCGGCTTCTTCGAAAGCCCGTTCCACGGCGCCGAAATCGCACGGCAGATAAGAGTCCCCATATAGAACGAAAAATGCGCCTCCAAGGAACGGCAGCGCGCGGCGGATGGCGCCCGCGGTCCCTAACAGCACGGGTCCATCAAAGGAGTATTCCAGATGCAGACCGAAGGCCCGGCCGTCGCCGGCGTAATCGCGGATCATTTCGCCAAGATGTCCGACGCACATCACCACATGCCCGACGCCGTTTGACCGCAGCAGGCGGAGTTGATGCGCGAGGAAAGGCTCTCCGTTTACTTCCACCAGCGCTTTGGGGATACTCTTCGCAATCTCGCCGAGCCGCGTCCCTAACCCTCCCGCGAGAATGACAACGGGAAGACTCATTTGCTGTAGATAGAATCAACGATTTTCAGGGCTTCCAGCGCATCGTTCAGCCCGGGGCCGCGCCGCACGCCGTCGCTGGTCGAATCGATGAAGGTGGATAGCTCCAATTGAAAAGAGGAATCCGCGCCCGGGTATTCCCAGATCGTCGTGTCGGGAGGTCCCATCTCCGGCCGCATGTGGTAATGCGAGAGGCGTTCGACTCCGTAGCTGCCGCCGAGTCCGTCTATCTGCAGTTTGCCGTCGCGTCCGTAGATTTCAAACGAAAACATGTTCTTCCATTCCGTGCAGCTTGCGTGCAGCCATGCGGTCTGACCACCTGTGGTCCGGAGCGAGAGGAAGGCATTGTCGTCTACCGCCATATCCCAGTAATAGGTTGGGGCGTGCCCTTCGACGGCCGTGAATTCGCCCAGAAACCAGCGGGCCAGGTCAATCAGATGCACGCCCTGATCGAGAAGCTCGCCACCGCCCGATATTGCGGGATCGGCCCGCCACTCCCGATCATAGCCGACGCGTCCCCCGTGGCCGTAGCGCCCTCGAATGAACATGAGCGGCCCCAGAGCGCCAGTTTCGAAGATAGCCCGGGCTTTTTGAAAAGCGGGATGGAAGCGGTGATTGAATCCCACCTGGACATATGATCGGGCGTGCCGGGCCGCGTCCAGGACTCCCTGCAACTCTTCACTGGTCCGCGCCGCCGGCTTTTCTACGAGGACGTGCTTTCCGAGTTCTACCGCGGCTTCTGTCACCGGTGCAAGCCAGTCATTCGTGGTCGCTACAATGACGGCGTCAACTGTGGGTAGCTGGATTGCTTCCCTCCAATCCGAGGTTGCCAGGGCGCCAGCGGCAAGGGATTTGGCCCGGCTGATATTCACGTCCGCAGCCGCAACGACAGCGTGACCGGCCGGCAGTCCGCGCGCGCGTTTCTGCCCAATCAGGCCGCATCCGATTATGGCGAAGTTCATGCTGGAGTCGTCATCCTGTTCAAATTAACACGGCGCTACCGGTCGTCCCATTGACATCAAGCAAAAACCGCATTGACTCATTTGAAAACCTCGCGTATACTCCTTTCACTAATTGATTTTCAGGGTTCGTCACCGATCGACATCTCCTGAAACAAGTGTCCCGTCCCGCAGTTGCCGTCCCACGTAGGAGCTTGCGACACGGAGTGTATCCGTTTCGTCAGTAATCCGAGCGCCGGCTGACGCCGTGCGCGCAAGTGGTTCTATCCGTCTGCCCAGTCGCGTAACTTTCCAAGTGGAACGTTCAGCCGTATTTCACACGGTTCTTCACCTAACTTGGGAGCGCGAAAATGAATCTGAAGAGGCTCGTGCCAGCCGCTGTAGTCATTTTGATCAGCCAGACGATCCAGGCGCAACAGACATCGTTATCGGGAACCATCTCCGACTCTTCCGGCGCTGTAATTGCCGAGGCTATTGTGCGTGCAACGCCCGCCGGCGGCGGCGCGGGCCTGACGGTGATCACCAGCAGGACCGGGGCGTATCAGTTTCCCAGCCTGGTGGCTGCGGACTATCTGATACGCATTGAGACGCCGGGTTTCACTCCTGCAGAACGCACGGTTACCTTGCTAGTGGGGCAGAGCCTCACCATGGACGTCCAACTGCGCCCCGCGCAATCCGCCTCGACTATTGAAGTATCCGCAGCGGGCGCGGAGGTCAGCGTTACAACGTCGCAGGTGGGCGGCACCGTGGATCCGAACCGCATGAAAGACGTGCCGTTGAATGGACGCAACTGGCTGGAGCTCTCGCTGCTGGTGCCGGGCATTACCCAAAATTCGGTCAATAGCGTACCGCTCGGCAATAGCGGCGGCCGCTTCCAGCTCAATCTCGACGGCCAGCAGGTATCGCAAAACAGCGCTGGGGCCACCTTCGGCCAGCCGCAATACAGCCGCGATGCCATCTCTCAATTTCAAATCATCACCAATCGCTTCGATGCCACCCTGGGCCGATCCTCTCAAATTCAAGTGAACGCCGAGACGAAATCCGGATCCAACGAATTTCATGGCTCGGCGTATGGCTACTTCCGGCACGACTCGATGAACGCGGCCGATCCTATTTCGCACACCGTTCTGCCCTTTTCCGACCAGCAATACGGCGGCACTTTCGGCGGCACTCTCATCCGCGACAAGTTATTCTTCTTCGCAGGCTACGAACGGGAACGCAAACCGTCCACCGTCTACACCATTCCTCTCGGATTTGAGCCGCAGTCGTTTACATTCGCCACCAGCTATAACTCACAATCCCTGCTCACGAGGTTCGATTATCAGTTGAGTGGCGGCAGCCGGTTGTCGCTGCGCGGTTCCTATTCCACTGACACTACTCCATTCACCGGAGTGGGAGGCAATTCACATCCATCCCGGGCGAACAGCCAGGACCGGGCGGGCTACAGCGTTCTGATGACTTGGACCAAAGTGATCTCTTCTTCCACAGTCAACGAGATTAAAGGCGGCTACAATCACTACGATTGGCTGCGCCTGCCGCTGGTGGAAAGCCAGGAGTACCGCTTCGCCGGCAACTCCATCGGCGGCCCTTATAACTATCCGCAGAACTTCAACATGGATACCATCTCGCTCCGGGACGACTTCTTTCTACTGAAGGGCACCCACAGCCTGAAGGCCGGCGCTGAATATCTGCAGACGTGGCACACCGGCATCTTCCAGCAGAACATCCGCGGTACCGTGCTTTCCTTCACTTCTACTCCCTCGAATCTGGCTTCGATCTTCCCGGTATGGAACGATCCGAAGACGTGGAACCTCGCCGCTCTGGGCCCAATTTCGCAGAGCTACGTACAGGGCTTTGGCAACTTCGACATGAACATTCCCAGGGCCATGTACGGGTTCTGGTTCCAGGACGACTGGAAGTTGAAGCCGCGACTGACCTTCAATCTGGGCGTTCGTTACGATCTGGACAATGGTGTTTGGGACACCAGCTTCAAGCTCGCCTCGGGCGTCGTGAAGCCGCGCGGCGGCGATAACAACAACATCGCGCCCAGGGTTGGATTCGCCTACGACCTGTTCGGCGACCGCCGGACCGTGATCCGCGGCGGCGCTGGTCTTTACTTCGCCGATATCCAGGCCAACCAGATTATCGACCAACAAATCTTCAACGGGGAGCGGTCAATCCAGGCTAGCCGCGACCGGACGCCTACCGCGCCGCTGAACCTGCTGGATCCCTTCAACGGAGCGACGGGTGCCGACTTCGTCTCAGGCAAGCTACCGGTTGGGCCGCAGGCCATCCAGCCGGTGGATAGTCGAGCCACTACTCCTTATTCGTTCCAGGCCTCACTGGGCGCGGAACGCCAGATTGGATCCAATTGGACTGTCGCCGCGGATTGGGTTCACTGGCGTGTCTATCATGAATGGCTGCGGTTCGATGCGAATCTGTTCTTCGATCCAGCCACCGGTTTTAATAAGAATCCGACCGTTGTCGGCCGGCCTGATACGCGCTTTACAACCATCAGCCAATTCCAGACCCCGAACGCCGCCGGCGCGCTTTACGATGGTCTTCATGTCGACGTCCGGCGCCGTTTTGCAAAAGGGCTGACCCTGAGCGCGGCCTATACATTGTCGAAGGTGAAGGATTCGTCGGGGGGTGCTTTTTCCACACCGAACAACTTCTTCGATCCTGCCGATGAATGGTCGCTATCGGGCGACAATCAGCGCCATACGCTGAATGCCACGGGAAGCTACAACATGCCGTGGGGATTCCAGTTCTCTACCTTCTATCACTACGGTTCGGGCAGCGCCAGCGCAGTCTCGGTGGCGGGCAGTCCGTTTGGCGCGGCCACCACAAACCGGACTTTCAAGGACGGCACCAGGGTCTACAACGAAGCTCAGTTCAATCTGCCGTCCAGAGTGGCGCCCGGATACACCGTCACCAAGCGCAACCAGTTTGAGGGCCGGCCTATCCATCGCGTCGATTCCCGCATTAGCAAGAGCTTCACTTTCAAGGAGCGCTGGAAGGCGACGGGTATTTTTGAGGCTTTCAACCTGTTCAACCATTCGAACTTTGGTAGCTATGCCACAGCCGTTACATCCGCGACCTACGGTGCGCCAACGCAGAATGCCAACCTTGCTTATGCGGCGCGGATGCTGCAGGTGGCGGCACGGTTCGAGTTCTAAGAGGCGATCGGCCATGAAAGCAGGACTCATATTGTTTTTGATGCTGGCGGCTGCGGCCAACGGTGATTGGCTAGCGAGCGTGCAGCCCGTCATCACTGCGCCGGAACGCGAGCTCTTTCTCAAGCTGCCGGATGATGCCGCACGCGAGAAGTTCCAGGAGGAGTTCTGGCGCACGCGCAGTGTCACAGCGGAGGAATACTATCGGCGGTTGGCCATCGTTGACCAGACCTTCGGTTCCAGTAAATTGCTGTCGGGAACTCGCACGGATCAGGGGCGCGTTTATCTGACGCTTGGGCCTCCGTCCAGCACAACGCGCCTGGCATCCAGCCGGGTCTTCTTCCCGCTGGAGGTCTGGTATTACGACGGACTCAAGGCCGAAGGGATCCCCGCGCACATCAGCCTGATCTTCTTTCGCCATAACGGCAGCAGCGACTATAAGCTGTACTCACCGGAGGTGGACACCATCCGCGCCCTGCTGAACCCGCAGACGTCGACGCGCGGCATCTTTCCAAAGAACGACATCATTACGGCTGGCGATCTGCGCGAAAGGCTGGAGCTGTCACCCTCGGAAACGGAAGTAGCCGATGCGGCTCTGCACGTCGCGATAGGAATCACAGGTTCGGGGAACGATGCAATCATCGGACGTGTGCTTAGTCCGCAGGCGGTGCTGAACCGGCCTGTGCAAGCCGCAGTCTCCTCGCGCGTGTTTGCGTATTCTTCGCGCCCGCAGATTCGCACGTTCCAATCCGCCGGAGAAGGCGGAGCGGTAGTTGTTGACATGGAAGTAACCGCCGCCGCGCAGAATAAGGTCAGCCTGCAGGTGAAGCAAAATCTGGCTCGAATTGTTGAAACCACTTCGCGGCTTGATCTTGCGTCCTCGCAGCGGATTCGCTACCGGCACCGGCTACACCTTCTACCCGGCGAATACACGCTTGAGTTGGAGATTGATGGCCAGGCAATGCCTCACCGCCTGACAGTGACGGCTCGGCAAAACGCCAGCGAAATCCTGGTGGGCTCGGCGGTCGCCGAAAGCCGGCAGACGCCATTCCAGTTCGGTACGCTGAACGTCGCGCCCGCGTCGAGGCCCAACATGGTGATGGTGCAGACCGGCGCTGAGACCAAAGTTCGCTGGATGCTACGGCGCGGCAACATCGTGGTGTGGACGGCAACCGGGCCCGCGGGACAGCCGCTGCCCGCCGGACTTCCCGCAGGTCGCTATTCCCTCTCCGCCGAAGGCGAAGACTGGCGCAGAGCCACGGAGTTTGAAGTAGCGGCGGAGGAGGATTCGGCGCAAATCGTCTCCTATAATGCCAACCTTGCTCCGGAGCAGGTTTGGAACAGTATTGGACGTCAACAGCTGATGCGCGGCGCGTTCGATAAAGCCGCAGCCTGTTTTCAGCTGGCCGGCACCTCTGATGAAACCATCCTGAACATCGCCCGGTTGAAGGCGCTGCGGGGCGACCTGGACGGCAGCCGCGAAATGGTAGCGCCCATTTTGAAGCGCCAGCCCGATCAGTTTGAAGCCCTGGCCCTGATGGGTTACGTGAAAGCGCAATTGCAGGATTACCGCATCGCCGCTGATTTTTACCGCCGGGCGCTGCAGGTTCGAAAATCTCCGGAAGTGGAAAATGCCCTCACTGCGGTAACCCAGCAAATGCGTTAAGAAGGTAATCAGAAACGGTGCAAGATTTACGAGGGGTTCGTCCCGGAAGCCGCGAGCTTCGGGGCTGCCCTCGTCCGAGCAGGAGGGGAAGAATGTTGAGACTACGAGTGTTCCTGTGCCTGATGGGTGTTGCCGCAGTCAGCACTGCACAACTGGAGACCGGGGGCGGCGGCTTCGGCCCGCGAAAATATACTGCCGCCATTCAGGGCGGCAACTACATGCACAACTACTATCTGCCGCCTGCGCCTAGCAGCACACCCTGGGCTCCGGCATGGGCTCCAGATGGCAAGACTCTCGCGGTAGGAATGAACGGCTCGATCTGGCGCGTGGACCCCGCAAGCGGTCTGGCCACGGAACTGACTTACAACAAGCGGTATCACTCCGCGCCTTCGTGGTCGCCTGATGGAAAATGGCTGGTCTACATGGCGGACGAGGATCACAAGCGCATTCAACTGGAACTGCTCAACTTCGCAACGGGTGAGATTACGAACCTTACTGACGACAAGCAGGTTTATGCCGACCCCACATTTTCGCCGGATGGCAAGTATCTCGCATACGTGTCATCGAAGCCCACCGGCAATTTCAACGTGTACGTGAGGCCGTTCGCGAATGGCGCGTGGGCCGGTGACGAGATCGCGGTTACCGTAGACCACAAGTATCGGCATGCCCGCCTGTACGTCGGCATCGGTGACATGCACATCGAACCGGCTTGGTTTCCAAACTCGAAGGAGCTGATCATTTTGTCGAACCGCGATGTGCCGCTGGGATCGGGCGCGTTGTGGCGTGTTCCCGTGGAACCGAACGGCATGGCGAAAGCGAAAAAAATTCTCGATGAACAAACGCTCTACCGCGCCCGGCCCGCTGTGTCGATCGACGGCAAACGCCTGATCTACTCTTCTTCGGCAGGCTCGGCTGACATGTTCCACCATTTGTATGTGCTTCCTGTGGATGGTGGATATCCGTACAAGATGACGTTCGGAGATCATGAGGACTTCAATCCGCGCTGGTCGCCGGACGGAGAGAGCATCGCCTATATGTCCAATGAAGGCGGCCTGCCGCAGTTGATCGTCATGGAGACGTATGGCGGGAAAAAGAAAAAGGTCAACATCACGGATCTGAAATGGAAGCGGCCCATGGGCACGTTGAGCGTGAAGGTGACCGATGCCAAGACCGGACAGCAAGCCTACGCGCGCATTCAAGGTGCGGCTGCCGACGGAAAGTTCTATTCCCCCAGTGATGCTTACTCGCGCATTGGGACTTCCAGCGGGCACTTGTTCCACACCACCGGCGCGTTCACCATGCAGATGCCGCCGGGCAAATTCAAGCTGCAGGTAGTCCACGGCTTCGAGTACACGCCGAAGGAAATTGAGCTCGATATTCCGGAGGGTGGCAAGAAGGAGGTTGTCGTGAAACTGGACCGCATGACTGACATGAAAGCCAAGGGCTGGTACAGCGGGTCCACGCACAGCCATATGAATTACGGCGGCAACCTGCGCAACACTCTTGAGAATCTGGTGATGATGGCCAAGGCCGAAGACGCGCCCATCGTGAATGAACTGGTGGCGAACAAGGAAAACCGCGTCATGGACTGGCAGTATTTCGTTCCTGGCGGCGGAGAGCATCCGATCTCAGCGAAGTACCCCGGCACCAAGGTGATCGTTGGCGAAGAATACAGGCCGCCCTTCTACGGCCATGTTTTCCTCATCGGGCTTCGCGATCACCTCATTTCTCCGTTTACCACCGGATATGAGGGCACTGGTATCGAGAGCCTCTACCCGAGCAACACCGATATGTTCCGCAAGTCCATTTCGCAAGGCGCGGTGACGGGTTACGTTCATCCATTCATAGGGGATCGCGATCCTCTCGAAACGGGTCTGGGGGGCGCAAAAGGATTCCCTGTGGATGCGGCGCTTGGGACCACGAAATGCCTGGAATGGAGCGGAGCTTCCCGCTCCGGCCTGAAAGTCTGGCACCATGCGCTGAACAACGATCTCAAAATTACCCCGACGGGCGGCGAAGATTCCATCAGCAATCTGCAAAATAGCAAGCTGGTGGCTAGTGTCCGCACGTATGCGTACATGGGCTCTGACTTCTCCGCGGCCTCCTGGATCAAGGCCCTCAAGGAAGGGCACACATTCTTCACAACGGGACCACTGCTGGATCTGAAGGTCAACGGCAAGATCCCCGGTGACGAAATCAAGCTACCGGCGGCCGGAGGCACCATTACGATTCAAGCCGCTGTGCAATCTATCGTGCCCCTGGAAAAGGTGATGATCTACCACAACGGAAAGGTGTGGAAGGAACTTCCGGTGGCAGCGGACAAGAAGTCGGCGCAATTCAAAGGCACCATCAAAGTCACCGAGAGTGGCTGGTATTCGTTGTATGCAGAAGGCCCTATGACGGAGATTCTCGATTCCAATTATCAGCAGGGCTCCACCAACGCTGTGCGCGTGTATGTAGGGGACCAGAAGATTCGCAACAAGGAATCAGCTGAATATTTCGTGAAGTGGATAAACAAGCTGAAGACTCTGGCCGAGGCGTGGCCCGACTGGCGCTCCCAGGCGGAGAAGGACCATGTCTATGCCCAATTTCAAGAGGCGAAGGAGATCTACCAGGGCTTTCTCAAGGATTCGGCCAGCGCCCCGGTTTCTTCGGAAAACTAGTTCGCGGGAAAGGGCCGGGGTTGCACGGCGTTCACCGCCGCGGGATTCGTGGCACGGAGACGCTGCGAAGTTTCTTTGGCAGCCTTGGCCTCTTTCGCTTTGCCTAAGCGAAAGTAGACCTGTGAGAGCAATAGAGGAGGCTGCGGATTTCCGGCATCGAGTCGCGCAGCTTCTTCCAACTCCGCGGCGGCGGCCTCCAGCTTTTCCTGTGCCATCAGCGCTCGAGCCAACCCGAGGCGCGCGGCGGTGTAGTTCGCCCTCCGTTCCATCGCCTTGCGAAACTCCGACGCCGCTTGCTCGGCCTGATCTCTTCGCAGGAGCACATCGCCGCGGAAGTAGTGCGGCTCCTCGTAGTTAGGATCCGCGGCGATTGCCTTCTCAAAATAAGGCATCGCTTCGTCCCAGCGGCCCAATTTGTGTAACTGAAAGCCTACCTCGAAATTTGCCCTGGCCGAGGAGGGAAATTTCTCCAAGGCTCGCCGCGCCAGTGCGAACGCCTGCTCATACTGCCCCGCATCCTGCCGAGCCTGCATGGCCAGAAAGTACAGGTTTTGGTCATCCGGCGCAGAACGTAAAGCAAGTTCGGCCAGCCGCGCAGCCTCTTCGAAATAGCGTCCCTTGCTGTACTCTACACACATTACCTGCATTAGTTTTCGGTTCCCAGGCTGCAACGCCAGCGCGGCGCGCCAAGCGCGAAGCGCATCATCCGTTTCGTTCTGCCGCGCGAAAACGGTTCCCAGCAAATAATGCGAATTGAAATCCTTGGGATTGGCTCGCGATGCCTTCTGCAACCATTCGACCGCTTCATCCGCTCGCCCCGTTTGCACGGACAGATATCCCAAGTTGAACAAAGACGCAAAGTGCGTGGGAGCGATCTTAACCGCGCGCCGCCACAACGCTTCGGCCTCCGGGGTTCTTCCGGATGCCGCGAGTTCCCGGGCCTGATCTGAAAGTGCGTCGGGAGACAACTGCAGCAACGCAAACGCCAGTACGATGCTCGTCACGGCGTGCCCTTGCCTTCGTCCAGTTGCAGAATCCGGTTGATGCTATCCACCGGAAATCGCTCTACCCGTCCGCTCGGCCACGCCACCATCAACCGGTCCACGCTCTTCGCCGTTCCTAATCCGAAATGCAGCCGGCGCCCGTTGTGCGAGAGAAAGCTTGTCTGGCTCACAACGGTCTGCGCCTGCTTTCGCCCACCGGCTTCCAACGTCACCACGGCACCCATGGCGAGCCCGTTCAACCGCACCTGCAGCCATCCGTTGCCGTTGGTCATATCGTTGCGCAACAGGGACGGCGCTCCGTGCATGTTCATGATCAGCACGTCCATGTCGCCGTCGTTGTCGAAGTCCGCGAACGCCGCACCCCTGCTGGACTCGCGCGCCGCCACGCCCGGACCCGCCATCGCCGACACATCCTCAAAGCGCCCGCCGCCCAGATTGCGATAGAGAAGCCGAGGATTCTTGAACGGCTCCCCGCCGGGCTTCTTCTCGAGTTCCGGAAAAACGTGCCCGTTGACCTGGAACAGATCCAGCCACCCGTCATTATCGAAATCCACCAGGCCCGCGCCCCACGCTACATACTGCGGATTCACGGCCAAACCCGCCTTCATCGCGACATCTTCGAAAATGCCTTTCCCCAGGTTGCGAAACAAGTTTGGATAATCGCCGGTGAAGTTCGTTTTGATCAGGTCGAGGCGGCCGTCGTTGTCGAAATCGCCCGCTGCCAGACCCATCCCCCCCTGCTCATAACCATGTTCGTTGAAGGCTACTCCGGTCTCCGTGCCCAATTCGCTGAACGTGCCGTCTTTGTTATTGCGCAGCATCACGCTCGGCGAGGAATCGCTGGCCACGTAGATGTCCGTCCATCCGTCCTGATTCCAGTCCGTCGCCAGCACGGTAAACCCATAGAATTTTCCCGCCGCAGCCGCGCCGCTGGAAGCTGTGACGTCTGTAAAGGTACCGTCGCCCTTCCCGTGGTACAGCGATAATCCGCCCGGCGGCAGGCCGCGCGGACCGCAGAAGACGGGCCCTCCCTTCCACATGCAGTTCGCGGCGGACCCGGGCTTAGGCGTCTTCGCAGGGTCGAAATCCAAGTAGCGCGAGACGACCAGGTCGAGATGCCCGTCGCGGTCGTAGTCCAGAAACGAGCAGCCGGTGCTCCACTCTCCGGTGTCCTTCCAGACCTCGGCCCGAAAGGTGCCCTTTCCTGAATTCAGATACAGAACGTTTGCACCCCAATAAGTAACAAAGAGGTCGTCGTAGCCGTTATTGTCTACATCGCCGACGCAGACTCCATTCCCCCAACCCGTCCGCTGCATGCCGGCTTGCTTGGTGACGTCGACAAATTTGCCATGATCGTTCCGGAACAGATAGTTCCCGCCGGCATTTGGCGAGCCCAGGCGGGAGCTGTTGACTAAAAAGATGTCGTCCCAGCCGTCGTTGTCGAAATCGACGAAGGCCACGCCCGTTCCGTTCGCCTCAATGATGTATTGTTTCGCGGCTTCCCCGCCGTTCACAAAGTGCGCCCGCAGTCCTGCCTGCGCCGCCACATCCACCAGGGAGACCGCGAACGGACGTCCGCTGGGTTTCATGCGTGCGGCGGGCGGTGAGCCGAGCGAAGCCATCCCCTGCGAATACATTCGTGCGCCGTAGATTGCGAGGAGCAGGAATCCGATGGCCGTGCAGGATCGACGCACGTAACTTCTCCTACGGCTGAATTCGCAACTGCGGAAATGCCTGCCGATAGCGGTCGGCATCCAGTGTTAATAACTGATCGGCTCGCAATAAAGCGTGCGCTCCGACCAGAAAGTCCACGAGAAGGCGCGGTGCCGCGCCACCGCCTGATTGTCTCCGCCTGTCCGCATACTCGGCAAAGGTGCGCCCTGCTTCCCGCCACGTTGGCTCGTCTGGTTCGAAGTCTACCGCGATATTGGTTCTAGACAGGAATTCGTCAGTGAAGCTCACGGTCGCCTTCGGGTGCGCAAGCAACTCGCAGTAGACCGCACCGCAAATCACCAGGCCGCCGTCCCGATGTGCCATTGCCAGTAACCTTGCAACATCAGAAGCAAGCGGCTCGCCTGACCACAAGGCCGACAAAATATTGGTGTCAACCGCTGTCCTCACTCATCCGCCTTTTCGTCGCGAAGATCCCCGATCCAGGCGTTGATTTCTTCCCTTCCTCCGGGAAATGTATGGAGGGCTCCGGTGTACTCTTCAAAGGGATTTGCCACACTGCGAGCTGGGCGCAGGATGGTAACTGTCCCTTCGGTGACGAATTCCACTTGATCACCCTCACGAAGTCCAAGGCGCCTTCGGACGGCCACTGGCACGGTAATCTGGCCCTTACTGCTGATTCTGCTGGTTTGTGCTATCTTTACCTTCATTCCTTACTGTAAGGATAACATTCTTTACCAAGGGCAGAAAATATCGCCAACCTCACAACATATTTGGTACAGTAATAACCTTATCGTTCCGATCTGTTAGCATGTGCCATCAGGCGGCTCTCCTCCTCTTTGCGCTCGCGGTTCCAGGGCTGTGCCAGCTGACGGTTACAGATCCGCAGTTCTACCGCAACAACCGCGAACGAGTGGATTCCTACGTCTTTCGCACTTACACAGATCCGAGCCGGTTGTCCTGGCTGCTATTCGACAGCGCCGTGGATCATTGGTACAAATCCCCTTGCGAATGGGACCGCAGCGCCCAGAGCTACGGCTACCGCGTGGCTTCAGGTTGGGGACGGCGCATCGTCAGGAACACCGCACAGCTAGGCTTTGAAACTGCGTTCCAGGAGGATTCGCGCTACCGTGTTTCCGGAGAGCGCCGGTTCGGTAGGAGGATCCTGTTTGCCATCAACCATTCGGTACTGGCGTACAGACCCGATGGATCCGTCGGGCCGATGTATGGCCGGATGGCTGCTGGTGTTATCGCGGACGCCACGGCGTCTACCTGGCACCCGCGGTCCACTACCGCCGGATCCTTCATGGGCGGGATCGGCCAGTCTGCCATAGACAGGGCAGGCAATAACCTCCTAACCGAATTTGAGCCCGACCTGAAGCGCTTCGGGCTGCGGGTTTGGAGAGGAATCGCCGGTAAACCTAAAACACCTTGAGCCGGATATTGCGTGATTCGATCTTCATCGCGGCCTTGGTCACGTGCAGCTGAATCCCGATCTCGCCGTCCATGCGCCGATTTGCCTTGTCATCATCAATCACGATGCTCATCACTCGTCCGTTCAGCAACTGAATAATCGTGTTCCCGCGAGCGATGATGTGCAGTTCGTTCCAATCCTCTGACTTGATCAAACCCTTCAACTCATCCCCATCTCCGGTAGACCCCACCGAGCCCACCTTCTTTCCGTCCGGAATGTAGGCGATCTGGCCGCGCAACGCTAGGAATCCGCGGCCGCGCTCTTCATACACCTGTCCCGTATATACCTGCTTGCCGTCGATGTCCGCCTGGTAGCCTTTCATCACCCACTTGGCCACGTTGGGCAATTCCACGCTGCGGTATTGGACGCCGCTGTTGCCGGTTTCGCCCGTCAGCTTATACTGCAGCTTCAACTCAAAATCCGCCGGCGAGCCGCCTTTCCAGATGCAGAAAATGTTCTGCTTCGGCTGGTGATCTGCCTGCGTTGCGCCCACCATTACGCCACTCTCGGCATGCCAGAATTCGGGATCGCAATCCCAGCCCTTCAGCGAACTGCCGTCGAATATCTTCTGAAATCCGGTTTCTTCCAGAGGACCTACGGCGGGTCCACGCGCCTGGCCAAGCAGGAGAGCTCCGCCGGCAACTGCCAGCACGATTGCATTTCGGATGATCATGATGCCACCTTTACCC
This sequence comes from Bryobacteraceae bacterium, assembly GCA_040002435.1. Classification (GTDB taxonomy): domain Bacteria; phylum Acidobacteriota; class Terriglobia; order Bryobacterales; family Bryobacteraceae; genus JANXXV01. Next base: position 19,838 of record JBDUEM010000109.1, read on the forward strand.
AACTTCGATTCGCCGCCGATTGCAGCACCGCGTCAGTTACATAATCGGTCTGCAGCGCCTCGCGAAAACTGGGCGCCGCGGCCACACCGCTGCCGAGTCCCGCAAGGAAATCGGCAACCTGGTGGATGAATGTATGTTCGTATCCGATCTGAAGCCCCGGAACCCACCACTGCTTCATGTACGGATGGTCACCATCGGTGACGTGGATGCTGCGCCAGCCTCGCAGGCGGCCCTCGTCGCGGTAATCAAAGTACTGCAGCCGGTGCAGATCGTGAAGATCCCAGATGACGGAGGCGTTCTCGCCATTGATCTCCAGCGTGTAGAGCGCCTTGTGTCCACGCGCATAGCGTGTGGCTTCAAACGTCGCCAGCGAGCCGTTTTGAAAGCGCGCCAGAAACGCGCTGGCATCGTCGATCAGGACCGGCTCGTCCTTGCCAGTCAGGTTATGCTTGCGGCTTTTGATGAAGGTTTCCGTCATGGCGGTCACCTCCTCAATTCCGCCGTTCAGCCACATGGCCGTATCGATGTTGTGCGCCAGCAGATCGCCGGTGACGCCGCTGCCGGAAACGCTTGCATCCAGCCGCCACAGCCCTTCGCCGCCCTGCGGCAGATCGCTGGAGATGGTCCAATCCTGCAGGAACACCGTACGGTAATGGAAAATCCGGCCCAGCCGCCCTTCGTCAATCAACTGCTTGGCCAGCATGACCGCGGGAACACGGCGGTAGTTATACCAAACCATGTTCGGCACGCCGGCTTCTTCCACTGCCTTCACCATCGCTTCCGATTCGGCCGGTGTCCGGCCCAGCGGCTTCTCGCACATCACCATCTTGCCGGCCTTCGCCGCGGCCACCGCGATCTCGGCATGCGTATCGTTCGGACTGGCAATGTCGATCAGATCGATCCCGGGCGACTCCACCAGCTTCCGCCAATCGGTCTCAATCGATTCGTAACCCCAGCGGTCCGCGAACGCCCGCGCCTTGTCGCCGTTTCTGGCGCAAATCGTCTTCAGAACGGGGCGATAGGGAACATCGAAAAAATTCTTTACCTGGCCGAACGCATTCGAGTGGGTGCGGCCCATGAAGCCGCAGCCGATGACGCCAATATTTAGCCTTTTCATGTTAATCCCAGCCGTGCGCGTTTCTAACGGCGATCATCACCCGCAGCACGTCGTTCCAGGTTTGCGGATCCTTCATCACAGCGTTCGGGAACATGCAGCCGTCCCAGCAAATGTGCTGGAATGCCCGCGTTGGCTTTCCGTTGGCGCCGCGCATCCAGGCCCCCGCATCCCGCACAATATCGAGCCGGCCATTCGGATCGAACGGCAGGCAGTGGCGTCCTGTCTTATCGTGCGAGCCGGATCCTTTCACCGTACCGTCGTTCTGCGCTACATGAAAATCGAACGTCCACGGGCGTAGCGCTTCCGCCATCTTGCCGTAGGCTTCAGCCAGCTGGTCCGATTGCGCCCAGTCGAAGTCGGCCGGCAGCAGCCGGTCTTCGGGCGCGTTGTGGCCCATGGTGAACAGCATGGTGTGCGCCATGTCCGCCTGAAAGCCGACAGTATCCGGCATGCCGACCAGCTGCAGCAGTTCCATATTCCGCCGCCAGCTATGCATGCCCGCCCAGCAGATCTCGCCTTCGGCCGCCAGTCGTTCGCCGTAGCCCTCCGCGATGGAGCCGGCCTCGCGGAATGTCTCCGCGATCCGTTTGGTTCCGGCGGCTGGATCCTTTGCCCAGTCAGCCGGGCTTGCCGCGGAATCGATGCGGATGACCCCATATTTTCGTACGCCCAACTCCTTCAGCTTCCGGCCGATGGCGCAAGCCTTCTTCACCTGCGTGAGGAAGCGGGTGCGTTCCTCTTCATTTCCCATCGCCGAGCCGCCGCCCGTGGGCGGCCACACCGGAGCCACCAAAGAGCCAGCCAGTAGTCCTCTTCCCGAGAGGTTCTCCGCCAGTCGTGCCAAGTCGTCGCTGGAGGAGTCGATGTCCGTATGCGGAAGCGATAGAAACAGATCGACGCCATCAAACCGGACGCCGTCCACCTCCGCGGCTCCGGTCAGATCGAGCATCGTGTCGAGGTCGATTGGTGGTTCGGAATCCGGTCCCTTGCCCACAAGTCCGGGCCACATCGCGTTGTGAAGCGCAGGGCTGCTGTGTGTTGTGCTCATTCAGATGCAGATTATATCAACCCCGCCGGAATTCGCATGGAGTATAAAGGAAGTATGAGTAGCGTTGCACTCTGGCTCACGATCCTTGGCATTCCGGTAGTCCTGCAGGCGCAGTCTCTCAAGCTGCCTGACGCCCCCGGAAAGGACGCGATGCAAAAGGTGTGCGGAGCCTGCCACGCAGCCGAGCTTGTGATC
>JBDUEM010000110.1:0-22068 GCA_040002435.1 Bryobacteraceae bacterium
GTATATTAAGCGCGTGGAATCCGTATTCGAAATCATTGCGGAGCCGAACCGCCGCGCGATACTGAGCCTGCTGATCTCGCAAGAACAATCGGTTGGAGAGATCGAGCGTCAGCTTCATATGCCGCAGCCGACCGTTTCAAAGCACCTGCGAGTGCTGCGCGAGGCCGGCTTCGTGGAATCGACGGTGGACGCGCAGCGCCGTCTCTACCGGCTGAAACCGGAACCGCTTCAGGAGATCGATGCCTGGCTGGCTCCGTTCCGCCGGTTCTGGTCCGCGCACGTGGATGCGCTCGAACGCCATCTCGACCGCATGAATAAACCGACGTCAACGAAAAAAAAGATAAGGAGGAAAAAATGACCGAACGCGCGCAGTACACACCGGGTCCGGCCAGCGGAGCTGAGGTACGAAAGGACGGAGAGAAGTGGACGCTTGTTCTCGTCAGGGAGCTGCGCCACTCGCCGCAAAAGGTTTGGCAGGCACTGACCGACCCTGCGCAGCTGCGCGAGTGGGCTCCGTTTGAAGCCGAGGGAAGCCTGGGTGCCGCGGGAACCACGGTGAAGCTGACCACAGTGGGAGCGCCGACGCCGCATATTACCGAAACAACCGTGAAGCGGGCCGACGCGCCCAAGGCGCTTGAGTACACCTGGGGAGGCAACGATATGCGGTGGGAACTCGAACCTGTTGGCAGCGGCACGCGTCTTACTCTTTGGACCAGCATCGACCGACGCTACATCGCAATGGGTACGGCCGGGTGGCACATTTGTTTCGATGTCCTGGATCACCTGCTCAGTGGAACTCCCATTGGCCGCATAACCGGCCCCGAGGCCATAAAGTTTGGCGGCTGGCAGCGATTGAACGCCGAATATGGAAAGCAGTTCGGCGTTGAGACACCCAGTTGGGCGGCCAACACGCCAAAGCATTGAAACCCGGAAGGAGGACCCTATGGAATCGACTCTTCAGAAGCCGTCTATCGTGGCCGTCAAGACTTCTTCGAAAGCCAAGATGACCATCTATTGGCTTGTCACCGCGCTCTTCTGCCTGCAGATGAGCTTTACCGCCTACGCGCAACTGCGCTTGCCGCAGGTAGCGGACGCGTTCGCTCACCTCGGCTTTCCCGGCTACTTCCGGGTGGAGCTCTCGCTCGCCAAACTCCTCGGTGTGGTGCTGCTGCTGGCGCCGGTGCCGGTCCGCGTCAAAGAGTGGGCTTACGCTGGTTTTGCCATTGACCTCGGCTCGGCGCTCATCGCCCATCTCGCAGTAGGCGATGGCCCGGAGGCGTGGGGATGGGCTGCGGCAACCGGAGTGCTCTGGGGCCTCTCCTACCTCTTCTGGCGCCGGCTGCAGGCGCGATCTGAGGCAGCTAATATAGGTGCGAGAGTTTGGAGCTGCCAATGAAAAGGCCTGTCCCGGTGGAATCTGCCTCTGCGTTGATCGACGATAGGATCAGAGAACTTGGAGACTGGCGCGGGGAGATGCTCGCGAGAGTCCGCGCAATTCTCCACGAGGCGGACCCTGAGATCGTGGAAGAGTGGAAATGGATGGGCACACCTGTCTGGTCCCACGGCGGCATTATCTGCACCGGAGAGACGTACAAGAAGATCGTCAAGCTGACTTTTGCCAAGGGAGCTGCGTTGAAAGACCCCTGCGGTCTATTCAATTCCAGCCTCGAAGGGAATGTCAGGCGCGCCATCGACATTCATGAAGGCGACAAGGTGGATGAGGCGGCGTTGCAGGATCTCATTCGCGCTGCGGTGGCGCTCAACCTCGCGGGGAAGAGCAAGCCGAAGTCCGGTTAGCTTCCCGGTGCTGCTGAACCTCTCTTCGGGTAGGCTTTCAGGATGGACATCCAGATCGTCTTCAGCGAGGATCCCGCACTGGCCTTGAGGAGGGCCGGAGCGTTCCTTGCCTCCGAACCGGTTCTCCACAATCTGATCCTCACGCTTCTGCACACGCGCCTCAAACAACCCGAGCCGGGCCGCTACTGGATTGCGCTGGATAGGAACCAGGCGGCAGGCGTGGTGCTGCAGTCTCCTCCCGATTTTCCGGCGACCCTCACCCCGATGGAACCACGCGTCATCGCCGTTATGGTGGATGCTATCGCGAAAGCCGGCGTCTCTCTGCCTGGAATTAACGGGGACGCGGCAACGGCGGCCAACTTCGCCGGCCGGTGGACGGAGAGGCGGCAGTCGGCCGCCACGCCCTTCCAGGGCAGCCGTCTCTACGAATGCGTGGAAGTGGGAGACGCCCCGCGCATCGGTGGTAGGCTGCGGCAAGCTCTTCCGGCTGATGGCGGCATGCTGATTCACTGGACCCATGCGTTTCTGGCGGAAATCGGTGAGCGTGTCCACGATGCCGAACTGCGAGTCGAGCGGGCCCTGGCCGCCGGACAGTTGTGGCTTTGGGATGACGATGGGCCGGCGTCAATGGCCTTGAGCCGGGAACCGGTGGAGGGTGTGGTGCGCCTGGCCGGGGTCTATACGCCAGCCGATAAGCGGAAGCGGGGCTATGCGGGAGCCTGTGTGGGGGCTCTCACGAAGCGATTGCGCGAGGCGGAATATCGCTGCGTCCTCTATACTGACCTGGGGAATCCTACGTCGAATTCCATTTACCGGCGGATTGGATATAAAGCTGTGGCAGAAGCTCTCCGCTATCGATTTGGCTAGAAAGAAGTTCTGGTTCATATTGACAAGTACTTGTCGATATAGAGTACACTGATTCCTATATGAACCGCCGTACGTTTCTATCTGTTTCCGCTGCTTCCGCCGCGGCCGTTGCCGCGGGAGCGTCGTGGGCGCGATTCATCGAGCCGAGATATTTTGAATTGACGAAGACCCGTATCAGCCTGGCTGGAGTGCGTCCCAGACGGATCCTCCACATGTCCGACATTCACATATCTGATGGGATGAGCGGGGCCGATCTGGAGACTGGTTTCCGGGAGGGGCTGTCGCAAAGACCAGACTTGATCTGCCTCACAGGGGATTTTGTCAGCACCACCAGGGGCTTTGACCGGGAGGGACTCGAGAAGTTACTGCGCCTTGCGGTCTCGACCGCGCCGACGTACGCTGTGCTGGGAAATCACGACGGTGGAAAGTGGCTGGCGCGGTGGGGTGGCAAGCATTCCACACAATTCATGCAAGACCTGATCAGATCGTCGGGCGTGCATTTGCTCCATAATCAGCGCGCCGTCATTGACGACCTGACTCTAGTGGGAGTTGGCGACTACTGGAGTGGTGAATTCGATACGGGGCAAGCATTTTCCGGCTCTCTTCAGACCAAGAGCACGATCCTGCTTTGTCATAACCCGGACGCCAAGCGCGATCTTGGACATTTGCCCTGGGACCTGATGCTCAGCGGCCATACGCACGGCGGCCAGGTTCGCGTGCCCGGATTCACGCCGCCATGGGCTCCGGTTGCAGATAAGCGCTTTATCGCCGGGTTATACGGATGGAACAACCGGCAACTTTTCATCACCCGTGGAGTCGGATCGCCGCTGCATGTGCGGGCATTCTGCAGGCCCGAAATTTCTGTTCTTGACCTTGTGTAGCCGCGTAGTTGCAATTCGACTCGAGCCAAACCTCGCTCGCCGCCCTCGATTAAACACCGTCCCCGGATATTTGTATAATGACCGCCGACGGTCCTCCGACAGGAGGCCCCGTTAAAAGGAGATGATACATGCTGTTTGTCACGACGGTGCGCACGCCATCCAGTAGCTACAAGGCGACGATGGAAAGGTTCAAAGCCACCGGAGGCCTTCCTCCTGCTGGTGTCAATATGATCGGCCGCTGGAATCGCGCGGACGGATCAGGCTGTACGGTGGTGTGTGAAACCGAAGACGCCGTTGCTCTGGCAAAATGGGCAAAGGAATGGGCGGACGTCATCTCCATTGAAATCACTCCGGTCCTCACGGATGCCGAGATGGCGGCGGTGTTGTCGTAAGGGAAGCGGCCCGCTCCAGAACTCCGCAAAGGATAATGCATGTCACGATGGACGAACTGGAGCGGGAACCTCGAAATCTCGCTCGACAAGGAAAACTACGTTTCTCCGGCGACGCTGAGCCAGTTGCAGGCGATAGTGACGGGCGCAGCCACCAAAGCTGTGGTGCTGCGCGTGTCCGGCCAGCGGCATTCGCAAGCGCCGCTGGTGGTGGCTGACGGCCGCGGCGGCACGCCGGCGGAAGCCAGGAAGACACTGCTCATCGACCTGTCCTGTTATGCGGACCTGGGGCCGAACCGCGACCAGCGCATCGTGCTGGAGCCGTCTGGAAGACACGTAACCGTGAATGCCGGCGTACGCGAGGATGAACTCGACGCCTTCCTGACCGCCCATCACAAGATGTTCCGTACTGTGACCGCGGGAGGTTTCTTCAGCGTCGGCGGGATGACCGCGGTGGATGTGCACGGTGCAACAGTAGACGCCCCGATCTTTGCGGAGACGGCGTCCGCCTTCACAATCATGGGACTCGATGGCACTGTGACGACGATCGATGAAGACACGCCGTCCGTGGCTGGGTGGAAGCCGATCCAGTTCGCCCGCGTGTCGCTGGGGGCTCTGGGCATTGTGACGTCGGTTACGCTGGAAGTGGTCGACAGGCCCTGGGCCACGACCTTGAAGTCAGGGAGCGATACCTATTCATTAAATGACGAGGCTGCGTTCGTCTCTCAGTTCAAGGCCGTGCTCAAGGCGCATGAACGCATAGAGACCTTTGTCAACCCGTATACAAACAAGTTTCTGGTTCTGTGGTGGGACGTGGACCCATCGCCGGCGACGAAGACGCCGCTGCAACCGGCCGCAGTCCCGGATCCGTGCGTTCACGCGCGAAAGGATGAATTCGGCGCGGCCCTTTCCTTTATCGATCCGATCGCACAGCCGAATGCCCAGTTGCATCAGTCCGATAAGCTGGGGCCGCTGGGTGTATCGCTGGCGCATACCGACGTGCAAACCTGCTTCTCCGCCATCGAGACGCAGTTTGAGAACGCGAAGAAAAAGAACAAAGAGCTCTGGTTGGAAGACGCGCTCCGCGTGATGTTCATGTCCTACTTCATCGAACTTCCCGCCTTCGACGATGCGGGCCTTGGCAAAGCGTGGCGAGGGTTGCAGGCGGTGAGCGACCGTCTGCGGAGTTCCAACAAGTTTCAGCTTGTCGCCCCGCTGGAATTCCGCTTTGTGCGCGGCGGCGATTCCGCGCTGGCGGGAACTTACACCAGGAACGCCGGATCGGCATTTGTCAACCTCGATATGATTGGCTACGTACCTGCGGCGCAGGCGTCAAAGTACCCTCCGGAGTTGCTGCACTTCTTTGCTGACATCGAGCGCGCCTGGGTCGGCCTGGGTGGAATGCCGCACCACGGCAAAATGTACGGCTTCTATGACCCGGCGGGCGCGGACGGATCCTTTACAGCGCCCTTCAACGCGAATTTCCTCAAGGATCTGGCGAGCAGCCGCCGGCGGGATCAGATCGGTGCCTTCGAATCCTTTCGCCGCCAGCGTGATTCGGATGGCATCTTCTGCAACCATTTTCTTGGGCAGGTGCTCGGGCATTAAGCAGGTGCTCTGGCGGCGATGACTGCCACAGGCCTCCGAGGGCGTTCATTTTCTTTTGGCAACTTGACCGAACTTACCCTCAAATTCCGCGTATATTAAAGAGATCGGAGTCTTTCTATGCGACTACTCGCCCTAACTGCGTTGACAGCCGCCCTCGCGGCTGGTGCTCCCCAAGTTACTTTTAATAAGGACGTCCTTCCGGTACTTCAGAAGAACTGCCAATCCTGTCACCGTCCGGGCGAAGCAGCGCCTATGTCATTTTTGACCTATAAAGACACGCGGCCCTGGGCCAAGGCCATCCGCGCCGCAGTCCTGTCCAGGAAAATGCCCCCCTGGTTCGCTGACCAGCATACCGGCAAGTTCGCCAATGACCGCTCGCTCGCGCAAACCGAAATCGACGTGCTGACGCGCTGGGCGGACACGGGCGCGGCCGAAGGCAACCTCAAACAGGCACCGGCGCCGCTGGCTTTTGTGGAAGGCTGGAATATCGGTAAGCCCGATGTTGTCCTCGAAATGCCTGTGGATTATGCAGTGCCGGCCTCGGGCACCATCGAATACACCTACTTTCAACTGCCGACAGGCTTTACCGAAGACAAATGGATTGAGATGGCCGAAGCCCGCCCCGGTAACCGCGCCGTAGTGCATCATCTGATCGCCTTCATCCGCGAACCCGGCTCCAAGTGGCTGCCGGGCATTAAGCCGGGTGAACCGTATGTGCCCCAGAAGGGCGGCAACAATGGCAACAGCGGCAACTGGCTGGTGGGATACGCCCCGGGTGCGCTCCCGACGCGTCTGGAGCCGGGCCGCGCCATCCTGGTGAAAGCCGGGTCCGACGTCATCTTTCAGATGCACTACACCACTAACGGCACACCTGCTGTGGACCGGACCAAGATCGGCTTTAACTTCGCCAAACAGCCGCCGGTGGAACGCGTCACCATGCTTGCTTCCACCAACAACAAGTTCGTCATCCCGGCCGGCGACTCGAATTATCGCGTCGATTCGGCCTTCACAATCCAGGAAGATGCCACGCTTACGTCGTTGATTCCGCATATGCATCTGCGCGGGAAGGATTTTCATTTCCGCGCCGTCTATCCGACGGGCGAAACGCAGGACTTGCTTGACGTACCCAGGTATGATTTCAACTGGCAGCTCGCCTATGAACCGGCTAAACCGATCCTGCTGCCTAAAGGCACGCGCATCGAGTGCACTGCGCACTTCGATAATTCGGCCAACAATCCCAACAACCCCGATTCCAAATCGGAGGTCCGCTACGGCGATCAGAGCTGGGAGGAGATGATGTTCGGTTTCTTCACCGTGGCGCATGACGTCAAAATGGATCCGGTGGATCTGATGCGGGCCAAGAAGAAGAAAACCGCTGGAGCCGACTAAATGAAGTTGAAGATTTTCGCGACCATCCTCACGGCGAGTGCGGCCTTCGCGGCGCCCGGCGTCACCTATAACAAAGACGTCCTGCCCATCATCCAAAACCGCTGCCAGGGCTGCCACCGGCCCGGCGAAATCGGCCCCATGCCGTTTCTGACTTATAAGGAAACGCGTCCCTGGGCGAAGGCAATCCGCGAAGCGGTAAATTCTTCGAAGATGCCGCCGTGGTTTGCAGACCGGAAGTACGGCCATTTTGCCAATGACCGGTCGATGTCTGCGGCGGAAATCCAAACGATCACGGCATGGGTAGATTCCGGCGCTTCCGAAGGAAATCCCAAGGACCGGCCCGCGCCTCGCGAATTCCTTGACGGTTGGGCGATGGACAAGCCGGATGCCGTATACCAGATTCCCACGGCCTTTCCAGTGCCGGCCAACGGAACGGTGGAATACCAGTACATTGTCGTCCCGACAAATCTGACCGAAGACAAGTGGGTGCAGATGACCGAAGCGCGTCCGACCAACCGCGCCGTGGTCCATCATGTGGTGGTTTATATTCGCGATCCGAAGTCCAACTGGCTTCGCGGCGAGGCGACTCCGGGTGTTCCTTTCGTGCCGCCCGCCAAGACTCCAGATGGCAAGCCGCGCAACGACATCGGGGGCGGCGGGAGTGACATTCTCACCATTTACACTCCGGGCAACTCGCCGGACGCATGGCGCCCGGGCCTGGCGAAATTGATCAAAGCCGGATCCGACCTGGTTTTCCAGCTTCACTACACGGCGAACGGAAAAGCGGGTGAGGATCAATCCCGTGTGGGTGTCATCTTCGCTAAGGAACCGCCAGCCGAGCGTGTCATGACCCTCGGTCTGGGTACGAACAAATTCGCCATTCCGCCGGGGGACCCGAATTACCGCGTGCCCTTCAGCATTGAATTGCCAAATAGCAGTACGCTGCTCAGCTTTTTCCCGCACATGCATCTCCGCGGCAAGGCTTTTGAGTACAAACTGACGCAGCCCAACGGTGAACAGGAAACCCTGCTGAAAGTGAACAACTACAATTTCAACTGGCAGCTCACGTATCGTCTGGAAAAACCGCTCGTGTTGCAGGATGGCGCCAAGATCGAGATCGCCGGGTACTTCGACAACTCACCGAATAATCCTTTTAATCCCGATCCCGCGGCGACGGTAAAGTTCGGGGAGCAGAGCTGGGAAGAGATGATGATCGGCTTCATCGATGTGGCGATCGACGCAAAGATGGACAAGAAAACGTTCTTCAGCAAGAAGACGGTGAAGACAGACGATTGAGACTGGCGGTGATCAGTATTCTGGCGCTCGCGCCCTGCCTCTACGGGCATGACGTGATCACCACCAAGATTACCTGGTCCAAGGAAATTGTGCGCATCGTGAACGCGCGCTGTATCGCCTGCCACACCGGCGATATTTCCTTTACCGACTACCAACAGGCCCGGCCCTGGGCCAAGGCGATCAAAGAGGAAGTCCTGGAGCGGCGCATGCCGCCCTGGGGCGCCGTGAAGGGCTTCGGAGAATTTAAGAACGACGTCAGCCTATCGCAGGAGGAGATCACGCTGATCGCCGAGTGGGTGGAGGGCGGTGCTCCCGAAGGCGACCCCAGCCTCCTGCCGGCCAAGCCGGTCATCCATCCGAGTGCGCTATCCGCACGGCACGGTGTAACGATTCACGGCAACCTGACTTTGAAAGCGCCCATGGCACTCGAAGCGATCCGTCCGCTGACGCCATCTGCCAGCGCACAGATCACCGCGCGCCGTCCGGATGGCGCTATCGAACCGCTGCTCTGGCTGTACAACTACAAGCCGGATTGGAAACAGACGTTCGTCTACCGGGGACCAGTCCAGCTGCCCAAAGGTACGGTCATCGAGATGACCTCGCCGCTCGATGTTGAGCTGTTTACTGCAGCACCGAAACAGGCACGTTGAACTCCAGCGTGTTCACCACGCCAAGACGCTGGAACTGCACCCACACTTTGTAGTTCGTGGCGCGGGGAAAAATCACGTTGAACTGAATGGTGGCGCCGCCCTCGCCGAAGGCGGGATGTCCGTGAATCATATCGATCAGGTCTCCACTCACCGCCAGCATGTGTCCCCAGGCGCCAAGATACGGCTCGAGGCCTTCGGCCGGATCCAGCTTGAAAAACAACATGGTCTTAGTCCCGGCGATCGGTTTCGCCGGCTCGGTCACCAGGGAAGCCGCCATGTTATTCGGTGCCCGCGCGGGCGCAGGTAACGGATCGCCCGGCACGATGACTGTCTTCGCGACAAGCTGCGGCGTACCGCCTTCGGGATAGAGGTCGCACAGCAGCCGGTATTGCCCGCCGCCGGGCAATTTGGAAGCAAACAGGAAGCTGCCGTCGGGCTGCGCCACCGGATGCTCATGGCCGAAGTAGCGCAGGTCCTTGCTTACCAGGAACAGGTGGAACAGTTTCTCATGGACCTCCAGGAAATGCGTGACGGGCTTGCCTGTCCCGGGCTCCAGCATGCGGAAGGTCATCAGCCCGTCCTTGTCCACCTTCAGGTCCACCGGATACTCATGAGGGTCCGGCAGGCCCGCCACCAGCTTCATGCCGCACTTGGGGCACTTTCCAGGCCCCTGCGCGCGCACATCGCGATCCATCGGGCAGATGAACTCCACCCGCTCCTCGCCGGCGAGCGAAGCCAGCAGCACCAGTAACAGAACTAGGGTTCGAAAGGCCATTTCGCTGTGGTCGTGTAACCGCCGTCCACGGCAATCACCTGGCCGGTGATGTAGCCCGACCCCGGCCCGCTCAGAAATACCGAGAGCGGCGCGATGTCTTCCGGAATTCCGGTTCTCGGCGCGGCCTGGACTCCTGCCAGCCAGTCTTTCATCTCCGTCTTCTGCCACATGTCGCGATTCAGATCCGTAATGATGAACCCGGGCGCAATGCAGTTCACCTGAATATCGAAGCGCCCCCATTCGGCGGCCAGCGCGCGCGTCAGGCCCGCAATGGCTGCCTTCGTCATCGCATACACGGTGAGATAGGGCAGGCCTAGCAGCGACATCAGGCTGCCGATCATCACAATCTTGCCGCCCGCGCCGCGCTTCACCATCTTTGCGCCGACTCCCTGCGTAAGGGTGACAATCCCATGCAGGTTCGTATTCATGATGTTCTCGTACTGCGCCACGGTGTATTCTTCAAATCGCTTGCGGACGTTGGTACCTGCCACATTCACCAGGATATCGATGTCCGGCAGCGCACCCGCGAATTTCAGGATGGCCTCACGGTCGCTCATGTCGATTGCGCGCGCTTCGGCGCTGTAACCGGCGGCCTTCAGGGCATCGGCCTGTTTCGTCAGTTCGGCAATATTCCGCGAAGCAAGAATCGTGTGGGCTCCGGCGGCGGCTGTCTGTTTGGCGATCGCCAGTCCGATTCCGCGGCTTGCTCCCGCAATGAGCGCCGTCTTCCCGGCGAGAATGCTGCTTTTTTCCGTTTCACTCATAGTCAATGTTATTATCAAATCCTTTCGGAATCCTATCATGAAGAATTTTGCAATCGCGGTCATTGCGGGCGATGGTGTGGGCCAGGAAGTGATCCCCGCGGCTAAACAGGTACTGGATGCTGTCGGATCGAAGAAGGACATCGCCTTCGCCTTCGAAGACTTCGATTGGGGTTCGGATCACTACTTTCGATGCGGCCGTATGATGCCCGCGAACGCCATCGAAATGCTGCGGCCCTTCCCGGCTATTCTGCTGGGCGCTATCGGCCATACGGACATACCGGATCACATTACCCTGAATGGCCTGCTGCTACCCATCCGCCGGACGTTCGACCAATATGCGAATGTGCGTCCGGCCTTTTTGTTTCCGGGTGTAAAGAGTCCCCTGGCGGATAAGCGCGGCGGCGATATTGCCATGGTGGTGGTGCGCGAAAACACGGAAGGCGAGTATGCGCAGGTTGGCGGCTTTGTGCACCACCAAACGCCGCAGGAGGTGGCCATCCAGACCGCGGTGTTCACGCGCCACGGCTGCGAGCGCATCATCCGCTTTGCCTTCGAGCTTGCCGTGCGCCGGGACAAGAAACGGAAGCTGACCTCTATCACCAAGTCCAATGCGCAGGGTTTCAGCATGGTGTTGTGGGACCGCGTTTTCAAGGAAGTGGCCGAAGAATTTCCTTCGATTGAGACAGAATCCCTGCTTGTGGATGCAGCGGCCATGAACTTCATCCGGCGCCCGGAAAGCTTCGATGTGGTGGTGGCCTCGAATTTGTTCGGCGATATCCTGAGCGACATTTCCGCTATTGTCACCGGCAGCATCGGACTGGCCGCCAGCGCCAATCTGGATCCACAGCACCGTTATCCGTCGATGTTCGAGCCGGTGCATGGATCGGCGCCTGATATTGCGGGGAAGGGAATCGTAAACCCGCTGGCGGCCATTATTTCGGCCTTCATGATGCTCGATCATCTGCAGGAGCATGAGGCGGCGCGATCCATTGAGCGAGCGGTTGCCTCCGTTCTGGCGGAAGGACTGGTGCGCACCCCTGATTTGGGCGGCCGCAGCACCACCCGGCAGGTGACCGAAGCGGTCATTGACAGGTTGGCCTAGACAGCACGGCTTAGACAGGCTGGCTTAGACAGGCTGGCTTAGACAGGCTGGCTTAAGGCCCGGGCTGGATTAAGCTGCGGGCATCGGCCCCGCCAATACCCCCTTCCTCTTCCGGTTAAAGACCCGGTGCTCCGGTCCGATATGTCTTCATAGTGAGGGCAAGGAGGCCCGGGTGCATTGGATGTATTGATTGTTGACGATTCAGCCGCAATCCGCAAGATCCTGCAGCGTGTGCTGCGCCAGGCGGAAGTTCCTCTCGGCGAAGTGTTCGAGGCAGGTGACGGCGTAGAAGCCCTGGCGACATTGAAATCCCACTCCACCGTTGGGTTGATTCTTTCCGACATCAATATGCCGAACATGGACGGCATCCAGTTCCTGACCGCGGTGCGGGCGATGTCGGAATGGGCAAGCGTACCGATCGTGATGATTACAACCGAAGGCAGCCAGAACAAGGTCATGGAAGCGGTCCAGCTTGGCGCTTCGGGATATGTTCGCAAGCCATTCACGGCCGATCAAATTAAGGAGAAGCTGACCGGCCTGATCTAGGGGCCATGATGCATAAATGCAATGATTCCAGATCACGATCATCTCGTAAAAATTGTCCGTGACGCGGCGAACGGCGTGTTTTCCACCATGCTGGCCGTCGACCTGGAGCAAGGCGACGCGTATATGGACACGGCTTCGCCGCCAGCCGGAGACGGCATTCTTTCCTTCATCGGTCTGGCCGGCAGCTGGGTTGGAACCGGTAGCGTTTCCTGTACGGCGGCTTGTGCCTGCAAAATCTCATCACAGTTCCTGATGGCGGAATACACCTCGGTAAACGAGGATGTCCTGGACGCGATCGCCGAGATCACTAATATGGTCATCGGCAACGTAAAGACCCTGCTTGAGGAAGATCTGGGGCCGATGGGTCTCAGTATTCCCACTGTCATCTTCGGCCGCAACTTCGCCTCGCGGACCGTGGGAACCTTCGAGTGGACTGTGGTCCCTTTTTCGTTCGAAGGCGAGCGGATCGTCATTCAGATTTGCCTGGCGCCGCAGAAGGAAGCGATCAGGCCAAAGCCGAACGTGAACGTTCACGAACCGGCTGTGAATTAGAGGCCGCGCTCAACGTCATACGCAGAGAGAACGATGAAACAGGGAGGAGAGACATCATGAAGGCAGCAGATGGAAGTGTGCTGGAAGATACCCGGAAAGGGGAAACCGAGAATCGGGCGGGAAAGTATCTGACTTTTCTGCTGGCTCAGGAGGAGTATGCGATTCAGGTCCTGAAAGTCCGTGAAATTATGGGCATTCAGCACATCACGACTGTTCCTCAAACTCCGCCGGATGTGAAGGGGGTCATCAACCTGCGGGGTAAAGTAATTCCGGTGACCGACCTGCGGTTGAAATTCCACTTGCCCGAGGCGGAATATACGCAGCGAACCTGCATTATTGTCGTGCAATTGCAGGGCGAGTCGGCAAGCCAGGTAGGAATCATCGTCGATGAAGTCTGCGAAGTCCTGAATCTGGTGCAGGGCGATATTCAGGATACTCCCGATTTCGGCCGCGGCATCACCACTCCTTACCTGCTGGGCATGGCCAAAGTCAAAGGCAAAGTGAAAATCCTGCTCGACATTGACCACGTTGTCTCGGCACAGGACATCCATGGGATTGAAGAACTGCTCAATCATCAGGCGGCGTAATTCCGGTTGACATGGCGGATACGAATCATCTTCAAGAGACACGCTTAGCCATCGAACAGCGGGTGGAAGCGCTGGCGATGCAGTTGCTCGTGGACGGTGGCCAGGAAGCAGACGGCCGGCAATGGTCCGAGGCCTTGTCCGCGCTGGCGATTGCGGCGGAAGCGCATGGTGAGGGAGGCATCGCTTCGCTGGCACGCGAAGTTGCCGCGCAGGTGGCCGCGGCTTCTCCTGCGAAGAAGACCAGGGAGTGTTTCGAAACGGGCATCGTGCGACTGCAGGAGGCTCTGCTCACTTCATCGAAAGCCGCGGAACCGGAAACTGCCCGTCCGCAAAAACTTTCCCTCGACCGCGAATTGATCGGCGACTTTGTCATGGAGTCGCGGGAGCATCTCAACGCGATTGAAGGATTATTACTCGCACTGGAACGTAACGCGCGGGACATGGAAGCCATTCATTCCATTTTTCGCGGCTTCCACACCATCAAGGGATTAGCCGGCTTTCTGGAACTGGAGTATGTAAAACAGGTTGCACACGAAGTGGAGACTTTGCTCGACCATGCCCGCGAGTCCCGGCTGGTTGTCACTCCGCCCGTGATCGACGTAATTCTGGAGAGCAGCGACTATCTGAACCGGTGGCTGAAGTTCCTCGAAGAAACACCCTTTGCTGAGGTTCCCGAGGCGATCTGCCGCAACCAGGAACTATTGAACCGCATTCTGCTAGTGGCGACAGGAGGCGTGCCTGGCGCGGCAGAGGACCAGGGAACGGAGCCGGCGAATCATTACGAGATGCATCTGGAAATGGACCTGAATCCGGACATCGAAGACGAGGAGGAGATATCCTCCGTATCCCTTTCGGCCCCCGTGGCGTACAGCGAAGCGGCGCCTTTCGCCAAGCAGGGGCCGGCCGCCGGAGCCCGGCGAACCACCGCCAGCCGTTCGGTTAAGGTAGATACCGAAAAGCTGGACTACCTGGTGGACATGGTGGGCGAGTTGGTGATCGCTCAATCGGTGGTCCGAAACGATCCTGACGTTGCCAACAGCCAGAAAGTGAGCCTGGTCCGTAATCTCACGCAGTTGACCCGCATCACGGGGGAGGTGCAGCGCACGGCCATGTCGATGCGCATGGTTCCCATCGGCCCGCTGTTCCAGAAGATGGCCCGCATGGTTCGGGACCTGACCAGGAAGTTCGGTAAGCAGGCACAACTGGAAACCTTCGGCGAAGATGTGCAACTGGACCGGACGATCGTCGAGGAGCTGGCGGATCCCTTGATGCACATGATCCGCAACTCAGTGGATCACGGCATCGAGAAACCAGAAGTCAGGCAGGCAGCCGGAAAGAGTCCTGTGGCTCGGGTGGAACTGCGGGCTTTTCATCTGGCGGGGCAGATTGTCATTCAGATTTCCGACGATGGGCAGGGTCTGAATCGAGGCAAGATCCTGGCCAAGGCCGTCAAAAACGGACTCATCGCGGCCAACGTCAATCTATCGGATTCGGAGTGCTTCAACCTCATTTTTCAGCCTGGCTTTTCGACGGCGGAAATCCTCAGTGATGTTTCCGGACGCGGCGTCGGCATGGATGTCGTGAAGAGGCAGATTCAAAAGCTGCGCGGGAGTGTCGATATTCAGTCCACAGCCGGGAAGGGGACGACCTTCTCGCTGAAGCTGCCGTTGACCATGGCCATCATCGACGGCCTGGTGGTGGGCGTTGGGAAGGAGCGCTACATCATTCCGCTCTTTGCCGTCCGTGAGATGCTGCGTCCGACAGCGGACCGCGTATCCACCATAGAAGGGCGCGCCGAAGTGCTGATGGTGCGCAATACCTTGCTGCCGGTAGTCCGCTTGTACGAGCGATTCGGCGTCGAGCCGCGCTCGCGCAAGCCCGAGGAAGCGGTCTTTGTGGTGACCGAGCACGATGGTAAACCCTTCTGCCTGATGGTGGACGAATTGTTGGGCAAACAGGAAGTGGTGATCAAGACTCTGGGGAAAATGTTTCAAGGGGTGACAGGAGTGGCCGGGGGGGCGATTCTGGGCGACGGCCGTGTGGGCTTGATTCTCGACATGCAAGGCGTGTTCCGGTCCTAGAGCGGAGGACTTCGATTATGGATAAGACTCTGAACACCGTCGCCGGAATGCCGGAGTTAAAACCTCAGGATTTCGCCCTCGTGCGGGATCTCGCGTACCAGAAATTCGGTTTGGATCTGCGCCAGGGAAAAGAGCGCCTGGTGTCTTCGCGCCTTGGCAAGCACATTCGCGCCGGGGGGTTCGCTTCTTTTGACGAGTATTTCCGTCACGTTTCGAGCGACAGCACGGGCGAAGCGCTGGTTGCCATGATCGACTCGCTGACCACTAATCACACCAGTTTTCTGCGCGAGAAACAGCACTTTGCCTTCCTGACGGAAACGGTTCTGTCCGGTTATCTGGACCGGGCGGCGCTGGATATCTGGTGTGCGGCGAGTTCCACCGGTGAAGAACCCTATTCCATCCTGTTGAGCGTCTATCAGGAACTCGGTTCGCGGCGCACTCCGGAAGTTCGAATCCTGGCGACCGACATTTCCACACGCGTGCTGGCCATTGCGCGCAAAGCAACCTACACGGCCGAGCGGCTCACCGACTTGCCGGTAGATTGGCTGCGAAAGTACTTTCTTCGCGGGGAAGGGAGATCGCAGGGACTCTACCGTATCAAGCCCGTATGGGCGTCAAAGGTGGACTTCCAGCGCCTTAATCTGATGGAGCCGTTTCCTCAAACGACCGGCTACCAGGCGATCTTTTGCCGCAATGTGATGATCTATTTCGACCAGAAAACCCAGGAAGACGTTGTCAACCGTCTTGCGGCCCGCCTGGAACCCGGCGGATATCTCTTTGTTGGCCATGCCGAGAGCCTGACGGCCATCCGGCACAACCTGCAATACGTGAAGCCCGCGGTATACCGCAAGCCTTTAGCAGGCACCATGATGAAGCGAAGAACCGCATGAGCGCAACTCACGTGATTGGAATTGCCGACTGTGCGGTGAGCAATGATCCTGACGCCATGCTGGTTACCTATGCGCTGGGATCCTGTATTGCCGTGACGCTGTACGACAGTGTCTCCCGTATCGCCGGAATGCTGCATCTCATGCTGCCGGAATCGAGTATCGATTCGGCCCGGGGGCAAAGCAATCCGTACATGTTTGCCAACACCGGAATTCCACTTCTTTTCAACCGTGCATTTCAGCAGGGCGCCGAAAAGAGGCGGCTCGTAGTCAGGCTGGTGGGAGGTGCGCAGGTGATGGACAGCGGCGGCGTCTTCAACATCGGGAAGCGCAATCAGTTGAGCACCCGCAAGATCCTGTGGAAGGCCGGGTATCTGATTCACGGGGAAGAAACCGGCGGCACCGTCTCCCGGACCGTAAAGCTGGAAGTGGGCACGGGCAAGCTATGGATCCGCGAAGGGGCACAGGCGGGTCACGAACTGGGGGCTTCGTCTCCGGCAAAAGGAGTGTTGTGATGTCGTTGCGCATAATGATTGTCGATGATTCGCCCGCGATGCGGGCGTTTATCGGCCGGATTATTCAACTCTCGGGGCTCGACGTCCAATCCTGCGTCGAGGCCGGCAATGGAAAGGAAGCCCTTAGTTTGCTGCGCCAGCAAGTTGTGGATATTGTGCTCAGCGATATCAATATGCCGGAAATGGATGGCGAGCAGTTACTGCAGGAACTTTCGGGCGATGTGGCATTGCAAGGTGTCCCCGTGGTGGTAGTGTCGACCGATTCCACTGACCTGAGAAGGCAGCGGATGCTGGATCTCGGAGCGAGAGGCTACGTGAGAAAACCCTTTGCCCCCGAGACTCTGCGCAATGAACTGGAAAAGGCATTAGGAGAAGCCCATGTCTGACGTAGCCGCCTGCGCCGGGTTGGAGACGATGCTGGAGGCGGCCACCAGCGACACGCTGGAGACAATGTGTTTTTTTGGAGTGCTGGGTCCGCTGGAGGAAATGCCCGCGGGCGAGGAAAGAATTTCCACGAGGTTGACGTTTCAGGGCGACGCCAACGGCGCCTTCCACACCACGCTGGATATGTCCGCCGCTTCAGGGATTGCGGCCAATTTTCTGGGCGAAGAAGCAGAAGATTTGTCGCGCTCGCGCATCGAGGCGGTGATTTGCGAACTCTCTAATGTGATCTGTGGCTCGGTTTTGAGCCATTACAAGCGGCAAGGGCATTTTGAGTTATCGACTCCGGAGATCACCAGCCAGGAGGGTTCCCAGCCGGCCGGGGCAATCCGGCGTGTATTCGAGCTCGAATCGGGCAGCATCGCCCTGGCGATGGATCTTCGCCCGGCGGCATGAGCGCAGGCGCATGGGTTTAGGCACATGAGCCAGAAGATACGAGTCCTGATTGTGGATGACTCCGCCATTGTGCGGAAGGTTCTGTCTGAAGCACTCGCGGGAGAAGAAGACATTGAAGTCGTCGGAACCGCGCCTGATCCGTATGTAGCCCGGGACAAGATACTGGCGCTCAGTCCGGATGTCATCACGCTGGACATCGAGATGCCGCGGATGGATGGGTTGAGCTTCCTCAAGAAACTGATGCGTTATCGCCCCACTCCGGTTATCATGATCAGCTCTCTGGCTCAGTCGTCCTGCCAGGTGGTGCTGGATGCGATGTCGCACGGCGCCGTCGAGGTCCTGGGGAAGCCGGGCGGACCGTACTCGGTGGGAGAGCTGCGTATGGTTCTGGCAAATAAGGTGAGGGCCGCTGCGCGGTCCAAGCCTGCCGTGCCGGAGAAGCGGCCGCCCCGGCGTACGCCTGCGCCAGGCGTTCTGCGCAAGTCCTCGGCTGTCTTGATCGCCATCGGCGCCTCCACCGGCGGCACCGAGGCCATCCGCACGGTACTGGAAGAGCTGCCCGAGGACAGTCCGCCCCTTCTGGTGGTCCAGCACATCCCCGCCGTTTTCTCCCGGGCCTTTGCCATGCGGCTCGATAAAATCTGCAAGATCCGTGTGAAGGAGGCCGAAGATGGCGACGAAGTCCTGGCGGGCAGGGCGTTGGTTGCTCCGGGCGACTTCCACATGATGCTGCGCCGGGACGGGCCGTCGCTGCGCGTGGAGGTCAAGAGCGGCCCTCGAATCTGCTATCAACGGCCGTCCGTGGATGTGACGTTTCAAACGGTCGCAGACGTTATTGGCGGCGGTGCACTGGGAGTCCTTCTGACCGGTATGGGATCCGACGGGGCGAACGGTTTGCTGAAGATGAAGCGCGCGGGCGCGCGAACGATTGCCCAGGACGAAGCCAGTTGCGTGGTTTACGGTATGCCGCGCGAGGCGGTGCTATTAGGCGCGGCGGATCAGATTCTGCCGCTCTCCAGGATCGCTACCGCGATATGCTCCGCGGTAGAAGTCCACAGCTAACCCTTGATCTCGGCGAACGCGGCCGCGATTTCGTGTTGCGCCTCCAGCGTGGCCGGAGCCAGCGGCAGGCGCGGCGGACCGCCGTAGTACCCATTCAAGTCCATCGCGTGCTTCAAGCCGGGGATGCCGTACTTCGTCGTGACCAACTGCGCCGCCCGTGTAATGCGGTCTTGCCAGTCCTTTCCAGCCTCGGCCTCGCGGGTGCGGTGAGCCTCCCAAATGGTGATCGTGGCATAAGGTGCGGCGTTGGCAAACGCCAGTACCGCGCCCACTGCGCCAGCCTGCAAGGACGGCCACAGAGTGGGAGCTGAACCAACCAATACCTGGAAGCCGGATCTGACTTCGCGGATCATCTGCATCACCTTTTCGAGGTTCCCGGAACTTTCCTTGATGGCGATGATATTCGGATGATCCGAGAGTGCCGCGACAGCCTCCGGGGAGATGTCGACACCGGTTGCCTGTGGCCAGTTGTAGATCATCAGCGGGATCTTGGCCCGATCGGCTACGGAGCGGAAATACAGCAATTGCGCCTCATCCCGGTTGAACAGGTTCTTATAGTAGTGCGGGGTACGTACCATGGCCGCGACATAGCCGAGATCGGCCGCGCGATTAGTGAGTGCGACGGTTTCCTGTACACTCTCGACGCCGGTTCCGGCTAGCAGGAGTTTCCCGGGAGCCGCGCTTGCTGCCACCCACTCCCACATCTGGACCTTCTCTTCCGGCGTGAGCAGGACGCTTTCGCCGGTGGAGCCGCAGACTACGTAGCCGGCCAGATTGGTCCGGTTCCACTTTTCGACGTTGTGCTGTACTTTCGCCTTATACAATTCGCCGTTGTGATTGAACGGTGTGGCGATGGGAGGGAAAATTCCGTGAAGCTTCATTGATGGGGGGAAAGAAGGAAGGGCCGCGAGAGGCATCCCGCGGCCCGCATGACGAACAGTTAGACCTTGGCGAAAATGATAACCAGCGTGTAGAGCGCCAGCGATTCGATGAGCACCAGACCCAGCAGCAGCGTTCCGCGGATAACCGCGGCCGCGCCCGGATTACGGGCAATTGCTTCGGCGGCGGAAGCTACGGCCTTACCTTGCGCGAGCGCGCAAAGTCCGGATGCAATGGCCATCGAGAAACCGGAGGTCAGGGTGAAGCCTGTGCCATCGGCGGCGAACGTCGGGGCTGCGAATACGAACAGCGCCAGTACGATCATGAAAATTCTTGCGTTCATGGGTGTATCTCCTTCAAGTAAATTCGCTTCAGGAGGTGGTTCCCGCCGTGCGTTGGGACGCCGGGGGCTCACGCTGAAAAGCGGTGGTGCAAAACTTTCTAGTGCTCTTCGTGGGCGACGGCGCCGCTGACGTAAATCATTGTCAGGACCGCGAACACATACGCCTGCAGCAGGGAAACGAATACGTGCAAACCCATAAAGACGGCCGGCATCACCAGGTAGGTCAGGCCGAGGAACACCAGCGTGACCTTTTCGCCAGCGAGCATGTTGGCGTAGAGACGAATGGTGAGCGACATGGGCCGCGCCAGGTGGCTGGCGATTTCGATAAAGACCATGATCGGGGCCATCCACCAGATGGGTCCGAGAAAGTGCTTCAGATACTTCCCGATGCCCTGCGCGGAGATGCCGATCATGTTGTAGTAGAGGAACGCAGCCATGGCGCATCCAGCGGTTACCGCCGGAAACATGGTGGGCGACTCAAACGTCGGAATAATTCCAATCAGATTGCCAAACAAAATGAAGATGAAGAGTGTTCCGGTGAACGCCAGGTACTTGTCGCCGTCATGACCGATGACCTCATGCGTCTGGCCGTGCAGGAAATCGTAGATCACTTCCCAAAAGTGCTGCAATTTTCCAGGTTTGTCCATGGAAAGGCTGGACCGCAGAATGGCGAAGAGCACCACAATAATCAGCGCGACGAGGATCTCCATGGCTATGAAGTTTACCCACGGACGGGCGGGATTATGCGCCGGCTGGCCAGCCAGGTTCAGAATCGCATTCGCAGGCGCGGCAAGGTAGTCGTTAAAGAGTTTGGTGATCCAGAGTTCATGTTCCGGCATAGATAAGTTCGTATAGGATTTCGATGATGACCGCCGCTACACACACGAAGAACCCGATGAGTGCAGCTAGGAAGTTGGCCTCAAAAACCTTAATAATAGCATAGGCGCCGCCCGCGAAGACGAAGTATCGGACGCCGAGAAAGACGGCCGATTTCCGCTTGGGCGGCCGGTCGCCTTCCACGGCGCCGGTCATGGCGACAATCTTCTCAAAGGACCGGAAATTGAGGATGGAGATGGCCGCGCCGACGGCGTACCCGACGGCTGCGGGCCGCCCGTGGTAAAAGTATGCAGCGATCGAACCGGCCACACTCAGTATTGCCATCAGGATGTAAATCCGCCGCGGCGCTCGATCGGAACTAGTCAGAATCTTTCGTCACCTTTCGAATGATCTGCAAAAATCCGGCCGCGATTCCGATCAACAGGAAAACCAGGTAGAGGAAGTGGGTGCCCAGCGCCCTGTCGAGCAGGTAGCCCATGGCATAGCCGACGAAGGTGGCAACCGGAAGGATGAAGGCGAGTTGGGAGTATTCGCCAATCATCACGATCCAGCTCTTTTCCTGTTTCACCGCAGTGTCTTCCTGGCAAGCAGGTCGTTTGCCTGCTCGGCAGCTTCTTTCACCAGCAATCCCAGCCTCGGATGTGAGGGTTCCATGTCGGCCGTAAACCCGTACTCCTTCAACATCTCGGTGGTAGTGGGTCCGATGGAGACGATCAACGTTTTACTTAACCCCGCGGCGGTCTCGGCCCCGATGCCCAACTCGGCGGCAATCCGTAGCAGATGAACCACCTGCGTTGAGGTAGTGAACATGGATACGTCCACATCCCGCGCGGCCAGCAGCCGGGCAGCCTCGCGCAGGGGTTCGACGTCTTCGGGCAGATCCCATTGATAGACGGTCACCGCCGTCACTTCTGCGCCGCCCGCCCGCAGGCCTTCGTGCAATTCGATGCTCGGTTTACCGTATTCCTGGACGGCGATGCGGCGTTCCGGACGGCCTTCGGTGGCGGCCAGGATCTCGTGCCATGTGTTCGGCTCCGGCACCTGAATGGTCACCGGCACACCCAGTTCGCGCAGCGCTGCGGAAGGTTTGGGTCCGCGCGCGACGACCGTTAGGGTACGCAGAGCCTCGGCAAACGTCTCCAAGGGGTACCTGGTTGACAGCAATTTGGCGAGAAACCGCGTCCCTACACCTGTAAGAAAAATTACCATGTCGAAGTCGCCCGCCATCAACTGCTGGGCGAAGTGAAAGGCGGATTCGTTCTGCTCAATGGGAACTTCCCGCATGGACGGGGCGGAGATGGGGACGCCGTTGTGGCGGCGGATCAGTTCGGCTGTTTCATGGGCACGCCTGCTTTCGAAAGAGAGCACGCGCTTACCGGCGAAGGACATTTGAACCAAGTATACTTGCGTTTGTATGCTCCAGG
>JBDUEM010000111.1:0-21873 GCA_040002435.1 Bryobacteraceae bacterium
GAGCATCGGGTTGTGGTCCCGAGGGTCGTGGGTTCGAGCCCCACAAGCCACCCCACCCCTTAAAAAACGAATCCTAACCGCCCGACGAAGTCTTCAGGGACCGGTTGTCCGCAAGCAGTTGCTTCAGGACCCCGCCGATGGTCAGATACTCCTCCAGGTCCGGCGGTTTCGCGATAAAGCGCTCCACACCCAGACGTTCGGCTTTTGCTATATCACGCGGCGAAGAAGAAGAGCTGAGCACCGCTATTGGCACCTGAGCGAAGGCAGGGTTGGTGCGCAACGCTTCCAGAATCTCAATTCCGTCGTTCTTCGGTACGTTGAGATCGAGGACGACCAAGTCGGGAACGACACTGCCCTCGTAGTTTCCCCGTTGCCGCACGAAGTCCAGTGCTTCCTGCCCATCGTCCACAACGGTCAAGTCACAATCCAGATTTGCGCTTTGCAGTGCCAACCTCAAAAGATGAATATCGCCCGGGTTGTCCTCCACTACAAAAATGCGAGGCTTTGGGCCCTGGTGTTCCTGCGTCATTCAAATCTCCTCACTTGATTGCGACAGCGCGGGCAGTGTAAACCGGAAAGTCGCACCGGAACCTGCCTCAGACTCTACCCAAATACGGCCGCCGTAGCGTTCGACGATGCGTTGACAGATGGCCAGGCCAATGCCTGTACCGGGAATGTCCCTACCGTGCAGACGCTTAAACGGAGTAAAAATTTTCTCCTGGTGCTCAGGAGCGATACCCTGACCATTGTCCGCTACCGAGAATTGCAGCGGTCCGGTTGAATTCTGCATGGAGATATGAATGCGAGGCGGCTGCGAACCGCGATATTTGAGCGCGTTCCCGATCAAGTTTTGAAACAGAGAAATAAAATGCCCTTCATGGGCGCTGACGACGGGGAAAGGATCGTGAGCGATGACCGCGCCGGTTTCGCTGATGGATGCCCGAAGATTCTGCTTTACCTTTTCCATGACCTCGCTCAAGTCAACGGGAGCCCTTGGTTCCTCCGGCCGGGCGCGAATCTCGGAGTACGCGAGCAGGTCAGCGAGGAGTTCGCGCATCCGTTTCGTGCCTCCCACAATATACTCGATGAACGTACCGGCATTCCGGTCCGGTGTGCCGGGGTAGGCCTGTATCAGGAGTTGTGAATAGACCGTGATCATGCGCAGCGGCTCCTGCAGATCATGGCTCGCCACAAATGCAAACCGTTCCAAATCCTGGTTGGAGCGCGCCAGACTCTCGTTGGATTGCTGGAGAGCGCTATTCAACCGGGCCAACCGCTCCGCCGCCCGCACCTGCCCGGTAATATCGCGGGCTATTTTCGAGGCGCCGATGATCCGTCCCAACTCATCGTATAGCGGAGATATGGTGATTGCAACGTCAATTTCCTCGCCGCTTTTTGTGCGCCGTACTGCCTGATACTGCTCAATCTTTTCGCCTCGTTTGATACGT
Organism: Bryobacteraceae bacterium; assembly: GCA_040002435.1. Lineage (GTDB taxonomy): Bacteria > Acidobacteriota > Terriglobia > Bryobacterales > Bryobacteraceae > JANXXV01. Next base: position 1,449 of record JBDUEM010000111.1, read on the forward strand.
TCCAGGACATCCGGCATCTCATCACCCCGGTTGGGACTGCTGATGAGCGAAGTCGGTCGTCCAATTGTTTCCTCTGTGGAGTATCCGAAGATCCTCTCAGCGCCCTTGTTCCAACTGGTGAACAGGCCTTTCAGATCGTGCCCAATAATAGCATCGGCTGAAGATTCTACGATGGATGCGAGCAACTGCATGGTTTGCTCGGCTTTCCTCCGCGCGGTAACGTCCCGGAAAACCAGCACGGTACCGTGAATGGTTCCCGCGGCGTCCCGTATAGGCGCACCGCTGTCATCAATCGGAATCTCCGCGCCGTCGCGCGAAATGAGAATGGTGTGGTTAGCCAACCCGACGATCGAGCCTTCGCGCAACACCTTCGCAACCGGGCTCTCGACGGCGGCGCGGGTCAATTCGTTCACGATCCTGAAAGGCTCGTCAAGCCGGCGGCCAGTGAGTTCGGCTTGCGTCCATCCCAACAAGGACTGTGCAACCGGATTGGCAAAGATGATACGCCCTGCGGTGTCGGTTGAAATAACCGCGTCTCCGATGCTAGCCAGGGTTGTTTCCAGAAATTTGCGGGCATTTTCAGCCTCTTGGAGCGCCTCACCGCGGTCCAAGAGAGCCTTGCGCAGATCGTTGTCCCGGGTTTGGATGCCCGTGAGCATCTCGTTGAATGCATCTGTCAGGACCCCCATCTCGTCGGCGGACAGTTTTTGCGCCCGAATGCTGTAGTCTTTCGTCCGCGAGACGGATGTGGTAGCTTCGACGAGCTGCAAAGTCGGAGCCGCGATAATCGCCCGTAATCTGGAGGAAAGAAGGAGCGCGATCAGACTCGACAGCAACAGGACGCTGAAGACAGTTGTGCCATAGAGCACGGCGCGTTCGCCGATCTCTTCCAGATCATAGCGGAGGACGAATGCGCCAACCTGGCGGCCCTGCAGCATCACCGGGCGCGACACCTCGAGTGAGGAGCCTACGGATCGAATCTCATATTGCGGCGCCGCGCGCGGACATCCAGACGTTTCGCCCGGACGGAGGTAACTGGCGAGCACCGTTCCGTCCAGCCGGTAGATACAGGCCGACATCACGTGCGCCCGCGCCCGCAACGCAGCAAGTGTTTCGGCGGCCACCTCCGGGTCGTCAAACGCCAGGGCGCCGGTGCTGTTGTCGGCCGCGATCTTCGACAGCGCGGAAAGGTCGCTTTTCAAATAGCGGCGGAACAGGATGGAATCGGCAACGACGATGCCCGCGCCGGCCAGCAGCAGACCCGAGAGCGAGGCCACCATGATAGCGACCATGAGCTTCTGCTTGATCGGAATGTCGCGGAACTTGCGCATCGCTTGGCCTACGGCTCAACGGTCTGGTTTTTGACCGCCCTCGCTACCCTCAACAATCTGGCACTCAACTTAAGCCCGGCTTTCTCGGCGGCCGCCTGATTGACATCAAAGTGCACACGGCGATTATCGACCACGAAATTGATCATGCCGCCATGGCTAAGAAAGCTGTCGCTTTCGCCTACGGTCAGAACGCCTGGACCTAATTCACTCAGCAGCCTCGGCATATCCTTCTCCGATTTGCGCGCGAACAGGACCTGACACGGTTTTGGAGGCGGCAAATCCTTCAGCCGCTGGATAACCACCTTGCGGGAGTTGACCACTTCTCCCACCACGATCCGGTCGATTGCCGATCCGAATGAATCCGGCCCCAGAATGCAGATGGAAACGGGCGAACTGCCGTCCCCAAATGAACCAGGTGGCCAATCCACGAACTTCGTAAAATTCAGCAGAAAAGCAGCCTTTACCTGGTATTCCAGACTCTGTGCGTCAGCCGCGTAGAGCGCCAGCTGTAGTGGAAGCAGCAGCAAGAATTGGAAGGCCGCTCGCATGACCTATACTTCCGCCCCGCCATCGACGTTAAGCGAGACGATCATCGGGTCCATGCGAGCTTCACGTAGGCACTTCTCCTGACCCCGATGAGGGGGCCGGGATCGCCGGCGTACTCCGGATGCGAGGGCTGCAGCAGGTTCCGGCCGACGAGGGACAATTCCAACTGCCGGCTCATCCGCCAGGCGAGGCGCGCATCGGCCGTCGAATATGCTGGCACCAGGCCCGCCGGCAGCGCCGCGACGTAGCGATACATGACGTCGAAAGAGAGCTTTTTGGAAAGGTCAAAAGTGGATTGAAGCGTCCCCTGGTGCCGGGGACTCGAACCGGCAATCCCACGCGCGGACCCCACATCTATTGATCCCGGCGCCTTGTGGATATCCATTTGCAGGAACGAGTACGAACCCCTCACTTGCCAGAAGCTGGCCAGTTTCAGATCGGGGGCAATCTCCACGCCCTTGGTGGTTCCCAAAAGGCCGTTTCCGAACTGCGCCGGAAGCAGCAGATGGGTGGGCGGGGGACTATCCTCCAGATAGGCCGGACCCGTCAGTTCCTGGCTGGTGAGATTGTGATAGTGGTTGTAGAAACCGGAGAAGTCGATAGAGAGATTTGGGCTAAACAGTCTGCGATAGCCGGCTTCGTAGCCGTTGAGCTGCTCCGGGGCGAATTTTCGGTTTGCGTTAAACCGGGCAAAAAAAGGAACTCCATTCGTCCCGTTGTTGATAAACCCAGAGAGATAGAAATTGGCCTCCGCATCAGACGGAGTGCGTAAGGAGTGTGTGTAGGCAAGCCAGACGGACTGTTTCATGGTTGGCGTCCACACCAGCCGGGCGCTGGGTTCGGGAAGAACTCCAGTGAAGTTGGTTCGCAGGAGTTTTGTGCCCACCGTGAGGGAGAGCTTGTTCTCGACCAGGGAGATTTCATCCTGCAGGAAGGCCGTGGCGAGGTAATCCGTTCTGTCCGCCGGGAGGAACGAAAGTCCCGAAACCACCTGCTCATTGTTGGCGAGACTGAAGCGCACGCCTAGTCCCCAGGAGACCTGCTGACGCCCTGGTACCTTCAGGCGCTGCAGAAAATCGACATCGAAGGTATTTCGTCTTTCCCCGAAATTGGCCTCGTGCCGGTTTGTCCGGTCGTAATAGGTCTGCACTTGAATATCGTTGCCTTCATGTACGGTCCTTGTCCAGCGGGCCATGAGGTTTCCGCCGGAGATGTCCGCATTCGCGTCCACAACACGGGAATACGGCGCCGTATAGCTGATGGCTTGTACTCTTTGACCGGCATCCTCTTTGTAGAGATCGCCCTGGAAGGTCACTGTGTTGCGGTCGTCCCTCTGCCAATCCATACGGAAGCCGGTCTGCACCGAGCGCCAGTCATCGAAATTCCGCTGATCCGGATGATAGTCAGGACCACGCGTAAAGGACTTGCCGTAAATTCGATAGTTCAGCTTCCTGCCGTTGCTTCCGCCATATCGGAAATTTACAAATGCCTGCTCTTCATTTCCGCCACCGGCGGAGACGATCATGCCGAGCGTATCCTTGGAACTCCTGGTGATGATGTTGATGACTCCGTTTACTGCGTTTGGTCCCCAGATGGTCCCGCCTGGTCCGCGGATCACTTCGATGCGGTCGATGTCGTTCATCAGGGTATCCTGCACCTCCCAGTAGGTGCCCGCGAGCAGCGTGGAGTAGACGGTTCGGCCATCCATCAGCACCAGCACTCCTCGGGAGAACCGAGTGCCAAAGCCGCGAATACCGATCGACCATTTGTTGGCGTCAATTCGGGCAACTTCGACGCCTGGCGCCAGCCGCAGGGCTTCCGGAATGCTCGTAGCTCCGGAATGCCGGATTTGTTCGCGAGTAATGACGTAGACGGCGACGGGAGTTTGGAACGCCTTTACTGGCGCCTTAGAGGGAGTGGTGACTTCAATTTGAGACAGTTCTTCAAGAGTTAACTTCTTCAGCTCAATTGGGTCATTTTGACCGGCAGAGGCCGGCGCTACCGCAAAGGCAAGCAGCCAGAGAAGGAGCAGGCAGCGATGCCGGCTCCCGAATGAGCAAATACCAGGTTTTTTCTTCATTCCTCAACTTTCTGCAATTGGCCTCAAGCATGGGGTAATCAATCTTACAATAGTTTCCTGAAATACAGAACCTTGGACCGGTGCTTGCAGCTTGGCTTCCTCTCCGACGTTAGACTGCAAAAAGCAGATTCGATTACTATTCGGTACCAAAAATCTATTTTCCCAGCCGCCCTTTTGTGGCGAAGGCAAGTAACAGGGCTACTGCCATTCCGCACAGGCCCATTACAAGGTCAAACGGTAGCGCAGTAGCCGGTTGAGTACTAGCAAACAGGCCAGCAAGGTACTTGGAAACCGTATTGAAGACGGCGTGCAGGAGAACCGCGGTGATGACGCTGAACCGGGACAGATTTGCCGCGAACGTCATTATGATCGAGAGACCGCAGACGATGATGATATAGACCCACAGCGGCGCGCTCTGCCAGCCTGGCCGGAGGAACATGGGAAGGTGCCACAGGGACCATAGGAAACCCAGAAGCAGCGATCCAGGAACCGGCCCGGACGACGCCTGCATCCGGGGGAGTGCGTAGCCCCGCCAACCCGGTTCCTCGCCCAGCGGCCCTCCGAGCAAGGTGGAATAGTTGAATACGCTGAAAGAAAAGAGGACGCTCCAGTTAAGCTTCCCGGGGTCCGCCGTGACCAAAGCCGGGAGGACCACAAAAGCCAGAATAATGAGCGCGGCTCCAACGGCGCTGGCCGCGACAATACGAGTCAAACCAGCCTGCAGCGGCAGGAATCGGTAGCTGCCGGTACTCAGGCGATGGACGATCACCGCTGCTATTGTTGGCCCGAAGCTGGCCAGTATGGTGAGCTGCGGCGGACCCTCTAAGAGGACCATTGGCACGAAGACGAGCCACGAGAATCCGTAGGCGAGAGCGAAAAACATCGCGAGGGGATGTGACCTGGCCATCGCCGCCAAACGTTCCCGCATCCACTGATCATCCGAGCCGTTTTGAAAGCTGTCAAGCACCTGACCTGGCGCATGGCACGGGTATTTCCGAACGTGTTAGAGTAATTTTCAGCGCGAAGGGCGCTTCCAGTCCGCAGGAAAGGGCCGAGCCCACCGGAGATACCAGGCATCACCCGTTTTCGATCTTCTTTCAGCCCGTCGTGCGGACGCGGGCCTACTGAGAGGAGATCATTATGTCCGATTCTGTCTCGCGCCTTCCCGACCGCCCATCTTTCCAGCAACTTCAAAAGCAAGCCAAGGAACTGCTGAAACAATCCACCCCGCAACCCGCCAATCTTGCCGAGGCGCAGTTTGCCATCGCCCGCCGGTACGGATTTGAAAGTTGGGCGAAATTGAAACATCACATCGCATCCATCCAGCCGGCCGGGATGGAGCAATACGAGCAACTGGCCCGGGATCTGTCCGCCGCTTATCTGGAAGGCGACGCCATGGCCATCCGCGAGGTCAATTGGAACTATGGAACTTCGTTCCCCTGGGACCACGATCCGCTGCAGATGCCGAAGCTGACGCTGGAAGATGCGCGGCGCATGGTGGCGCATTCGTACGAATTTGAGAGCTGGGCCGAGTTTGTAAATGGTGTGAACCAAGCGCCAGCCGTACGGCATCCCGCGCGGCCGTTTTACAAGATCGACTGGAGCGAGAGCACTCTGTTTGTCCGCGGGCCTCAAACTCCGCAAGACTGGGACACGATCATCGACGTGATGCAGGAGCATCGCCTCACCAGGCTGCATGCCGGCGGTATGATCGATGCCGCCATGGAGCGCCTGCCGCGACTGCAGCATCTCACTCACCTTCACGTCGCCGATTCGAAGACGCTCAGCGACGCTGGAATGAAGCATCTGGCCAAAATGCCGCAGCTTCTCGAACTGGAAGTGGGCGGCTTGACCAGCCCCATTACCGATCACGGTCTGGAACCACTCAGTCAGCTGACATCACTGCGGCGCATTGCGATGTGCTGGACGCAGGGCGCATCGGATAAAGGCGTCGCGAACCTGGCCGCGTGCGAATACCTGGAGGATGTGAACCTGCTGGGAACGAAGTCAGGAGATGGGGCCATCGAAGCCTTAGCGGGCAAGCGATATCTGCGGCAATTCAGAACGGGAAGGGAAGTGACGGATGCCGGCCTTGACCTGCTGCAGCACCTCCCAGTCTTCCGGAACTGGCAGGGCGGCGAGGTGAAATACTCTCTGATGAGTGCGCAGGCGTCGCCGAACCATCTGCTGATTGATGGTCCATTTACGGACGCCGGTCTTACCCGCCTGGCAGGCTTGCATGGTCTTTTCGGATTGACCTTTTTCTGGCATTGTCATGCCTTCACGTCTGCAGGACTGGCGGCGCTGCAGCACCTTCCCAACCTCGGCTTTCTGGGTTGTCAGGACCAGCACTGCGATGACGAGGCCATGCTTCAGATTGCCGCCATTCCGCGCCTGCGAATGCTGATGGGCCAGGGCGCGGTGGCGACGGATGCGGGATTTGCGGCGTTGAGCCGTTCGCAAACCATCGAATACTTCTGGGGCCGCGAGTGTCCGAACTTCGGCTCCCGCGGGTTCGCCGCACTGGCAACCATGCTGGCATTGCGGGGAATCGGGCTCAGCTGCAAAAACGTGAATGATGGCGCACTGGCTGACTTGCCGAATTTTCCTGCATTGCGCGAGCTAATGCCGATGGACTTTTCCGATGATGGCTTTCGCCATGTTGGAAAATGCGAGAACCTGGAAGGTCTGTGGTGCATGTATTGCCGGAACACTGGTGATGCTGCCACCGGACATCTTGGGGACTTGAAGCGCCTGAAGACGTATTACGCGGGGAAGACGCAAATCACCGATCGCAGCCTGGAAATTCTCGGCGGCATGGCGTCGCTGGAAAAACTGGAATTCTGGCAGTGTGCCGGCATCACCAATACTGGTATCGCCCATCTGGCAAGGCTTCCAAAGCTTCGGGAGATCAGTTTGGACGGTCTGCCGGGAGCGACCCGCGAAGCCGTCGAACTATTTCCAAATGAAGTCCGAGTGAAGTACTCCGGCTGAGCTACGGCGCCACGCGTTCGGGAACCACAGGCACGGACACTGCTGGCTCAAAGAGCCCGAATGTGAATACGTCCGTGGCCGAGGCAATGGACACATACTGTTTCCCGTTTACGCTAAACGTCATCGGCGAAGCGGTCAGCTTCTGGCCCATGTTGTAATGCCACAGGTGTTTGCCGGACTTCGCATCCAGAGCCACCAACTGGCCATCATCGTCGCCGAAGAACAACACGCCGCCAGCGGTGGACACGGTTCCCGCCCACATTGTGGCAGGCCCCGTCATGGGATACTCCCAGCGCCGCTGGCCGGTCTTCGGGTCGATGGCCCGCATATAAAACTTCCCGGGCTCGGTGGGAAATTGTTCGCCACCGCCTCCCGCCTGGCCTTTCCCCGGTTCGGGCATTTTTGTCGATGTCACCACGTTATCGCATTGCTCTAAAGTGGGAACGTACAGCAGTTGCGTATCGGGATTGTAGGACGGCGACATCCAGTTGGAGGCGCCCCTAACGGATGGACATACCTTCACCCCCGTAGGTGTTGGCGTCTGATCCGGCAATTCCACGGGCCGTCCCTTCGAGTCAATCCCGCTCGCCCAGGTCAGCTTGTCGATAAACGGGGTCGCGTTCAGAAATTCGCCGCTGGTGCGGTCCAGGACATAAAAGAATCCGTTGCGGTTCGGATGCAACAGCAGCTTTCTTTGCTTGCCTCGAAACTCCGTGTCCACCAGCACCGGAATCGACTGGGCATCCCAATCATGCGTGTCGTGCGGCGTGAATTGAAAATGCCATTTCAGCTTTCCGGTATCGCCATCGAGGGCGACCACGGAACAGCTATACAAGTTGTCGCCTCGCCGGTCTTTGCCGTAATAGTCCGGCCAAGGATTGCCGGTGGGCCAATACACCAGATTCAATTCGGGGTCGTAGGTTCCTGTCATCCAGGTAGCGCCGCCGCCCCATTCCGCGTTGAATTCGGACCAGGTCTCCGATGCCTTCTCACCCTTTCCCGGCACGGTGTAGAAGCGCCACAATTCCTCACCGGTCGAGACCGAGAATGAAACCACGAAGCCGCGAATCCCTCCATCGCCGCCGCCTACTCCGACAATCACGCGATCTTTCAAGGCGAGGGGAGCCATGGTCGCCATGTAGCCTTTAGTCGAATCGGCGTACTTCTTGTCCCAAAGAACCGCCCCAGTCTTTCGATGGAGCGCCACCAGATGCGCGTCGGACGTCACAAAGAAGACGCGGTCGCCCAGCAAAGCCACGCCGCGGTTTACGTTCTGTTTGACGGACTGCTCGTCGCGATACTGCCAGACCTTACGGCCCGACAGCGCATCCAGCGCGAACACCTCGTTGGTATTCGTGACGTACATCATGCCGTCATACACCAGCGGCGTGGCTTCGAGTTTCTTAGCCGTCTCGACGTGGTAGGTCCACTTCGGCACCAGAGACGCTACGTTGCCGACGTTAATCTGCTTCAAGGGGCTGTGCCGCCGCGCGCCGTAGTCGCCTCCGTAGGTGAGCCAGTCGCTGTTGGGGCTCTTGCGAATATCCTCGAAACGAACCTGTGCGGATAGTACAGCAGCGCAAAGGCAAAACAGATATGCCGCAGATCTCATTTGGTTCTCCTTTCGGTCCGCATCCCCTGGCGGCTCAGGTACGCCATCAAATCCTGCAGCTCCGTTTCAGAGAGCCTGGCGGAATAATCGCCGGGCATCAGCGACTTCTGGTGCAGTGTGATCTCCCGCACGTCCTTCTTGTCCAACAAGTGCAGTTGTCCGTTCCGATCCAATATCTGAATGGAGTAGTTCGTGTAGTTCTTGGCCGCGCCGGAAATGCGCTCGCCGGTTTTCATGACGACGTCCACACCCTGAAAGCCTTCCGTTGGCCGCGCGCTCGGCTCCAACACCGATTCGCGCAACTGGCCGATGGACCGTTGCGAGCCGGCGTTGGAAAGGTCCGGTCCCAGCAATCCGCCGCGCCCTCGTATCGAGTGGCAACCGGAACACCCGCCTTTGCCGAAGAAGATTGCGTTACCTGCCGCTTCATCGCCTGGCACGTTCGCTTCGATGGCGGGTGCACTCAGGCTTTTCACGAAAGCCACCACAGCATGGATCTTTTCATCTCCAATGGGAAACGCCGGCATGTCCGTTCCCGGAACCCCCGTCTTGATGGAATCGAAAAGCTGCTCGCGGCTCATGCGACGAACCAGGCGGCCATCGCGGATGTTTGGACCCCGCCCACCTCCGCCAGTAGCCCCATGGCAGCCGCTACAAGCGGAGCGGAAGATTTGCGCGCCATCCTCCAATCGCTGTGCTGTCAACGCGGCGCTGGTGAGAAATAACGCCATCGGGAGGATAAAGATTCGCATAGGAACTGCCGATAGCGTATCAAAGGTCTTGGCGCGGGCTATACTACGAAGCTTATATGCTTGGAAACAGAAAAGTTTGTCCGAAGTGCGGTGTGGCCGATATCCGGCCCTCTTACTATCGGGACTTTCTAGACAAGGTCATGCAGTTCCTCTGGCTGGTACCGTATCGCTGCCGCATCTGCCGCCACCGTTTCTTTCGCCTTCCCTTCTAGCGTTTTGAATCCCGCCTGCCCTCATCCTGTTGTATCCTAATCGGAAGTCAGCTCCGTCGCTAACGCAAGTAGTGTCCCAATATGAAAACTTCCGTCATTTCTCACCGCGTAGCCGACTTCTTGAGAAGCTTTCCGCCCTTCGACGCGATTGAGGAGCCGGACCTGCTGGAACTGGCCGGCAGCGGGCGGGTCAAGTTCCACCAGGCGGGTGAATATCTGTTCCGTCAAGGCGATCCCAAAGGGCAATTGGTGTGGGTAATCCAGCAAGGACGGGTGGAATTGCTTGCTTCCGGCGGCGAACTACGCGACGTGCTGGGAGAAGGGGCCCTGGTGGGACTGGACCGGTTTTTCGGTGACGGTGCATACCTCTGTTCGGCCCGCACCACGAGCGACGTCATCTTATACGGAGTGGCCGCGGCTCCCTTTGAATCGATCGCCGCGCGCTACGCCGCGGTGAAGCGGTTCATCTCGGCGTATTCGTCCGTCGCGGGCGTCCGGGGTTTCGGCAGGACATCCTGGTTGGACGCGGAGCCTCCGTCGTTGGATTTCCTTTCGACCCGACTGACCGTAATCCCGCTGGATGCGTCCCGCCAGGAAGCCGCGCAACAATTAGTCCGATCCCGGAGCGGCGTCGCCGCTCTTGTGTGCGACAACGGCAATCCGCTTGCAGTCCTCGCCCCTCTGGATCTTTGCGCGGAAAACACAGGCAGTGCGCGACTGGCCGCCCGCCCCTGTCCGCCTACACTGGCTCCTCCTCTTACGACTCGCGCGACGGTGCGGGAGATGATGAAATCCCGAAGCGAAGAGATTGCCATCACCGCGGACGGGACGGCGGACAGTCCACTGAAGGCAATCCTCACCGCCTCGGAACTGGCGCTGTTTTGCGGCTATAACATTGTTCGCCTGATTAGCGGCATTCTTCATGCCACGTCGGCAGCGGAGATGATCCCGCTGCTGCAACAGGCAACCCGCACGTCGGTGGACGCGCTGGCGCAACCGCTGGACGTGGACGACTGCTGCCAGATGGGTAGCGAGATTATTGCCGCGCTGGCGAATGCCTGCATCCGGCTTGCATCGGAGCAGGTATTGGAGGCGGGCATCGATCCGCCTTCCGCACCGTACTGCTGGCTGTTGTTCGGGGCGGCGGCGAGGGGGGAACTGATGACTCCCTCTCTGCCCACCATCGCAGCCGTCTATGACGATTCCGGCGATTCCTTTCATGGCGAGGACCGGATGTATTTCGCTGCCGTGGCCGGAGAAGCGCTGGGCTGGTTTCACGAGTGCGGACTCTCTGGTCCCGGTCTGTCATGGCCGGAAGGGTCGCAGCCCTGCATGCCTCTTTCCGAATGGACCCGATTGTATTCTGAAACCATCCGCAACCCTTTGAGTCACGATCTCTACGCCCGCCGTGAATTCTTCGACGTTTCGCCGCTGGCGGGCGAAGCTTCCATATTGCAAAAGGTGCAATGGGAGATATGCGCGGACCTCCGCGGCCATGAAATGACCACCGTTCTGTTGGCAAATGACACGCTCACTCATTTGCCGCCGCTGACGTTCTTCGACGGCCTGGTGCTCGATATGGACGGAGCCCAGAGGGACGATTTCAACATAGACACGGTTGCGGTGAAGCCCCTTACCGATGCGGCGCGTGTGTTTGCCATCGCGAAGGACCACCTGTCGCCCGCGAACACGCTGGAGCGCCTACGATCGGCACAGATGGATTTCCCGGACAACGCCGCTGTCTTTCAAGAAGCTGCCGGCGCATTTCGGATTGCGCTCTACTACCGGGCCCTGGCGGGAGGGCCTCAAATCACCGCGGCCAGTCTGAGCCGGTTTGATCAGCGCCTGCTTAAGACTGCATTCTCTTCCATCCACCGCCTTCTCGAATTCACAGCCGCCACCTTTATTCCCGCCGCATGACAACCGAACAGTACCTGAGCTCCTTTATAAACTCCTGGGCTGATGACGCTTCTTCCGACCGGGTCCGCTTTGTCGCGCTCGACACGGAAACCACGGGCCTCGACCCGCGGCGCGACCGGATCATTACCATCGGCGCCGTGGCAGTTTGCCGCGGTGAAATCATGCTGGAAGATTCCTTCGAAGTACTGTTGAGGATCGCCTACAACAATGCTTCTGTGACCGTTCATGGCATTACTCGCGACGAGGCCGCGGGCGGCATGGAGGAATCAGAAGCTGTGGCGCTCTTCCTCGATTATCTGCGCGACGGCGTGATTGTGGGGCATCACATTGGCCATGACATTGAGGCGCTGAACTGTGCCTGCGAGCGCCATTTCAATATGCGCTTGCAGAACCGGTCACTGGACACAATGGACCTGACGCTGCACTTGAATGCGGCCGGCGCCTTCGCTGATCGTCCGATGGCTTCGGGATTTTCTCTGGATGGATTGTGCGAAATGTTCGGCGTGGTGCCGCATGACCGCCACACGGCCGGGGGCGACGCGTTTATCACGGCCCAAATCTTCCTGCGCCTGCTGCGCGCGGCTAAGGCCACAGGAATGGATACACTGGCGGCGCTTTGCAAACGGTGGCAGCCCTGAGTTATTGCAGGAACTCCAGTGCGTACTGCTCATCCTGTGCGTTAGCCATATCGGTGAGGTCGCCAAGGACCCATCGATAGCGGAAACGAGGGCCCGCCGATTCAACGCGGCCCATCCAGTTCGTCGGATCGGTCCAGAGAACGGGCCGCTCACCCATCGCTTTGGTGAGGTCGTCCAGATCCCAATGCAAAACAAATCCAGGAATTACGGCAGCGCTCAAATCCGCGTTCAATGTGTTGTGAAGCGATTTGACCAAACTGTAGGGAGTCTTGTCGAGCCACACCTTGGAGATTCGAGGATCCGCAGAGGCGGCGAGCAACAGCCAGATTCCCTTCACACCCTGCGCGGCGGCAGAGATGGCGGCTGGATCGACGTCGTCACGAGCGGTGAGAAGATCCACACCGCGCAGGATGTCGTGCGCCCGCAGCGCCGGCAGGTTGCGGCCTATCTGCATCGCGCGCTCATTGGCGAGATAGTCTCCGACGAAGGGCCGCCGGTTATCCTGGCTGAGCGAACGCCGCGGGTCAAGCTCCAGAACAACCCGGCCGGACTTCACAGCTTTCTCCACCAACCAGTCTGAAAGCGAGCCCGTCACCAGCAGCGTCGCGGACTTTCTGCCGGTCGTGAGCGGGATGTGCAATTTCCCTGACATGACGATCCCGGGCTCACTCTCGAATTCGATCCGCTGAGTCTGGATTCCATTGCTGGTTGTCTGCTCCAGGATCCTGGATTCGGGCGGGGTGCCGCTCGTTGGAATACCCAGGCTGCGCAGCTTTGCTTTCAACTCGGCCGTCGTTCCTTTTTGCTTCCTGGCGTTGTAACCATCGAGGATCAGTTCGTGGAGTTTGCGGCTTCCGGGCTCATCTTCGACGCGGCCGGTTCGCGTCACCAACAAGTCGTGATTGGTGTAAAGCTTCACGGGCTGTTCGCGAAAATCTCCCTTACCGTCTTTCAACCAGCGAATCAGCCAACGGTAGATGGCTTCGCGGCTGACCAACGGCGTCCCGTGTGATCCAGGACCGACGAAGAAATCCACTTTGCCCGCAGCTCCATAAAGACCATACCAGCGCCTCGCCTCCTCATAGACGAGCCTGGCGCCTGCCGGAGTAAAGTAGTCTTCCTCGGTGGCCTGGATCAGCCACGGAGCAGGCGCGGACAATTCGACCAGATCCGCCGTATCCAAGCCTTGTGCAATGGCGCCCGGCAAGCTCATCTCCGAGCCTGGATAGGCTCCGGTAAACAGCAGCCGGTGGGAATTGGGAAAGCACGCTGGAATCACGACCTTGACCCGCGGATCGAGGGCGCCGATGAAGGTGGTCAAGGCTCCGCCTCCGGAACAACCCGCGGCAGCGATGCGAGCGGAGTCTACATCCGGGCGGCTCAGCAGGTAATCGAGAGAACGCTGCGCATCGAAGATGAAGTAGCGCGCCACGCCTTCGCCAATGAGATTGCTCTGCGCTTCGGCATGGATGTGTTCATTTACCGACCAGCCGGCCGCGGGCGCCTTGAGCTGCTTATCGTATGTCTGCTCGCGTTCGCCCTGGCCTACCGGATCGAACGCGAGCGAGATGAAGCCCTTCAACGCGAGATTTGCGGCAAGCAACTGCGGCTCGGCCTTGCCTTCCTGCGTGTGGCCCGATTGCAGCAGGACGGCCGGATACCGGCCGGGCTGATTTGGACGGTAAAGATTGGCAGTGACGAAATACCCCGGCAAGCTCTCGTAAATGATTTTCTCGATCACGAAGCCGTCGGCCTGAATAGTTCCGGTGACCCGCGCATTGAGGGGGCCGTGGTATTCGGGCAGTCCACCCATAGTGGCCAAAACCTTTTCGCGGACCAGCTTCTTGCGACTCTCGGCTTGTGCGACGGTTTGTATCGCGGCGATTTCCGCTTCGCGCTTGTCAAGCTGCTGCTGTGCAATCCCGTTCATCCAGAGAAGCAGCGTGTCGTTGGCGGCCGGCGGATTCTGGCCGCAAAGACCGCCGACGCCGGAGAAGAAGGAGATCGAGAGCAAAAACGTGGCAGAAATCCGCATGCTTGCTTCCCCGCTCAACTTGTATGGGTTTTGACAAACTGGACAGCGCGGTCCGCCACTTGCGCGACTTCCTCCGGTTTTGCGCCCGTTAACCCGTGGCCCGCACCTGCCACTGTGATGAACTCATGCTTCACCGCGGCTTGCGAAAGTTTGGCGTCCATATCTTTGGAAAGCGAATAAGGCACGTCCGTGTCGTTGGTACCGTGTATCAGCAGGATCGGCGGATACTTTGCATCTACGTTGCGGATGGGGCTGTAACGATCGAACCACTTGCTATCGGTATGAGGATCGTGACCGGCGACTTCCTTTGGCCAAAGGCCATTTTGCCGGCAATACAAATAAAACTTCCCGCGCTGATTGTCCGCGGGAGGATCCGCTACCGCTGAGCGGCCGACCACTTTGTCTGCGTCCTCTCTCGAGACCAAGGGCTGACGGCGATAGAACTCATCGGGTTCGGAATACCAGGGCCCAACGATGTCACCGTAGCCGTAGTAGGAGACGAGCGCCCGCGGGCGGGGTTCCAAACAAAAGCCGGTCATCTGGGTGAGGTATCCACCGGCGGAGCCTCCGGCCGTGGCGATACGATCGCGGTCGATGCCGAAGTTCGCGGCTTTTTCGCGCATCCACCGGTATGCGTCCTGTACGTCTTCCACGATTGCGGGCAGCTTGGTCTCCGGCGCAAGGCGGTAGTCGATGGAAACAACCACAAATCCCGCTTGCAGGAGACCTGTGTGGAAGGGGCGCACCAGGCCTCTGCGGTTGCCGAGGATCAAGGCTCCGCCGTGAATCCACAGGACGGCGGGCTTTCCGGCGCCGGCGGCCGCTCCGTAGACATCGGCCTTCATCTCGCAGCCGGCCGCGGTCCTGTAGGTATGAGTTGTGGGTTGCGGAATCTGGCCGAAGCATGGCAAGGATGCGGGTAGCGCAGTGACGCCGGCGGTTACGGTTTGCAGGAATTCGCGTCTGATCACTCTCGAATCTTACCCGCACACCGTGCCGGATACAATCGTTCAAGCGAACACGAGACGCTATGTCACAAAATCGCCGGCAATTTCTCACCCATGCGGTCCCAGGCGCTTATCTCTCCGCGGCCCAACGACTGAACGCGGCGCCGGCCGGCGATGCCGTCGAATGCAAGATCACAGACGGCCGATCCCGCCAGCCGATTACTGCCAGGGTGCGGTTGACGGATGCGCGGGGTAACGACATTGTGCCCCTCGGGCATCCCTCCGAATTGGCTAAGGATGCGCAACAAGGAGACGTGCGCTTTCAATCGAAGCGGTTTGCGTACGTAGATGGGAAGTTCAACGTCGATCCGCGCTCGCTGCCTCTGCGCTATCAGGTCATCAAAGGATATGAGTTTGTGATCGCCGAGGGCGAGATATCTTCCAGCGCCCTGCGGGACGGTGTGATTCAAATTCCGATGACCCGGTGGTCGTCGCTGGCCGCGCGCGGCTGGTACAGCGGCGACATTCACATCCACGATGTGTCGCCGAAGACCTGCCGCCTCGAGATGGAGGCGGAAGACCTGGACGTCGCAAATATCCTGACGTCAGACTTCACTCTGGATCAAGCGCAGTTCGAGGGCGGGCTGAACCGCTTTTCGAGCGGCCGGCGCCTGATCTACGTGAACCAGGAGTTCCGCAACGATCATCTGGGGCACATGTGCCTGCTGAATTTGAAACGGCTGATTGACCCGGTGAAGACCATGCAGCCACATGACCACCCGCTGCATCTGCGCGTTTGCGATGAAACGCACGCGCAGGGCGGCTACGTCTCCTGGGCGCACTTCCCCAGTTGGCCCGGCGTGGAGAGTCCTCTGGATGTTGCGATGGAAAAGCTGGACGGGCTGGAAATTCTAAGCGTTCTGGACCCCAGAGCATTTCCGGTTTTCATGCAGCAGGTTGTTCCCGAACTGGAGGCGAACAACGGCTTGCGTCTGTGGTACCGCTACTTGAACTGCGGATTTCGACTGACGGCCACGGCTGGAACGGACAAGATGACAACCTTCGTCACGGTGGGCGCCAATCGCGTGTTCGCGCGTGTGGAGGGAGACTTTACTTATCAACACTGGATCGACGCGCTCAAGGCGGGCCGGACCTTCATCACCAACAGCCCCATCCTGATGTTCACGGTAAATGGCCGCGATCCGGGCGCCACCTTGCACCTCGATTCAGGCAAAGAGCGCGTGGTGCAGGTTCATGCGACGGCAGAGTCTCAGCTTCCCTATCACCGCCTGGAGATTGTTGCCAATGGAACGGTGGTTGCGCAGGCAACTCCCAGCGGGCCGCGTCACGTGGCGGAAATTCACCTGGAGCATAAGGTGGGTGGTAGCTGCTGGCTCGCTGCCCGGGTTTGTGAGGACATGGACGAGTACCGCCAACGCGGTGTGAACTTTCAGCAGGTTCACGTCCCGCAGGGTACACGGCTCAGCGATTATTACGGGACCCGCCGGCCGGAGACGGTGTTCGCTCATTCTTCGCCGGTATACGTGATTCGCGATGGAGCGGCGATCCGCAGTTGGGACGATGCTGAATACTTCGTGCGCTATATCGACAACGGAATCCACTGGCTCGAAACGGAGGCGAAATTCGCGCGGCCCTCTGACAAGCAGGCGTCCAAAGATGCGTTTGCGATGGGTCGAGCCGTTTACCAGGCCAGAGCCCGCGAGTCCCGCTTGCAGAAATGAGGCGATGATCAATTACTTATGACAAATGAATCCAACCCTGTTGCCCTGGCCTTCGGATCGGATGACCTGCGGCTACCGGACGAATTACGCGCGCCCATACGGGCGCACTTGGCTGCTCTGCGCGAGCGATACATCGAGCGGGGGTGGGCCGGCGACATAGGCTTCGGCCAGCGCCCCGCGTTGATCGTTATCGATCTGGCGCTTTGGTGGACCGATCCCCGCAATCATTCACAGGGCAGCAACGTAGACTCGGTGTTGAACGCGGCGTGTGTTCTTTTGAAAGCCGCACGTGCCGCCGGAATTCCCATTTTCTTCACGACTTGGGACTATGATCCGGCGATGCCTCCCTCGCCGCACGACAGGAAGGTAAAGATGGAGCTGAAGCCGGGGGATGAACACCTGTTTACGCTGGATCCGAGGTTGGAGCGCCGACCGAGCGAACGACTGATCGCAAAACGCTACGCGTCCAGTTTCAAAGCAACCAACCTTCACGAGTGCCTTACGGGCCTTGGCGTGGATACGCTGATTGTTACTGGAGTCAGCACCAGCCACTGCATTTATGCAACGTGCCGTGATGCGACTGACAGCTTCCGGGTAATTGTCCCCGCCGAGGCGGTGGGCGAGCGCTGTGAAATTATGCACGAAGTGAATCTGCTGGATATCGAGCTGGATCTGGGCGATGTTGTGCCGCTTGCCACCGTGGTGGATTACCTTGGGGAATTGAAAGGCCGATAATATCGTCAGGACGAGGAAATTTCCATGGTGAATCGCAGGTCATTTCTAACACGAGCGGGCTGCGCCGCAGCCGCGGCGGGCGTGCGCGTGCCGGCTGCGTTGGCCAACGGCGCGCCTAAGAGCACCTCCGGATTGCCTCCGCGGAAGGTGATTCTGGGCACGGTGATGCAGCCTTTTTGGGTAACCTATCCCGGCCTGGATAAGCGGCTGGAACAGTTGGCGGCAATTGTGGCCGGCATGGCGCAGGAATCCAAAAACAAGTACGGCCGGGGTCTGGACCTGGCGATCCTTCCGGAGGTGGCGGTCACGGGAGAAGCTGGAAGCGACGCGCTGGCACGATCCGTGCCCTGGCAGGGGCCAATGGGCGATATGTTCACGAAGATGGCCCGCCAGCACCACTGCTACGTTATCGCTCCCACTTATTTGCGAGAGTCTACCGACGCGAACCGCTGTTCGAATGCTGCGGTGCTGGTCGACAGGTTGGGGAAGGTGACTGGCACATACCGGAAAGTGCAACTGGTTCCATCCCTGGACGGCAAGACGATGGAGGCCGGTTCGACTCCCGGGAAGGATCAGCCTGTGTTCGAGTGCGATTTCGGAAAGCTGGGAATTCAGATTTGTTACGACATGGAATTTGACCAAGGGTGGAATGAACTGGCGCGCAAGGGTGCTGAGCTGGTGGCGTGGCCGACGCAGTCGCCGCAGACCTCCCAACCAGCTGCCCGCGCCATGCAGCACCGCTGCTATATAGTGTCGAGCACGTGGCGGAATAATGCATCGATATTTGAGCCGACCGGGAAGATTACGGCACAAGTGAAACCGCCAGGACAGATCCTGGTGCAGGAGATCGATCTAAGCTACGCGATTTTGCCATGGAGTTCGAAGCTGCAGAACGGAAAGGCCCTGCAAAAGATGTACGGCGACAAGGTGGGGTTCCGTTACTACGAAGACGAGGACCTGGGCATCTTCTGGTCAAACGATGCTAAGACGCCCATTCAGCGGATGGCGTCCGCGCTTGGTGTGCTCGAGGCTGAAGACGAGCTGGCGCGGGTGCGCGAGGCGTATCATCGGGCGGGCGTCGTTGGTTACTGACGTACGTCGTCGAACGAGAGACCGAGGTCGTTCAACAGGACCTGCGCACAGTTGTAGCCGGGAAGGCCGGTGATGTTGCCGCCGGGATGGCTGCTGGATCCGCATAGATATAAATTGCTGAAGTAGCCGCGGTACAATCCTGCGTCCGCAAATGGCCGGTTGTAACCTGTCTGTCCGTTAGACAACGCGCCAACTAATAAGTCGCCATGACGCATATTGGGCAGCGTCCGTTCCGTGTCCAAGGGTGACTGCGCGGAGTAATCGAGCAGCGAACTCTTCAGGTTCGGTGCATATTCCGTCCACACATCCAACATTTGCCGCGCGTGCCGGTCTCGCTCGCCGTCCCAGTTATTCGCATCGCCCCGTAACCGGTAAGGCAGTTTCTCCCACATGAACGCGGTGTGGAAGCCTTGCGGAGCCTGTGAAGGATCGAAGAGGGTCGGGCACGATCCCCACATCACTGCCGGGGGGATCGCCCCTTCTTCATGTTTGCGTACGATGTCGAGAAACTGCGCTGAATCCTCTAAGCCCACGATCGTCATGAATGCCCGGCTGAGTTCCGGATGGCGTTCTTCGGCGGCGTAATGCGGAGGCTCTTTCAGATTTACATTGATCGCGAAGAGCGGCGCCAGAACGTTAAACAGGAAACTGCCGGCCTTTTCTCTCCATTCGAGTGGAAGGCTGCCGGGATCCAGCAAGTCAACGAATGTCTGTACCGGGTTCAGCCCCGAGACAACAAAATGGCGCGCGCGAATGAAGTCGCCGTGGCTGGTCTCGACGCCGACCGTTCTGCCATTCTCGACATGAATCTTTCGTGGGGTGGTGTTCAAGCGGATCTCTCCCCCGCTTTTCATCACGGCACTCACGAGGGCCTTGGCGAGATTGGCCGAACCGCCAACGCACATTTGGGCTTTATGACGGCTGGCCAGGAGCGCCGGCACATGATAACCAAATCCAGGAACGCGAGGATCTACTTCGCGGAGTCCGTTGAAGAACAAAAGCCCCGCGCGAATGACCGGGTGTTCGAACTCTCTTTCCACGAACTCAAAGGGCGAAAGTTTTGCGACTTCGAGAAGTCTACGGCCTTCGGAAGTGCGCTGCAGGTTCTCTGAGCGGATGTCCTGAGGTACCGGCGGCGATTGGCTCTCCGTCAGTAAGATGTGCTCCAGAATGGGTACGAACTCATCGCGCCATCGACGCAAGGTAAGCGCATCTTTTTTACTGAACGCTGCGGCAGATTCGATGGTGCGTTCAAAATCGGTCCACCACTCCAGTGCCTGGCCGTTTCGTAGGATCAAGGCAACGTTTAACTCCGGTTCCAGATAGCTGGCGCCGAGTTGTTCCAGATGGAGATCCTTGTACCAGGGCATTTGATTGATGGCCCGGTGGTAAAACGAGTGCGTATTGTGGAAAAATCCGGGGCGGCGGGAATCCTCGACGGTCGATAATCCGCCGCCGGCAACGGGCCGGCGCTCCAGGCAGACGGTCTTCAGTCCAGCGCGGCCAAGATACGCCTGCAGGACGAGGCTGTTGTGCCCGGCTCCCAATATGATGCCGTCATACTCGCTGTCTGCCATCAGTCTCAACTATAGCCGGAGGTTGACGCGAGTTAAGAGGTGGTTGCGGCAAGTCCATTTCTCCTTGACCCTCAAGCCGAAGGCTCGCGGAAGCGCAGCCGACAGCGTCCGAATTTGCATCCGCTGCCGCTGAGGGGAGCCGCACCCGGTTCCACGGCCCGCTTCAGGACGGTTGTGACGCGCACTGCGACACTACCACTGTGGGTACCCCT
>JBDUEM010000112.1:0-21808 GCA_040002435.1 Bryobacteraceae bacterium
CCCTGCCGGGAATGAAAAATGCCACGGCCATTATCCACGCCGCGCCCGCCATGGGCGCAGCTTTCATCGAATACACCGCCGAGTTCGAGGAAGGCGGCCGATTAGGCCCCGCCGCATCGCAGCGGTTCGTGTTCGTGCTGGAAGGGGAACTGACGGTTGATGTCGGAAAGAAGAAGCATCGCGTCAGGAAAGGCGGATACGCTTACCTCCCGCCCGATGCGAAACACACCGTCTCGGCACCGGCTGTGAGCCGCGCCGTTGTCATCGAGAAGGACTATCATGCCCTCAAAGGCACGCCCCCGCCCAAGCTGTTGATCGGCGACGAATCGCTGGTACTTGGTCAGCCGTTAATGGGCGATGAAGCGGTACAGGTCCGTCCCCTTCTGCCCGCTGATTTCGCATTCGACTGCGCCGTGAACACGATGACTTTCCAACCCGGCGCAACCCTGCCCATGGTTGAGATCCATGTGATGGAACACGGCCTCGTCATGCTGGAAGGCGGCGGCATCTACAGGCTGGGGGAGTGCTGGTATCCGGCGGCTGCCGGCGACTTTATCTGGATGGGGCCCTACTGCCCGCAATGGTTCGGCGCACTGGGGAAGGTGCCCGCAAAATACCTCATCTACAAGGATTGGAACCGGCTATGAACCCGAGCATCAACCAAGATCGTCTGATGGCTGAACTGGATCGCCTGGCCGGCTTCTCTGACGTGCCGGCACCGGCCGTCATGCGCGTCGTGTTCTCGGCTGTGGACCTGCAGGCTCGGGAATACTTCACGCAACTTTGCACCGCCGCCGGCTTTCAGGTTCGCGAGGACGCTGTCGGCAACACCTTCGTGCGCTGGATCGGGTCCGATCCAAGCTTACCCGCGGTCGGTACCGGATCGCACATCGATGCCATTCCATACTCCGGGCGGTACGACGGTACTGTGGGAGTGCTCGGTGGCTTGGAGGCGATGCGGGCCTTGCGGGAAAGCGGTTTTCAGCCGCTGCGCTCTATCGAATTGCTGCTCTTTACGTCGGAGGAGCCTACGCGTTTCGGTATCGGATGCCTTGGCAGCCGCCTGCTCTCCGGGGCGCTGGACGCGGCCGCCGGTGACAAGCTGAAGGACAAAGACGGTTCGACGCTCAACGAAGTCCGTGCGAACGCCGGATTCACCGGATCGCTGGAGAACGTCCGGCTCGCTCCAGGCTACTATCACGCTTTTGCAGAACTGCACATAGAGCAGGGGCCGCTGCTGGAGCGGCGTGAAGTTCCCCTGGGAGTTGTCACCGCCATCGCCGCACCCGCCAGCCTTCGCATCGTCATTGAAGGCGAAGGCGGACACGCTGGAGCGGTGCTGATGCCCGACCGGCGCGACGCGTTCTCTGGCGCCGCGGAGCTTGCGCTTGCACTGGAATCCGCGGCTCGATCCACGGGCGCGATAGATACCGTAGCGACAATCGGCCAGTGCGACGTCTTCCCCGGCGCCGTGAATGGCATCCCCTCGAGAGTGACGTTAGGAGTGGACGTTCGGGACATCGATCCTGCCCGCCGGGACGGTGTGCTCCAATCCCTTGCCGAGGCTTGCGGACGTGTGGCCCGTGAGCGAAGGCTGCAAATTCAAACGGAGATGGTGAACGCGGACGCCCCCGCCATCTGCGGCTCCATGGTGGTGGATGCCTTGGCGGAGAGCTGCAGCGAAATGGCGCTGCCGTTTGACCGGATGGTGAGCCGCGCCTATCACGACTCTCTGTTTGTATCCCGCATCGCGCCGACCGCGATGCTCTTCATTCCCTGCCGGAACGGAGTTAGTCATCGTCCGGATGAGTACGCGTCGCCGCAAGACATTGGACGCGGCACGCTGGTCCTCGCCGCTACTTTGGCGAGGCTGGCCGGGACCCGCAGCCAGTCTTAACGTTAGCCAGTTCCTTGGCGATGATGGCCGGCAGTTCCGCATCAGCCCCGGTTAGTGCGCTGGTTCCCTGCACTTCATGAAAGGCCGCAAGGCTCTTCCGATACCAGGTCTCTGCTTCGCGGCAGGAATTAGACGACGCATACCAGCGCCCCATGTCGGCGTAGGATTCCGCCAGTCCTCCAATCAGGCCGCGATTGGCGCGGTCGGCGGCGACCCGTTCTTCACGAATGTTGAGAGCCTTTCGCAAGAGCGGAATCGACTTCGCCAGGTCGCCTAATTGCAATCAGGCAGCAACGCATCCCGGTCCGTGTGGCCACCCTTAACGAATCGACGGACCGTCTTCCAGGATGCGCTCGAAGCACCGCGACACACTGTCCCAGGAGAAGCGGGTGGAGACCATGTCCCATGCGGCATGCGCAATGCCGGTGCGAAGTTTATCGTCCGCGAGCAGCTCCAGGCATTCGGCAGCGAATTCCTGCGGATTGTCTGCAAGGCGGATGTCGTCGGGCGGATTCATTGCAAGGCCCTCGGCTCCAATGGTTGTCGAAACAACGGGAACACGCGCGGCCATTGATTCGTAGATCTTCAGCCGCGTTCCGCCGCCGATGCGCAGGGGCACCACGGAGAGCTTGGCGCCCCAGACATGCGGGCGGATGTCCGGAACGGTTCCGGTCACCTGAATGCGCGAATCCTGTTTAGCCAATTCCAGGATCTCGGGCGGCGGCGTCCGCCCCACAATTGCCAGTGTGGTCTCCGGGCGCTTGCGGTGGATCAGGGGCAGAATCTCACGCACGAAATAGAGCATCCCGTCCACGTTCGGAAGCCAGTCCATTGATCCGATGAAGACCAGATCGCTGGTTGGAGCGGCAGCTTCCTTGGGCGTGAAGTATTCCAGATTTACACCGGTGGGAATTTCAGAAACCCGGGTCACTCCAAACAGCTTGCGCATCTCCTCCGCATCAATCGCCGATACAGCCACGATATGTCCCGAAGCCCTTGAGACGCGGCGCTCATATTCGTACATGCGATCCGCCTGCATGCGGAAGTAGAGGCGGCGAAGGGGATCCGCGGCATGCTCCACATGACGCCGCCAGATCACCGTTTCCACATTGTGTTGAAAAAACACAGCCTGCTCCAGACGGGGAAAGTAGGCCGTGGGAGCCAGGTGATCCACCACGGCCTTATCGAAACCTTCCTTGCGGATGAGATTTTCCAGGAACTCGCTCATCCCCGGCGGGTGGAAGCGGCTGACCGCCACGGGAATAGAAGAGAAGACCCCTTTGGCGAGTTCAGCAAAGAAGCCGGGCGATCTTTTGTCCAGGATCTTGTGCTGGTATGGGTAGCTTCGGGTCGAATACTCGCCGCTACGCCGCGGACCTTCCGGATGGTTCGGGTTTTCGATGGCGACGTAGTGGATTTCATGCCGGCTGTGCAGATGCCGCAACATTTCGAGGGTGCGAATCTGCCCACCCTTTGTGGTGGGGTGCATGAAGTTGGAGTTTACCCACAGAATCTTCATCGGGCGAGAAGCGTCTCACCGGCAAGAAGACTTTCGTGACGGCCGCGCCGGCCGGTAATGAACAGATCACCCCAAAGCTGGAAGTTCAACAGACGCCACAGGCGGTCGGTGCAGTCTTCGCGGCCCGCACGCTGGCGTTCCAGGAGTGATTCCAGTTCCTTGCGGTCTATGTAGGGAGCCAGTATTCCTTTCGGGTCGCGCAGGATTCGGAAAAGACTTTCAGACCTTGCATCCTGCAGCCAGCTTCGCAATGGGGTAGGGAAGCCCATCTTCTTGCGATAGATGATGTCATGCGGTAGCAAATCTTCGATCGCCCGCTTGAGAATGAACTTGCCCT
Source organism: Bryobacteraceae bacterium (assembly GCA_040002435.1). Taxonomy (GTDB): domain Bacteria; phylum Acidobacteriota; class Terriglobia; order Bryobacterales; family Bryobacteraceae; genus JANXXV01. The sequence continues at coordinate 3,754 of JBDUEM010000112.1, forward strand.
CTCCGTTCCGCAGCTTCATGTGGTCCGGCACTCCGGCGGCGAATTCCACGAAGGGATGATCCAGGAAGGGAACGCGGCTCTCGATGGAGTTCGCCATTGACATCTGATCCTGCTTCATCAGAAGTTCGACCAGATAGGTCTTCTGGTCGGCGTAAAGCATCTTTGGCAGCAGCCGGTCACCGGAATCGGCGTTCCAATACCGCATAAAATTTTCGTACGCCTTGGGCTCACCAGGAAATGCGGAGTAGAAATTATCCAGATAAAGAGACTGGATGCCTGGCGCGCGGCCAACGAACGTATGCTGCAGCTTGCGGCGCAGCGACGCTGAGAGAAGTGCGGAAACTCCAATCTGATTGCGAATCCAGTCGCGCCAGGCCGCAGGAACAACATCGTAGGACTGCGACCACTTCTCATTCCAACCGTGAGTGTGATAGCGCGCGTAGCCGGCGAAGAGTTCGTCGCTGCCTTCACCAGTGAGCACTACCTTCACCTGCTCGGCGGCAAGCTTGGAAACAAAGTACAGGGACACGCTGGATGGCCACGTGATGGGTTCGTCTTCGTGCCAGATCAAATTCGGCAGGACGTTGAAAAAGTCCTCCATCCCGATGACGATTTCGTTGTGTTCGGTACCGATGCTGTTTGCAACCTGGCGGGCGTAGCTCAGCTCACTGTATTGCGCTTCGTTATAGCCGACGGCAAAGGTCTTCACCGGTCCGTCGACCATGCGCTTCATCAACGCGGCAATTGCGCTCGAATCGACCCCTCCCGACAGGAACATGCCAAGCGGGACGTCGCTCATCAGGCGCATGCGGACGGTCTCCTCCAGGCGCTGCCGGCATTCGTGCACCCAATCCGCATCCTCCCTTTTTTCGAACTGCGTTGGGCGAGGCACATCCCAATAACGTTCAATCCGCGGGGGGCCGCCGTCCAGGTTCAGCGTCAGATGGTGACCTGGCATCAGCTTGCGGATGCCGCGGAACATGGTCTGTTCACCGCTGAGGTACCCGAAAGCAAGGTATTCGGGTACGGTGGATTCATCCAGCGCGGCGGAAATACCTGGATAGCAGAGCAGCGCTTTGATTTCGGAGGCGAATACCAGGCGCTCCCCGTCCCAGTGATAGTAGAACGGCTTGATGCCAAGGCGGTCCCTGGCGCAGAAGAGGGTACGCCTATCCTTATTCCAGATAACGAAAGCAAACATGCCGCGGAATTGCTTCACACAGTCCGGGCCGTACTGCTCGTAGGCGTGCAGGATGGTTTCGGTGTCGCAGTGAGTAACGTAACGATGGCCGGCCGCTTCCAGCCGCGGGCGAAGATCGGCGTGATTAAAAATCTCTCCGTTGTAGATCAGCCAGAGTCCGCCATCCTCGTTGGTCATGGGCTGATGTCCGGATGAAAGATCGATGATACTGAGACGCCGGTGACCCAGGGAGACGGAAGAATCGTTGTAGTAGCGGTTGTCGTCGGGTCCGCGATGCGCGATCGCTGTCGTCATGCGCCGCAGTACGGCTTCCGCATCCGGAACAGGCGCGCCGCCGGCGAATCCGGCGATTCCGCACATTCCGCTAGATCCTTTGCCCGGCCACGTTCTGAAGTCTGGGCGTTGCTGGCATCGGGCGCAGAGCCTTCGTAACCGGTTCGAAGGGCAATGGAACACTCGCCGATTCCTGTGCCAGCTCATGCTGCACCGATGTGTAGAGCACCGTGCAAAGCCCAGCGATGGCGGGCAACAGAGACTGATAAGCGACGCTGGAGAAAATTGCGGTGACAGCATAGGCCACCAGCGTCATACGGAGACAGTCCGCCGTGCTGCTGATATTTTTCCAACGCGGGCCTGCGCGCACACGGCTGACCTTCTCAACAGCCGCAGTAGCTTTGAAGCACCCGTAGATGATTGCTACATACAGGAAGAGACCAGGGAAGCCCATCTCGCTCGAAACCTGAGTATAGGAATTGTGGCTCAACAGGAAGGTTGTCCTTTTTCCTTCCTGCGCCAGATCGTCTTCCACGGCTTCTGCAAACATTCCCGGTCCTACTCCCAAGAGTGGATGCCTCAGCGTCATCTCGATACTTTTCTTGAAGACCCTCTGCCGGGCCTCAGAAGACGCGACCGCAATGTCGGCCAGCTCTTTGGCGTCGGCCGAGAGGTCCCCGTCCGAGTCACTCGAAAAGAGAGTGGCGTATCTGTGGCGTAAGCTACCCGGCACTACTACGATAGCGGCGAGCATCAAGATGAGGGAAAACCCCAACATCGCGATGCGGCCCGTCATACTGCTTCGGATGAAAGCAAACAGCATCATGGCCAGAAAGCCGAAGATGGCCCCGCGTGAACCCGTCTTCAGCAGGACGTAAAAGATCAGCCCGCTGAGGAGGAACGGGAAAGTCTTGAAAAGCACATTCTGAGTAGAGTCTTTGACCATCAGCCAAAGGAACGGCAACCCGATGAGCATAATCTGAGCCAAGTCGTTGGGATTCTGAAACTTTCCTTCGCTCAGAAATAAGCGCCCGTTCTCGCTGTTGCCCAGGGTCAGCGCGAGGATCGCCAGGGTCAGCACCGCGAATCCAAGCACCTTGATCGCGCGCACCGTTTGATCGTACGTGGCTATCAAACCCACGATGCAAATGTAAACCAGAACCGCTTTCAGCCAGCCCTGAAACACGACAGTGCTGCCGCCGCGCCAAAAGCTGAAGGGGATTGCGATCGCCATCCAGGCCGTGAAGGCGACAAAATAGCGGCCAATCTTATGGTCCCAAACGCGCAGGATACCGCCGCCAAAGACCGTCGCGGCCAATACCAGGCAGGAGATCGTGAACGGAATTTGCAGCGAGGACAGCACCACGTCAAACGTACGGCTAAACAGGATGAAGAGGAATACCAGCAGAATTCCAAAGCCGATCATCTGAAAAGGGTTGCCGACGCTGGTAACGTTCGGGAACCGTTGGAGCTGCGCCGTATTTGTGTTCGGTGTCATGAAAGGAATCCAGGTGGTCCTTGGCCGCAAGACAGCCCTTCTATCATTCTAAACCACCTCCCAGCGCGGTGTGGCTCCAATCAGGATGTTTGACGCGGCTAAAAAGCGGGAGCAGTACTCCCGCGTTGGAGGGGTTTGTGACCGGCGAGCAGAATGGCTTCGGTGATCAAGTCGTCGTCCGACAAGGATTGATATCTTGGCAGCAAACGGGAGCGCATGGCCCGGTAGGACTCCAGGCTCTCTTGTGAATAGTCCACCCCATTCACAAGCTTTAGCTTGTACTCGTCCATTTCCTTGCCGCCTGCCGCCATGGCGATGTGGATACTGGACGTGTAGCCGAGTTCCGCCATCTTGGCCCTGTAATAATCCACCAGCCTCCGATTTGGCTGCCCGCTCGCTTGCGTCATGTAGCGGTACATAGAATCGGGAATCGTCAGAAACTCCAGCCGGTGGAAGCCGTGCTTATGAAACATCTCGTAGTCGCGAAGATCGATCTTGTGGATGGTGTATCCTCCCGGCGCCAGGAGGCGATCCATTTTCGCGAACGCAAGATCGGTGTCATAGATTTCTTCCAGCACAGCGGCTGAAACAATAACATCGAACGAGCCTGGGGCGAACAGGCTATCGGTATCTTCTATTCCCTTTCCATAAATCCATTCAAACCGCTTCGGATCGACCTTCACGCTGTCATTGAGGCTCACGGCCTGATCGAATCGAGCCTGGTCCTCAGGCGACAGGTTCGCCCGCAGCGATCTATAGAGGCGGAGGTGCACCGGACCGTCCTGATAGTGGACAAACTTGTCGATGCAGACCACCCGTTTGGCCCCGGCGGCCAGAAATCTGAGCGCAACACCAATGTTATCGCCCGGGCCGATTTCGAGAACCGTCTTGTCTTTCAAAGTTTCGCGGGTAAGGCCGGAATACTTCAGATAGCGATCAAAAGTCCGGTCAATCTGCTGCAGATCCACCAGATCGGAGTTAACCACCGGTTCGCCGCCAATCTGGTCAGATTTCAAATGCGCCCGCCGCAGCGCATCCTGATAGATGTTCGTCGCAACGATAAACCATTTCGACTTCTTGGCGATTGGTTTCCAGAGCGGGGCGGCGAGCAGGACGAGCAACACGGCGACTGCCGCCAACAACAATTTTTTCATCTGTGCGGTTAGTCTCCGGATTGCGTCGCTAGTTCTTTGATTCGCCCTGAGCGGGTCTTTGATGCGATATTGAAAATGATAGCACCCAGGCCGATGGTCAGCACCGCAAGTCCTGATACTAACGGCTTCATCTTCATCCCGTAAATGGTCATCCAGACTCCCACCAGAATGAAGAGCGCCGGAATGGCCGGATAGGCAAAGTTGACCACGGCCAGTTTATGCCAATGCGGACGCCGCCTCAGCCTGATCAGGGCGATAACAGCCATCACAGCGAAGAAATTCAGCGTGAACCCGATATAAATGATCAAAGTCGGAAAAGGGGTCAAGGTCATGAAGGCGGCGCAAATGCCCTGCAACACAATGGCAAATACAGGGGTATGCCATTCGGGATGAATTTTGGCCGCTGCCTTAAAGAACGCGCCGTCCTTGGCCATGGCGTGATAGACACGCGGGCCGATAGTAACCATGGCGTTGACGGTAGACATTAGTGAGATTGCCATCAAGCCGCTGAAGGCGCCGCCGATCTGCGGGCCGAATAAGCGGGACGCAGTAAGTGAACCGACTGCCACCACACCCTTCATCGCTTCCAGCGGGGCCGCATACACAAAAACCACGTTCAACCCAACATAAAGCACGGCTACCAGAGCCGTACCCAGAGCCAGCGCCAGGGGCAGCGTCCGGGATGGCGCCTTTATCTCCTCCGCAACATAAGTGGCGGCATTCCAACCGCTGTAGGCGACGTAGATCCAAAACAGACTCAAGGCGAATTGTTCCGCCAACGGTGTGGCGGTCCAACGTACGGCGGGAACCGAGAAATTGTGCCAGTCCCCGTGGCCAATGGCGAAAGCGAGAACGATAAAAGCGAGGATTACAAAAATCTTAATACCGGTGAGCGCATTCTGGATCCGCGCTACGCGGGCCACTCCGAAGCAGTTCAATGCGGTAAAAAGAAACACGAGCGCAGACGCAGCCAATTGTGCCCCGCCAATCTTCACGGCCCAGTCGCCCGATCCCAAGAGGAATGCCGGGTGATCCTGTTTCAGGGCGGGAAAGAAATAGCCGAGGTAATCCGAGAAGGCAAGGGCGGCTGCCGCGATGGGCGCGCAAAATCCGGCGAAAAAAGAGACCCAGCCGCTCATGAATCCCCAGGTGGGACCGAAGGCTTGCGTCAGGTAAAAATATTCGCCGCCCGATTTTGGAAAGTTGATGGCGAGTTCCGAATAGCAGACCGCGCCTGCCAGCGCACAGATGGCGCCAACAATCCAGATCCAAAGAACCAGCGCAGGTGAGCCAAGGTCGCCCGCGAGGAATCCGCTAGTGGTAAAGATACCAGTACCCACCATGTTTGAAACCACAAGCGCTGTGGCACTTACGAGTCCCAACTGACGGAGTAGGGGGATCTGTTTCTGGTGGGACCCGGTCAGAGTTGCTTTTCTGGGGTCCATTGTTAACAGTATAGGTGATTGAGAACGGCGAGCCTCACTGCGCCGCCTGTGGGACAGAGCGGAGGGCCGCCAGGAACTCTTCATCCCGGTACGTCGCCTTCTTCGTCACGAGACGCAATCGTCGAATAGTTCGGGTGTGGGAGTCGAATTCCAGAAATCCCGTCACCACGGCGTCCACAAAAAAATCTTCGTTCTGCGCCACACTGCCATGCTTCATGTGGAGCGTGCCATCAAATCGAGCCCGGACGATGCCCTCTCGCAGAGATGTGACGGTTAATGTCAGTTCCTGCCGGTCGATTCGGCCGCGCTCGACACCAGCCGTGATCTCTACGGTTTGGGGGTAGAACTTGATCAGCATCTTCGACGCCACGTCCTTTCCCACGGTCCACTTGTCGTTCACTTTCGCTTCCCCGGCGGGAAGAAGACTCATCCACTCCTGCTTGTCCAAGACAATCCAGTTCTCCGCGGGGAACATCCGGTAACTGGTACCGCGTGCGGCTCCGCGAGCGCTGAGGTGGAGCACCAAAGCGTCGGCGGCAGCGGCTGGCGCTACTGATTGCGGCCCGGGATTCACCACGGGTTGACCCGGAGCATTGCCGAGCTTTTTCACGACGCGATTCAGCATGTTCAAAAGATTCGTGTCGTTAACCGTGGCCTCGCCCACGCTCATGCCATCAAGCGGTTCGCCATCCGCAGTCAGGATGTAAATGTGGACGTCGCCGACTCCCAATTTCCTATCGAGGTAGGTTCGATAGATCCGCTGCCGTTCCGCCTTCTCGGCCGCTGGAGCGGACCCGCCCGCTACAACATCTTCATTGGAGCCGTAAACCGGAACGAAGTAGCGGTTTAGCATGGCGATGACGCGATCGTTTGAGAGAGGACCCTCTCTCAGGCCAAAGGCCCCGCCTCAACAGCGGCCCCAATTCACGCGGCCATCGTGTGTAAACAGGAAGACGGGGCGGTTATGAAGCTTTGCCAGGCGCTCGGCATCTACGATTCCCTTGGCCCATCCCACCTGGTCGAACTTACGCTCAGCCTTAGTTGGTTGGGCCTGCTGGACTCGCCCCTGCACCCAGGCGATAAATTTGTCTTCGTCGACCTCGGGCTTATTTGCGGCAGAGACCAAAAATGGAAGGCAAAGCAAAAGCGGCGCGGCTAAATTGGAAAGACCCATAAAACATCCTGTCTCCCTCATTGTTTCATAGCGTGTGGCTCTGCTTACCAGGACGGCGCAAATGCCCCTGTCCAAACGCAAATAGGCGAGAAGACGCGGACCGCGTGTTCCTTCCTTCGGGCACTGCTCGAAGGAGGGGTGCGGCACACGGCAGGAGAAATGAACCAACGTATTTGAAGATCCGCAGCCGGGCGCAGTGCACTCTCCAAATTTGTCAAACCACAACCCACCTACGACGCCTCCAAAGTAAATCCTGAGCAGGGATCTACAAGTCGTTGACAGGTTTTTTCGAAAATCGACATCTGTATTTTCAATGAATTACAGGCCCACCCCGCAACGGCCAAATAGCGTCCAGTCTAACTTCAAGCCAGAAATGCAGTTTAGACCCCAACAATTTAGAGGCTACGATGCTACAGAAAATTTCAGTACTGATTTTCGCCGCGATTGCGATCGCCGCGGCGCAAACTAAGATCGACCTTCGAACGCAGGGTAAGAGCGTTGACTTCGCTGCCGCGACATCCACTAAACCCTCGAAGACCGGGACGGCGTTTCCGGCCACCTGCTCCATCGGGGAGACTTTCTTCAAGACAGACGCCGCGGCGGGAGCCAACCTGTTCGGCTGCACGGCTACCAATATCTGGACAGTGCAAAGCGGGTCTACATTGCCGGCGATTGGTGGAAACGCGAACAAGATTCTGTCGAATGGAGGCAGTGCGGCCGACTGGCGGGCCCTGGGCGGCGATATTAGCGGGTCACCCGAAGCTGTCACCGTTAACTCGATTCGAGGCCGTGCGGTATCCGTCGCCGCGCCTTCGAATACCCAGGTGTTGACCTGGAACACGTCAAATAATCAGTGGGAACCGCAAAACCCCTCGAGTGGTGGAGGCGGCGCCAACGCGACTCAACTCCAGGGCCGTAACCTGGCATCCACCGCGCCTTCCGATACGCAGGTCATCTGCTGGGATGCCGCGGGAGCCACCTGGAAACCATGCACGGCCTCCGGAGGCGCCGGCGCTACCTCCTTCACACAGCTCGCGGATCTGAAACTCACCCGCTCGAGCGGAACGCAATTATCCGTCGCCTCTGGAGTTGTTCTGGTGAGCGGAGTCAGCTACCTGATACCCGCGGGCACCGTGGGAATCACGGCAGGCACCGGCACCGTGCGCATCGCCATCGATACCTCCGTCACGCCTCCCACCGGCAAGGTGTACTATACCGCCGGAATGTCGGTGACTTGCTCCGGCATGGGCAGTTGCACCACTCCCGTCGCAGCAGCGGCGTTCGGCCCCGACGATTTACAAGTTGCTACCTGGACCTCGACCAGCGGCGTTTTCGATGTTGCCGGCAGCACCGATTTGCGCGGAATTATCAGCCGCAACCGCACGCTCACCGGTTCGGGATTGATCTCCACCGTAAGTGGACACACGCAGACCATCTCGGTGAATACCGCGGTCATGCCGATCTACACGCTCGCCCCCGGTACAGGCTCGGCGCTGACCGCCGCTGCAACCATTGGACCCGCTAACCGAACCCATCACATCACAGGCACTTCCACCGTTTCCACCATTACCGCGTCGGGTATGACCGATGGCGAAATTCTGATCCTCATCCCGGATGCTTCCTTCGCCACGAATACCAGCGGAAACATCGCGCTTGCCTCCACGGCCGTCGTGAACCGCGCGTTGCAGTTCGTCTGGGACGCGACGGCAAGCAAGTGGTACCCCAGCTACTAGGAGCAGCCATGAGAAAACTATTACTGTTCTTGACCTCCGCACTCCCTTGTGTTGCGGCGATTACCAATACTCAGGTTACTGACGCGACCCCTCGCGAGTTTGTATTGCGCTACGTGGCGCCCAGCCCCGCGCCATGCACGGTGGAAGTTTCCGAGTCGCCGAATTATGCCCCTCTGGTGAACGATGTGAACGGCTCCCTTTTTGCGGGATCGAATTCCGATTTTCGGAACGGCGCCCAGGGACGCGAACGCACGTTTGTCATCGGCGCGGCAGGCACCGGAATCAAATACGCGCCAGTTGCTTTGAACGGACTGAAGACTTCCCGGGCGCTGCAAACCAACACGCTGCACTATTACCGGTTGACATGCGGAGCGGACGTGGTCAACGGTGCTGCATCTACCGCAAATATCGGAACAGGAGATACGTTCCCGAACGATGTGTACCCGATTGACCCGGCAAGGCCCGGCGAAATCGCGTGGCCATTTCTTCCCTGGAACACAAGCGACCATGCCGGCGTCATCGATCCGGTTACCGGAGCCTTTATTCAAGCACTTCGAAATCCTAACGAGCAGGCGCAGTCCACCAATAACCCCGGCATCAAGTTCTTTGACTACATCTATGACGACGCTGGTACATGGACGAACAAGGATAATGTCAGCGCTACCGATTCGGCGCTGGCTTTCACCACTGCCAACAACCCGCTCAGGCTCTACAGCAACATTCGCTTTCAGCAGACAAATGGTTTTCCAACGGATGTGCAGTTAGAAGTACGGGGCTTCAAAGACGTAGCTGGAACTACTGCGGAGGCCTGCCTCTCGCTCGACGGAGCCACATGCTACGGACCGTGGAAGCCTCTCGTGCTGCCCGTCGGAATCATCGGCACCGTCACGATGGGCGATCCACTGGGGACGGCCGCCAACATGTTCAGTTACTGGATCAATCCCGGCCAGAAAGTTCCCGACCGGACTCAGCTTCTCGGCAAGGTGGGCTACGCGAATAACAGCGGGGGGACCCTCACGCTGCGGCCGGAGTCGAGCAACGCCTTTGATCCGAAATGGACTACGGCCACCCATATTGTCTACGACGGCATCGACTACACCGTTTCCTCGGTCACTTCTGGAACCGAAGTGATTATCAACGGATCGCCTGCAAGCGCAACGTTGAAGGTGTGGCGAAGTGCAAACTTCGGCTTCATGATCCGCAAGACCTCCGTCGGCGGCACCATCGCTATCGACAGCGCGCGAATTCAGTATTATCTGTACACCACGCATCCCACCAATGGCGGCAGTGGATCCAACCTGCCCTGCACCAAAGCGCGATATCACGAGGGATGGAGGGTTGGCGGACCTCAACATGTTTACACCAACGCCGCAACCAATACAGCACCCATCGTGATCCGTACTACCACCAATCACGATTTCGTCACCGGCGACATCGTGAAGGTGTACAACGTTCCCGGCAACACGGCGGCCAACGGCAACTGGACCATCACCGTGACCGACGCAAATCATTTTTCCCTGAATGGTTCCAATGGCACTGCCAGTGGCGCCTTTCCGTCCGACGTCAACAATAGTGTTGGAAACAACGGAGGCGGTCTGGTGTATCGGAGCGGCGGCCCGAGGGGCGAAGCGAAGACCGGCTGCCTGTGTTTCATGCTTACCGGTGACGGTTCATTGAACTGGTACTGGATGAATCCGGACACAACGCCGGCCGAAGTCCGCTTCCTTGGACCGACGTATACATACGCCCATCACGGGATGCCTGGCGTGGCTGGCTTTGGAGTGCTGGATAGTTCGAATACGGACTACCCGACGGTCACTCGGATCATTAATGTTTCCGGTTCCGATGAACTATGGGCCGGTCCTTATGTTGGCCATCAGGACTACGGCATGTTTCAGGATGTCGGGACGAACCAATTCGTTGGTCCGGTTTCGGATGTGTGGGGCTATGAATCGCTCACTCCAGCACCCAATACCTTGAGTTCTAAAGTAGCTGCGTTTGATTCCAGGGCTGCTGGTATTACTTGGGGTGTGGTTGGCGGAATGGACGGGGGCTATTTGCTGTTGTCCCACAAGGAAACCGGCGCCGCGCAGAACGGCTTGCTGCAATTTGCGGTCTATGACATCACGAACAACCAGGCAGTCGCCTATGCCGATTCCTGGAGTAACGCCAACTGCCGGTGGTGCGGTGTTCACACCCTGTTCGACTTTCCCGGAACTTCGTTTATCGCATTCGTCCCCTACAACCTGGGTGGTTTGGATACACAGAACGACGGCTCACAGGTGAAGGCCAATTTCGGCGGACCGTATAGGATGTCTCCGGCGGCCGCGCTGAATGCGACTTCCGACATCGGAGACTGTGCAACCAAGTTGGCGGCCCTGGGCGTGGCGAATCCCCTCAACGTCACAGGAAATACTTGCTCCACGATCACGGTGTCCAGCACCGTGCCCATCTCGCCGTCGGACTTCACGCCTCCCAGCGACACTCGCGGCGGACAAACAGTTCGCGTCGGGGACTTGATGCTCTCCACGACCGCCGGCGGCGGTAGTTACGGCCTCGGCGTAGATGACAATGAGCGCTTCCGGATTCTCGGCATCAGCGGCAATACCATGGTGGTGCAGCGCGGCTATAATTCGACGGCGGTCTCTAAAGCGAGCGGTTGGTTCCTCTCGATGCTTTGCGTACCGATTCCGCGATGGTGGGACTGGCGCAGCGCGCCACATGGAGAAACCGGTACAGATCCTTACTCACAAGGGCTGAGCGGAATTTTCAGCGACCCGCCCTTTTCAGGGGCGAGCCACTACTTCACACACAACGCCCTTTCTCTCGACGATAGCGGCGGAGGCGGCACCTTGACGTCGGTAATCCCGGGTTTCACGTGTCCCAATGTCGCCGGAGGAAGTGCTCCTTATGCCTTCCGCACCTGGCCTTGGCCGGACCACCTGAACGCTCCAGCGTCTGCCTACGGCTGCACGCAGGGAAATCCGGAGTTTGACGGGCGGGCAGGAATTGGCCAGGGCAATTTCCTGGAGAAGCACCCGTCGCCGGTTGACGATCAGGTTTACAACAAGTCATTTTTCGATGCCCGGCCCTATGGCTTGCTAAGCGGCGAAAAGCCGCAAGTAGTCACTAAAGTAGGGACGTATGTCTACAAGGTCACAGCCTACAATCGGGAGAATGCCGGCGATCCAGACAGCTATGATGAAAAACGAAATGTCGTGCTGGTCGCGATCGGTCATCGACCCGCGTTGAACGTGAGCGCCGCTGCTTTCACTCTGCCGGACAGCGCGGCTTATTGGTATACCTACTGCCTCGTTCACACAGCAGGCGAGTGCTGGTCCGGCTCGCAGCCGGGCGAAGTCTACGTCAACTCACCCTTCGCGGCAAAAGCACCGGCGGGATATTCTCCCGGCGGAGTGAATATCGGGGGACAGTATCGATGCCTGCAGAAAGGCGAGCCCTGGAGCGACCTGAATCTGGACGATATCTGCGTTACCAGACAAGCCGCCTATGCCGAGAATATTGTTCAGTATTCCTCGATGCATGATCCATTCAACACCGGGGGAAGAAGGATCAGCGGAGGCTTGAATATGACGCGGACCACGAACAACTTGTGGAATACGCCGCCGACATACGATGCGAAATGGGCAGTGAATTGGGGCGGCATAATTAATGACGGATGGGGCCTATCTACCCTGGTTAAGATCCCGCCCTACCCTGGCCCGCAGCGTGGAATTAACCACGGCACGTGGATTCCCATTCCGCTGAAGATCGCAAACGTCCCCCGCGGCACCGATAACGTGACGGTGGAATTTGGCTACAACCCCAGCCTTTTCTGCACCACCAGGCAGGAGGTTTGCGTCGCCAATGGCGCCGGCATCACTGCTTCCGTTTACAGTTATGCGAATTCGGATTCCTATTTGGGACTAACGTGTTCTTCCGGTTGTATTCCAGTAATTCCGGCAACTCCGCAGCGCCTGATGTGGTACCGGGTAAAGTACCGCAATTCCGCCAATACGGTGATTAAGGTGGGGGATGTCAGAATCATGGCCACTCCATGATTCTTTTCGCGGTGTAAGGTTCGCGATCTAAGAGATGAGAGGCGGCGCGGCCTGCTTTACTGCGCAGGTGTTCCGCCTCTTATTTTTATTTCAACTTGTTCCTATCGTAGTAATAAATCGAATAGCCAATACGTGCATCCGGTGTCTTGTTGTGCAACCAGGAGTTATCGGTTTCGACCGAGTAGAGTGCGTTGACGCTGATAGCGATGTCGCAGGTGTCCGATTTCGCCTGCTCTGTCAGGGGCCGTGACACGATGCCGTAATAAGTCGGATCGACATTGCCAAAATAGCTCAGACAGAGGTCTTTGGCGCCATGGGAGTCAGTGTACGTCTTGAGACGCTTCAAATCCTGGCCCCAATCTACATTCGAATCGATCAAATAACGTGGACCCTGGGCGCTTCCGCCTGCCAGCACATTAAAGAAGGGCAGGTAGTACGGATACGCGGCGGCCGATTCTGCCACGGTGAAGGCGCCGATTATAAGGGCACCTGCCAGTCGGATTTTCCTCGATCCACCGAAGTCCACGGTGAGGAAGGAGGCCGATAGCAGAATATAGAGAAATGGGTAGATCGGCAAAAGGTGCCGAATTCCGATGTTAACGTTGCTGGCGAGCGTCGCTGCGAGATACACGGCCATGGGTATCACCAGTGCATACCACTTCAGCGGAATACCGCGCAGAAGCGCCGGAAGGCCATTCCCCAAGGATGAAAAGAATTTCCAGAAGACCAGCACTACGCAGATGGTCAGCAGCAAAACAACGGCAACGGGAGTTTTCACCCCAAAGGCCACCGAAAAGTAATACCACCGGCCTTTTTCCGAATGCTGCCCAAGCAGGTAGTAATCGCGGCCTTGTTTGTTCCTATCGGCTTGCCAGTAAATTCCATGAAGAAAGGAATGGGCTGGGATAGGAATGTATCTGGCGGCGATATGTGTCACCTTTCCGAGGGTGGTGGCGGGGTCGATTAGGCGCCGCAGCAAGCTTGAAACGTGAATGTCGGCCTTCAATTCGTCGGAAGTCATTGCGAACCGTTTGGCCAGGGCCTTGTCCGCTAACACGCTGCTCGTCTCAAATCGATAGGCGGCGTAGATTACAAGGAAACCCAGGACGCAACAGGTACCCAGTGCCAGGGTAAGTTGCTTCCAGGAGGGCGCCGGAAGATCCTTCTTCCACCAGGCGACCAGATACAGTACCGCAAACATGGGGAGCAGGATCACTCCGGACGCCTTGCTGCAAAGCGTCAATCCCAACAGAACTCCGGCTCGGATCAGGCTGCCACGCGCCGGTTCTCGCAAGTATCGGAACCAGGCGGTGATGGAAAGAAATATCAGCAGGCTGACGATAATGTCCGAGGTGACATAGCGGCCATGGGTGATAACCGTAGGGTCGAAGGAGAAAAGCAGGACGGCGAAAAGTGCCGTAGCCGCGTTGAAATGCCGCCGCGTCCACAATCCGATGGCCAGCGCCAGGCAGAGCGTCATCAGAATAGTCGGAATTCTGCCATAGAGCAGGAGCTTGTCGGCGGATTCCGTATTCTTGTAGAGAAATGCACGGCCAAACAGATACTCATCGGCGTCGGCCCAGCTCGGATCCTCGGTGGGCAGGTGGGGATTTAGCAACAGAAGGGGCAGCGCGTTGATATATTTCCCCAGAGGCGGATGCTCGGGATTGATGCGAAAGTCGCCGGTTTTCAGATAGCTATATCCCGCGGAGAGATGCACCGCCTCGTCGGCAGACTGGTTCTCACCCAAAACCGAAAACAGCTGCGTGAGGCCAAGGATTGCGAGTAAAAGGGAAATCAGCCAGCCGAAGTAGCGTTCCGGAAGCCCAACTTGCGGTGTCAAGAGGCCCCGCGCTGATCTTTCGTCTGGATGCTGAACCGGCGCTTGAACATCAGCAACAGCGTCTGCCGCATGGTCCGCGCCATGCGCATCTTGCTCTCACCGAGCTTCATATCATAACGCAGGATCATCGGCACTTCTCCAAAAATCACGTCCATTTGTCGGAGTTTGAGAAGAATATCCACCATACACTGAAAGCCCTCCACCTCGACTAGTTTTTCCCCATACTTGTCGATGGCGGAAGCTAATACCTTCCCGCGATACGCCCGAAATCCGCAGGTGAAATCTTTCACGCCGGGAGTTGGAAATACAATACGGAAGAGCCAGGAAGCCGCGCAGCTTACAAAGCGGCGAGACATGGAAAGGCCGAATATTCTGGCGCCGGGTCGATAGCGGGAAGCAATCACCACATCGTGCCCCTCTTGAATCAGGTGCACCATTCGCAGAATCATGCCGGGAGTGTGGGTCTCATCGGCATCCATCGTCACCACGATGTCGTTCTTACCTGCTAACTTACCGGCAAGCAGCAAACCGTCGCGGATGGTAACTCCCAGGCCCTTGTTGACCTCATGGCGGCTGATGGTAAGCGGAATGCGCTCGGAGAATTCGCTCAGGACTTCAAAGGTGCGATCGCGGCTGCCGTCATCTACTACCACAACTTGGAAATGCAGATTGGAATCTGCCATCGCCTCGTCGATTCTATTAAGAAGACCCCCAATATTTGCCTCCTCATTGTAGGCGGGAAGAACAATGAGAACCTTGGTTCGACTAACGTTTGAATTCCCTGCGGCGCTGCGCAACGGAATTGGGGGAATCATCTTATTATGGTACGAGTTTACCAAACTTGGTGGTACGAGTTTACCAAAACCTTACTGTTGCCAGCAATCAAGCTCCCGCATCATTCATTTTTATTAAGAACCCGATTGACTAGCACCTCGGAATTCGGTATGCTTATCTAGCGAAGCGTGTAGTTTCGGCGCGGCGCTCGTTTACTTATAATAACAACTTCTAGTCGGGGGACTAATGCTCAAGAAAACACTTCTAACTCTGGTGATGTCTGCCGGGTTATTCAGTCTGGCGGCTCCAATGTCGGCAGCACCGGTCTATACACTACGGCAATTTAACGTGGACGACGTTTTGTCGGCCTACATCACCAACTCAAGCTTCACGAACCAGTTTCTGCTCACCACTTTGTTCGGGCAGGATCAGACCATCGACTTTACGGCATTCACAGCCAATGGGACGAATACCATAAACTTTGTGCTGACCAGCGACCACGGCGGGTGGGCTTACGGTTTTGAAGTGAAGAAGGACGCAGTCGTTTTGGATTCCGGTTCCTGCGGAACCATTATGGTCATCGGATGCAATAACAACGACGGTGCCACCGGTACCGTATATACGCACCAGACGACATTTGAAATCGGAAGTACTGTCCCGGTCGGCGACACGCCGGAGCCAGCTTCTATCTTACTCACCGGCACCGGTTTTCTTGGCGTCTTTACTTACCTCAAGCGCAGAGCACGAAAGAACCAGATTCTCGCTGTATAGTTTAAATGCAGCCAAGCGCTGGACGGGACTCTTTCCCGTTCGGCGCCTGGTTTGCTGAGTGACCTGTTTGATTCTCCCCGAGACCTCTTCTTTACGATTCCCTCATTTTCCTCGATTAGCTCTTGTTTTTGTAATCATTGTCTACCTGCTCCTCGCCACTGGTGAAGCGCTTACCCGCAAACCCTGGGGGGATGAAGTTTTCACGGCAAACTCCGCCTACGACCTGATCACGCGCGGAAAATCGGGGATGACTGTGCTTGAGCCAACCGGCCTTGGCAGTAAACCCGGAACAGTGATGCTCCGCATTCACGAAAAGAACTATCACGTCATGCCCCTGTCGTATCTGGCCCAGGCGGTTTGGTTCAAGCTGGCCGGCTTCAGCCTGCCCTCCATGAGGTTTTTTGCCATCCTTTGGGGTCTGCTGGCGCTGCTCTGCTGGAAGTCCATCATTGAGACGCTGACCGGAAGTGTCTGGATTGCCCTCTTCGCGGCTTTTCTGATGGCAATGGACCATGCGTTCCTGGAATGCGCCACGGATGGACGGCCCGATATCATGAGCGCGGCGCTCGGCGCATTGGCTCTGGTTCTCTATCTGCGCTGGCGCGAGACCTCGCTGCCACGCGCAATCCTAGCGGCATCCGGACTGTTTGCCTTGAGCGTATTCACGCATCCGATGGGAGGCATGGTTGCTATCCCGCTGCTGCTTGCCTACGGGCTGCTCGACTGGAAGCGCTTCCGCCTGAGCCACATTTTACTGGCGGCAGCACCACTCGCAATTGCTGGTGCGGCCTACGCCATCTTTATTTTTCAGGATTATCCCGCATTCCAGGCGCAATTTGGCATTAACGCGGGAGGAAGGCTGGACGGCGTGGCCCACCCTTTACGGGCTTTAATGGACGAGGTGCGCGTGCGCTATTTCGAGCGCTTTTACCTCCCCGGCTACGCCGCGGGAGTAGCCCGTCTTCGCGTCCTGATTATTTTCGGCTATTGGTTCGCTCTGCTCTGGGCGCTGTTGATGCCGGAGATACGCAAGTCCACGCGGTATCGCCTACTTATAATCGCCGCGGTCTTCGATTTCGTCGCACTCGCATTATTTGATGGCACCAAAAGCTACTTTTACATCATCCACATTCTTCCATTTCTGGCCGGCCTGCTCGCCGCCTTTCTGGTGTGGGCGTGGCATAAGGGGCAGGCAGGAAGATTTGCCGCCGCGGGGCTGCTCGGCATGATGGCTTTCCTGCAGATCGGCTGGGACGTTTATTCGATTTACAAGAATCCTTACAGGGAGACATATCTGCCGGCGGTAGCATTCCTCCGCGAACATGCCGGCCGCACGGCGACGATCATCGGCAGCGGGGAACTCGGCTTCGAGCTGGGCTTCGACGGAAACTTACGGGATGATTCGTCTTTGGGATTTTATTCCGGCCGGAAAGCGGACTTCGTCGTCGTGGACGAGCGCGCTTATAAGGAATCCATGCTGGGCTACGCCGTCAAGGCACCCGCTTTAGATGTTTACGTGAAGCATCTGCTTTCCGAGGAGTACACGAGAGTGTACGACGGGCCCTTCTACCAGATCTACCAACGTAAACCATAGCATCTATTTCCGCTCAAACATTTGAACGGAAATCGAACCAAAAGTGCCAACTTCGCGTGTGGTGTAGGCGGCCGGGTACAGACGGCCCTGCAGCCACAGACGGTAATGGTCTTCTCCGGAAGAACTGACCAGCAGAAACCGCGGGACTCGTGACAGTTCCTTGTCTACGAGGGCATCCAGCCTTTTGAGAGCGCCGGCATCCGGCCGGTACGGTAGCGGAGTCGCTTTCACTGGGATCGGGTAAGCAACCAGAGGGGCCAGCATCAGATCCGCGCGCTCCGGATCTGAGAATTGGACCGGGTCCATCGATTCTATAAATCCGCTACGGACAAGGACCGGCATTGGCTCCGCCCCGGTAATCCTTCGAACGGCGGCGAGGCTGGCGCGCCAGTTTTCGTTGGAATGCTGGACGTTCAGGCGTCCTCCGCGCTCCAGCACGGCCCCTACGGCAATCGCCAGCACAAGAATCGTCCTGGCCGGCAAAGGCTCAAATCGACCGATGACCCAGGAGAGCAGCAAAGCCATTCCGGGAAC
>JBDUEM010000113.1:0-21805 GCA_040002435.1 Bryobacteraceae bacterium
CGCCCGTCCCTACGTGCCTGCCGGTGTTGACCGCGGCGACGCCCAGATCGGTAGCGGCATTGATGGGATGAAGAGTCGCCAAGTCGCCGGCCGCTCTGCCTGCTCCCGCGGCTGCGCTGCCAAGGCCTTTCGCCGCACCTTTTCCGATATCCGCGGCACCCGAGCCAACGTCCCGCTTGGCGCTGGTTGGCGCTTTGGCAACCTCCGGTGCGCCGGTGGAGTCTTCCCTGGAATCAGAAGTTTGCGCTGCTGCGATTCCAGCGAAAACGAGAAGGGCGGGAAGTAAGCGTATATTCATTCCACCTCCAGAGACGGATGGCAGACCGGGTGTGTTTCAGCGCTTTTCATCTGTCAGGTTCGGCGTAACAGTTAAGATTAAGGTATCGTATGTCAATTTCGAGACGGGATTTGTTTGGGACAAGCGTCGGCGCGCTCGGCGCCCTGAGTGTCGCGGCGGGAGCTGCGCAGCGGGGCGACCCGGCTACCCGTCCGAATGTCCTGTACGTCATTCTGGAGGACGCAGGCCCGAACTTCGCCTGTTACGGGGAACCCCTCGTCCAGACTCCGCATCTCGACCGGTTCGCCAGCCAGGGCACCCGATTTACCCACGCATTCTGCGCGGCGCCGGTGTGTTCCGCCAGCCGGTCCTCCCTCATGTCCGGCCGTTATCAAACGAATATCGGAGCGCACAATCATCGAACCTGGGAATGGCACAAGAAGCCGCTTGCGGCGCCCGCCAAACACATCTGCGATTGGTTTCGGGACGCGGGCTACTTCACGTGCAACCTGCAGCCACCGCCCGGCCAGCGAAAACAAGTGAACGGCGCGGCGGGCGCGGGGAAAGTGGATCTGAATTTCCACTCCAATGCGGCCGACAAGTCCGTTTTCTTCGATGGCTACGACTGGAAACAGCGCAAGGACGGCCAGCCGTTCTTCGCACACATTACGATCATGGAAACCCACAAGGGGCCGGGTTGGACGATTGCCCGGCAGCGTCCGAAGTCCGAATTGGTCGATCCGGAAAAGCTAAAGCTTGCTTCCTACTATCCCGATAGCCCGATCGTACGCGATGAGTACGCGAATTATCTGGATGCGGTCTCTCTTTCCGATGGCTACCTGGGCCAGTTGCTCGGGCGCCTCGATTCCGAAGGCCTGGCGAAGAACACGGTTGTCGTCGTCTCGAGCGACCATGGGCCTTTATTCCGGGGGAAACAATTCTTGTACGACGGCGGCATCCACATTCCCTTGATCATCCGGTTCCCGGACGGCCACGCCTCCGACACTGTCGACGACCGATTCGTCAGCGGCATCGACTTCGCGCCGACGATGCTGGGTTTTGCTGGAATCCGGCCGCCGGCGGGCGCCATGCAAGGTCAGGATATCTTCGGGCCATCGTATAGCGCCCGTTCGCACATCTTCGCGGCCCGTGACCGCATGGACACCTCTATTGATCGCATGCGAGCCGTCCGTACCCGCCAGTTCAAGTACATCTGTAACTACCTTCCCGCAGTGCCCTACATGCAGCACAACGAGTACAAGGAACAGAACTACCCGACGTGGAATCTCGTGAAGGACTGGGCGAAGCAGGGCAAGCTCACCAATGAGCAGTCTCTCTTTGCCTCCGTGGAGAAACCGATTGAAGAACTCTTCGACGTGCAAACCGACCCGGACGAAGTTCGGAATCTTGCCGCCGATCCGAAGTACCGGGAGACCCTGAAGCAGCTGCGAGGACTGGTCGATGGCTTCGTCGCCGGGAACGACGGCCTGGTGAAATTCGAAGATCCGGTGGACATCTTCCGCGGTTATTACAAACATCTGCCCGAGGATGTGTCCGGGTAACGCTTACTCATGCCGTAATGCGATCAGCGGATCCACACGCAAAGTCCGCCGCGCCGGAATATAGCAGGCCGCCATCGCAATGACCGCGAGCACCATGGCCACGGCGGCGAATGTTGCCGGATCGACCGGGCTCACCGAGTACAGCAGGTTCGTCAGCAAGCGGGTGAGCATGATCGCGGCCGCGCTGCCGATAAGGATCCCGGCGACAGAGATCTTTGCGCCCTGCGCCAGCACCAGCCATTCGGAGCCCGATCGTAACCCGCATTGTCAGAATGCGTTCGTTTTTCACTGCCTTGTCTTACTTCACCGTCGTGGAATACATATCCGCCACGCGGTGGCTGCGGTAGACAATGGCGCCTTCGGCTTCCACCGCGAAGACGACCTTCCCGTTTTTGTCGGTTTCCACGGCGAGACCGTGCGGTGAATTGAAATCGACCCAACCCGCGACGGCGCTGTACCCGCCGTTTTTCAAAGCCTGCGCTGATCCACAGCAGACGGAGAACCCTCCGATGTTCGCGTTATATACGAGCGCCGCGGTCAGTTTCTCTTCGTCCAGATGCCACACCTGCATGCGGCTCTGCGTTTTCGGGTTCTTCTTCTGGCTGGCGTTCGCGTTGTCCAGCACCGTTAGCACGTTGGAGCCGGCCGGCTCGAAGCCGACGTCGTGGGCGTACGAAAACCATGGGTTCGGATCGTCTGACTTGACATTGAAATCTCCCCCATTTCCGAGGCGCCAAAGAATCTTGCCACTGCCTTTTCCGTTTTTCCAATCCACTTTCACTACCCAGTCCTGCTCCGGTATGGAGACCAGAAAATCTCCGGTCGACGGGATGTAATTGAGGGAATTGCTGTGGGTCCAGCCGTTTGCTTCCGGGGCCAGCAGAACGGGCGGGCAGCCACCCTGGCCGGTCTTACACCTGGCCTTGAACATAGACAAGCGTTTCAGGTCCAGATGTTCGAACTCATTCCAAACGGCTGTGACCTGAAAGTCTTCGTCCAGATCGATGATCAGGTCGCCGAGGACATCCACCGGTTCCGTAGCGCCCTGCGTTCCGGCGGGCATCATCCGTTCCAAGCCCGCGATTACAAGAGTATGGCCATTCGGAAGGCGGAGCGCTTCGTGGTGGAACCCCGACAGGCACTCCTTGCCGCCGGGCTTGCAGTCAGAATGAATGCCGTGCGACTCCAGTTGTTCGCCCACCCGGCCGGCGTTCGTTTCGCGCACAATATTTCCGGCCACGTCCCATTCGCGCAACAATTGCTCGTCGCGGGTGCGGTTGACCGAATTCATTCCTTCGCCCAAGGCGAGGAAGTGACCGCCGGGAAGAACGCGGGTGATCAATTCCGCGGAAGGCAGATACCACACTACACGGCCCTTCAGATCGGTGGCGAACGGCTTCTTGCCGCCGTCGAGGGAGATTGCGCTGTAAATCAGTATCGGATCGGTAACCCCGGACTCGCCGGCATAAGGAACGGTGACCGTCACGGGCGCCAGACTGCCGTCGAGTAAGCCGGTGCGGAAGGGAAGAGAGCCGCCTTCTGTTACCTTGCTGCCGCTGACTACTTCCGGCCGCAGGCGGTACTCGGTGTCGGCGCGCATGCCCGCGATCCATACGTTGTTGCTCATAGCAGGGTTGCAGGCCTGCATGGGCGTCCGGCTGATGGATTCTTCGCCTTCGGGACGGAAAGCAACGCGAAACTGGCTGCCTGCGGGACACGCCGGGGCACTGAGCAATGCAATCAGCGGATGGGAAGACGGCGTGACGACGGCATTCGTACCTTTGATGCGCGACACGATGCGAAACAGGGCTTCGTCGTTGGCAGTATCCTTCGTTTCGTTATTGCGCGCCGTGATACGGACGGTAGCCTCGTGCTCATACAGTTCGGGAGACCAGGCGAAGTCTCTCTGCTGGCTGAAGTCGCGAACCATCCGGAATGGACCGCCGTTGACGCTAACCGAGTAACGGAAGACATGCATTCCTTTCGACACGTTTTCCGTTCGCGGAGAAAGTCCAATCGAAGTTCCGACTGGCTGAGGCGAGGGCAGTGTAGATCGCAAGTGGACCGCGAGCGGCGCGGCGTAAGCCAAACTACAGAGGCCCGCGAAAGCAAACGTTATTTCCAGCAACTGACGCATGGCGACATAGTATCGCACACTCCGTAACGCGACGTCTTGACTTTGACGCTCCACATGTAATACTGAGCTACCTATGCGCTCGACCTCCATGCTCGTTTTGGCCGCCCTGGTGTCTGCTTCTATCGTCTGGTCTGCCCCGACTGTGCGTCTGATGACGGCCTTGCCATCGCCTCAACCCGTCGGCACTGTTATCGGGTTGGCTGCGATTCCCAAAGACGAAGGGGATCCACTGAAGCTGCTGTCCAAATTCCAATTTCGATTCAGGGTAAGCGAGGCTGGATCGCCGTTCCGGGTACTCCGTGACTTCAGTACACAGGCAAACTTCGCCTGGCGTCCCGAGTTATACGAGCATGAGGCTCGAGTTCAGGTTACGGCGAGAAATATCCAGACGAAGCTGACGGCGGAGGCGGAGGTGAACTTTCGGATCACCCCGCGCGTCAAGGGACAGCAGGCCGTTGCGACGCCCACTGCGAATCCGTTGGTAGCATTGTTCAGTTCGCCTGCGTGCCCGGACGGCAGCCGCTTTCGCGTGGTGTACCGGCGGGAGGGGGACTCTGGCGAAGGGTCGCGGACCGGGAGCGAACCCTGCTCGGCCGCTCGAAGCAGTAACCTCTATGTCGCCGGGATGTACCCCGATTCCATCTATGAACTGCACGCCGAGGTGCTGTCAGGTAGTTCCGCGAAGCCTGGACCCGCGGTCACTTTTCATACTGGTATCGCGGATGGCGCTGGCGGCGTAATGAGAGTTGCCATCCCACGCGATGTGAAGGCTTCCTCCGCCGAGCCTTTCCTGATCTACAGCATTGAAATGCCGAACCAGCGTCCCACGGCAACGGATCTTGACGGAAATTTAGTATGGTACCTGCCGCTTCATGAACGTTCGCTGACGCGAATGCTGTCCGGCGGGCGTTTTCTGGTATTGAACGGAGGCATCAGCCAGCAAAACAGCCGCATGCAGGTGTTGAGCGAGGTAGATCTGGTGGGCAACACGATCCGCGAGACCAATATCGCGCGGGTCGCGGAACAATTGGAGGAACGCGGCATTCAGTCTGTGTGCAAGCCGAACGGCCATGAGTGCGTTCCTGGCTTTCATCACGACGCGATCCGGCTGCCCAACGGCCATACGATCGCAATTGCGAGCCTCGAGCGCATGATCGCGAAGGGCGCTCAGGGTTCGGAGGATCCGATCGATGTAATCGGTGTGCTGCTGCTCGATCTGGACGAGAACTTTCAGCTGAAGTGGTTCTGGAATTCCTTCGACCATCTCGACGTATCGCGCGCCGCGCTGGGCGAGGAGAAATGCAACGGTCCAGTGGGCGGAGGCGGTTGTTCTGCCGTGTTTCTGGCACCTGTCGCTAACGACTGGCTGCATGGAAACGCACTGTCCTACAGCCGGCCGGACGGGAATCTGACTTTGTCCCTGCCTGAGCAGGACTGGGTAATCAAGATCGACTACCAGAACGGCAACGGGACCGGCAAGGTGCTGTGGAAGCTTGGCGAGGGAGGTGACCTCAAATTGGAATCGACCGAGAAGTTCCCGTGGTTTTCCTATCAGCACGATGCCGGATTCGAGCCGCCAGGATCGAATACCCTTCTGTTGCTCGACAACGGACAGCGCCACAAGAAGAAAGATCCTGAAGCGCATACACGGGGGCAGTGGTGGAAGATCGATGAAAAAGCGCGCACGGCGACCTTGGTCATGAGCGCCGACCTAGGTGTGTATTCACCTTTTGTAGGATCCGCGCAGCGGCTCAGCAACGGCAATTTTCACTTCACAACCGGAGCCCTTCTGGAAGACGTCTCCTTTGCCGGACGTTCCATGGAAGTCACTCCGGAAGGGAAGGTTATCTATGCATTGGAGACGAACGGCGCACTGATATACCGGAGCAATCGCGTTGTGGATTTGTACACGCCACCCGTCAGGTGATCCAATTCGGGTCTGCCGGGGCTCGTAACGCGACCATCGGATCGATTCGCGAAGCTCACGCGCGGGCAAATATGCAGCGAGGGCAGATACGACAAGCAGCGCTCGGATTCCAACGAATGTGAGCGGATCGCCTGGAGTAACACCAAGCAACAAGCTTTCGTTGACTACCAGATCCTGGAACGTCACAAATTCGCGGACCGGCAAATTCGGGTCGATCGGCCGCAGCGCCGTTCGAATCCCGCCGCCAGATCCTCCGGTGGACTTGCCGCATCGGCAGATACAATTTCCGATCCGCTCGCCTGTTCCAGAGATGCATGACGGACATCGGCAACCACTCCCACGACGCGCCGTCCTCCGTCTGTGGCAATCACTTGCCCCTGGGGGTTCTGGCCAGGCCAAAGCGGCCAGGCCAGCGTCTCATGGACCCAGGAGCCCTCTCGTAAACCTGCCCTCTTGCGGAAACACCCCAGGACCGGTCATCGCGCAAGGACAGGACGTGGGAAAGTCCGGCCGCGACCATACCTGGAACCGAGCGGGCGCGGCTCAGAACATCATCGATAAACGCGTTCTGCTGCCCGTTGCGGTTGAAATCCCAGATTCACGTCGAGGACACGAAGAAAGCTGCGAATCAGCAGCCCAGAGCCGACCAGCAGCATACAGGCGAACGCGAGCTCGGATACCACCAGCGGGCAGTCTGAGTGAGGAGCGCCCGTGAGCCTAACTGATTACCGGCCGCCATCCCGTGCCGGGAATCGTGGGATCTGAAAGATCAGCGTGAAGGTGACCAGCAGCAGACCGATGTTGACTGAAAAAGCGACGCGCAGTGCGTGAATGAATGCCTCCGGCGACGTCGATTCGCCCAGCGCGCTGAAGAAGACTGTCCCGATCACCGCGACGCCCGTCGCGAATGACACCTGTTGCACCGTACTGAGTACTCCCGATGCCGAACCCGCGTCTTGCGACCTTATATTGATGAGGATGGTGCTGACCAGGGTCGGCATGACAAAGCCTTGCCCGGTGCCGTAGATCAGCAGCACAGGCGCAAGTTCGAAGCCGCCGAGGGAAACGCCCCTCCATGCGGTTAGAAACAGCAGAGCGGTGAGACCGGTTATCATCAAAGCCGCGCCGAGGTTGATGATGCGGCTGCCCAGTTTCGGCTGTACGCGCACCGAAGCCAGCGAGCTGCCGAGGAACGCGATGGCGAAGGAGGCGAACGTCAGCCCAGCCTCCCGGGGCGAATAGCCAAGTCCATTCTGAAGGTAAACGGTGGAAATCAGAAAGAATGCCGCCGCACCGCTAAAGAAGCAGACTCCGCTGATCAGGCCGATGACAAAGACGCGATCGTGGAAAAGCGAGAGTTCCACGAGCGGCGAGCCACCGCGGACCGTGACGCGTTTCTCATACTGGACGAACGCGAACATCATTGGTAAGAAGGCTGCCATGCTGACAAAGGCCCATGGCGGCCACCCAGCTTCGCGTCCCTGAATCAGCGGGTAGAGGAGTGTGGCAAGGGCGAGCGTCATGAGCAACACGCCGCCCAGATCGAGCCGGCGCGCCTTCGGCGAACTGGATTCATGGACAAACCTGGCAGCGGCTAGAACAGTCAGCAAACCGATGGGGAGATTGATGAGGAAGATGGGACGCCAGGCGAGACCGAAGAGGTTTGCACTAACCAGAAGACCGCCGAGCACATTCCCGGAGAACGATGAGGTTCCGATCACCGTGCCGAACAGGCCGAAAGCCTTTGCACGTTCGGACGGCGGGAAAGTGACCTGCATGATAGACAGAACCTGCGGGAAGAGCATAGCGCCGGCCAGTCCCTGGAAAGCTCGAGCGGCAATCAGGAAGGCGGGTGAAGGCGCCAATCCGCAGAGCAGGGAGGCCGCGATGAACGCGGCAACACTCCACATAAACATCCGCTTGCGCCCATAGATGTCGCCGAGGCGCCCGCCGGAGATGAGGAATGCAGCGTAGGTAAGGCCGTAGCTGGCAATGACGAGCTGCACTTCAGCGAAGGTGGCATGGAGCGTTGCGCGAATAGAAGGGATGGAGACGTTGACGACAAAAAAGTCGAGACCGACGAGAAAGGCGGCCGCCAGAATTACGGCCAGCGACTTCCATCGGCCGGGGTCTGGAGCATTCATCGCGGTGACCGGCGCCGCGGACGGGACGCTCATCGATTAGACTCCTTTGTCAATTGAAGCGCAGTGCAGGACAGATTCGGTCATTCTACCCCGGCGCCTGATAGACTGTCACGGAGGTCCGCCCAGTGCGACTGGAAATCTATACGGCGTTACGTTTCGCACTGTGCGCGGCATTAATCACCGCTGCTCTTCCGGGGGCCGAGCCGGCCAAAGTAATCCTGCTCGGCACGGGCACGCCGATTCCAGACCCATTGAGCACGGGCCCTTGCGTCGCCGTGGTTGTGAACGGACGGGCGTACCTGTTCGATGCGGGCTCCGGAGTGGTGTGGCGCGCGCAGTCCGCGGCGGAGAAGTTCGGAATTCCCGCCCTGGAATCGACCAATCTAACACGGCTGTTCCTGACCCATCTGCATTCCGATCACACGCTGGGCTATCCCGACCTGATGCTGACGCCCTGGGTGGTGGGGCGGCGGCAGCCGCTGGAAGTTTTTGGTCCGCGAGGGACGGAGGCGATGACAGAAAACATCAAGAAAGCCTATGCGGCCGACATAAAAATTCGCACCGAGGGGCTGGAAGGCCTGGATCCGCGAGCGCTGGCGATAAAGGTGCACGAGATAAGAGAACCGGGCCAGGTGTATCGCGACGCCAACGTGACGGTCCGTGCCATCGCGGTGCCGCATGGGTCATGGCCCCAGGCGTTCGGATATGCGGTTGATGCGGCCGGCCGGAGCATCGTAATTTCGGGAGACACATCACCCAGCGAGGCGATAGTTGAAGCGTGCGACGGCTGTGACGTGCTGGTTCACGAAGTGTATTCCGCCGACCGGTTCGGTCAGGTGTTCGGCGAGAACCGCGGCCAGTATCATGTAGAGTTTCACACGTCGACGCGGGAACTGGCCAAACTGGCAGTGAAGGCCAAACCTAAGCTGTTGGTTCTTTATCACCAGCTCTATTTCGGGCCGCGGGACGAAGTTGATCTGGAGAAGGAAATCCGGCGGTCCTACCCGGGGAAGGTAGTGAACGGCCGCGATCTTACTGCTTATTGACCGGCTTCGCCGACAGGAACCGGAGGATCTCGTTCATCAGCCGTTCGCCCTGATCGGAGGTGAAGAGGAATTGCGCGTGCGCATTGCCTTCGAGCGTCAACAATTCTTTAGGCTCCGGCGCCTTTGCATATTGCTCCAGCACCTTTGCCGCGATGGGATCGCCTTTAGCGACTGCAAACAGTTTGGCTCCGGTAATACGTTCCGGGTTCTGGATAGGCGCGTGTGCGAGCAGGATGAGGCGATCAATGGTTCCTGGTGGCGCATGCACCACCGCGTCTGCGGAAGCCCCACCACCCATGCTGGCGCCTATGACCGATACAGTCTTTGTACCGTTCTGACGTAAGTACTTGGCGGCAGCAAGAACGTCCCAATACATTTCATCCTGCGGAGCTTGAGATTTCGGACCACCATGCGATTTCCCATAGCCGCGGAAGTCGATTGACATTACCTGGTAACCCGCAGTTGCAAGCCGGGTGGCCTGCTCTTTCCAACTGGCTTTGTCGAAGCGCATGCCGTGAGCCAGCACAACACCGTGGAGTCCTGCGCCATAGAGATCCGCGAAGACCACACCGCCGTCCTGTGTCGGGAAGGAAATCTCTTTTGGATTTGCAAGAAGCGCCGTCATCGTCAACAGCCACAAAACCAGG
Organism: Bryobacteraceae bacterium; assembly: GCA_040002435.1. Taxonomy (GTDB): domain Bacteria; phylum Acidobacteriota; class Terriglobia; order Bryobacterales; family Bryobacteraceae; genus JANXXV01. Next base: position 9,741 of record JBDUEM010000113.1, read on the forward strand.
GGTTTCATGCGCTGCCTCCGGATATCACGATGCCTGGGTTTTCGTTTGGAGGCCCTCGCCGGTAGCCAGCCAGTGCGCGCATTCCGGGCCCAGTTCGGCAAGTGCCTTAGCCTCATATTCCGCCGACTCGGCCGCCGTCAATGTGTCTTTCCACCGTCCGTTGGTCCCCTTATTAATGAAGGTCCTCGTACCGCCAATCCACATGGCGCCACCCATCGGAACAATTTTTTCGCCATGCTCCCGCATCCAATCGAACGTGCAGTGCTCGACGATTTCGTCCCACTTGGACTCGTTTATCGGAATGTTCAGAAACCCGGCGATCCGGCGCATCTCTTCGGGCATGTGCTTCTTCAAGACATCGAAATGCACCATCAGAATATTTGGAAGATTGCGGATCTCCCACCAGGTTCGAACGTTATCCCAGAATGACCAATAGGGGAAACCGTCTTTTGCCATCCAGGTATGCCAGTATTCGCGGATGTCGGCCGGCGGAGGTTCCAGAGGAGGGCCTACCCGGCCCGGACTGTTATTCAGCGCATCGTACATGGCCTGATTGCCCATCGCGTGGTGGTTGTAGAGGCTCCACAACACGTCGCGGCCGTCGCGGCCGATATAAATATATTTGGCCTGCGGCGAATACACCAGGGCATCCACGGGAAGATGAGTCTTCACAAACCGGCGATGGCTTTGGGCCTCCAACGCGGGCAATTTCACTTCCTTCGGAGGCAGCCTGAAATCGACCCACGGAGACATAGCCTGCGTATCCTGTTCGATATCGCCTTCGAAGAGCATCTGCGAGATAATCTGCTGCATCCAGGTTGTGCCGGACTTGGCATAGGTGGAGATGATGATGTCGTCATCCCTGAACTTATAGTCGTTCCAGAATGTCGAATCGATGTGCTGGTTATGCATCTCTCGGGTCTTCTTGGGCCAGGTCAGTTCCATTGGGATCATCTCCTTCTCTTGTTCGCTCGGCCTATTCCGGCCTTGCGCCCCTCTTCGGGTCATTTCTTGTAATCAGTAACTTTACCAGATTGGAGTTGTTCGCAGTGCGGCGGCAAAAGCTGCACACCTACCTTGCCGGAGGACCGAAGGCTCGATGATAGGAAGCGCTACCGATTGAATGCGAATATTGCTGCATTCGGATTGCGTTTCTGCAGGAAAAGATCCGTGAGCATCCGCGAGGCAATCTCGCTAAACGTGATCCCATTACCGCCGTACCCAAGGGCAAAGAACGCTCGTGGAAAAGCGGGATGCGGACCAATGTAAGCAAGCCCGTCTTTTGTGCTGCCGAACAATCCGGCCCATCCGAATGCCGGCTCGATGGACGCCTGGGGAAACAGCTTTTGAAAGTGCCCTACCAACTTGGCGACCTTTGCCGGAATCTGTGCGTCGCGCCGTTTTGGATTCAGGACATCGTCGTCCTCACCGCCCACCAGAATGCGGTTGTCGCTGGTGGTCCGCATGTAGCTGTATGGATCGCCGGTCCCCCAAATTACTGCTCGATCCTTCCACCAGTCCAGTGTGTCGACGGGTTCTGAAATCAAGGCATAGGTGCTTCTGAACTTCACAATCTTTTCAGGCAAAATGTCCCGCGTTTCGTAGCCCGTGGCAAAGAAGATAGCCCGGCATTTGATCTTCGGGCCACGGTCCGTCGCGACCGTGACGGACGTGCGCGAATGCCTGTAGCTGAGAGCCGCTGTTCGATCAAATACACGCAATCCGCCTGCTGACGCGAGGCGCAATAAGCGGTGAGTTAAGCGATAGGGATCCACCTCGCCTGCAATCGCAGAGCGGAGCGCACCCACAGCGTGAATTCCGGATTCCCGCAGGTCACTCTGGTCTATCATCTTTACCTGAAACCCCAGCTCCCGGCGAACTGCGCACTCCTTACTAAGTCCGGTTAGATCGCCTACGCGGTCCGCAATTTGAATACTGGGGCGCAGTGCGAAACCACATTCCTTCCCAGCCAGGTTTTGCAGACGGCGGATGGAATCCACTCCCAACCGATAGGCCTGATCCGCTGCTTTGCCGCCTACCTTACCCCGCAGCACATGCAGCGGCGTGTCGATTTCGTATTGAAGCAGGGCGGTGCTGGCGCTGGTGCTCCCAAAGCCAATGTCCCGCCTGTCGATCAACACGCAATCGACGCCGCGTTTGAGAAGTTGTTTAGCGAGCAGTGCGCCGCTGATGCCGCCGCCAATCACAAGCGCATCGCACTTGATATCAGTCTCCAGCGGCGGGTAGACACGCATCAATCCATTCCGTACTGTCCAAAACGGCAAGTCCGATGTGAGATCCATTCCCGCTAAGTGGACCGGATCGGGAGCGAATTGTTGCGAACTAAAATTGCAAGCGCAGGCTGAACTGCAAGATCCGGGGTGGCTGAGCACTCTGGATCTGACCGAAGAACGCGCTCGAGACGTCCATATTAGCCGGGTTGAATCGTACCTGGTTCAGCGCGTTGAAGAACTCGGCGCGGAATTGCAACTGCGCCCGTTCCGTGATGCGGAAGGCCTTGAATAGAGATGCGTCCCAATTCCAGAAGGCGGGTGAGGCGATCAGGTCGCGGCCTGAGGTGCCGAACGTCAAAGGTGCGGTCACCGAAAACGCCTTGGGGTTGAACCAATAGAGCGAGCGATTCGTGCTGCCGAAGTCCTGGCCTGGCGTAATCGTCGCCCCATTCAACGTGAAGGGCGAACCTGAGTCTATTCCCGTGGCATCGGCACGTTGCGTTACGTAGGAGATGCCAGTGGTATTTGGTGACGTAACGCTGCGGTTGACTCCCGATTGGAATACCGCCAGGACGGTCAGCTGCCATCCGCCCACTAGCGCATCAGCAACCCGGTTCTGCGTATTCATCCAGCGCTTGCCCGTCCCCACGGGCAGTTCGTACAGCGTGCTCACGGAGAGGCGATGGCGGATGTCGAAGTCCGAGCTTCCGCGGTCCAAAGCGAAGTTCGCCGGGTTCAGATTCGGGCTTCCGAACGAACCTCCGGAATCGGTATCGATGGAGTGCGACCAGCTGTAGGCGCTCAGCACGGAGAAGCCCTGGCTAAAGCGGCGCTCCAGTTTCAGGTTCATCGCGTTGAAATTCGACTTGCCGGACAAGGAGGAATACAACATGTTTGAAATGCCCGTGGAAGGCTGGAAACGAAGCCCGGCGGGATCCACTTTGTACAGGTTGCCTGCGGTGACCGGGGCGTTGGTGTTGTAGCGCTTAGAAAGACGCCGTCCCTGCGAACCGATATAGGCGGCTTCGGCCAGCCACTTTGTTCCTATCGACCGTTGTACGGAGGCATTCCACATGTACTCGCGGGGTTTGCGCCCGTCCAACTCCTGCGCGAATATATTGGTACCCGCGGGAATCTGATAATTCTTATCGATCGGCGGGACCGCTGTGACCGGAAGTGTGTTGACGCCGAACTGCGCCGGAGGCAAGCCGCGGCCGGTATAAACGTAGTTCTGCTGGAAAAATGTGGGCGGCGAATTGGTGGTGAACTGCACTTCGTTCATTTGTGTCTGATCGAAGTAGATGCCGACTCCGGCGCGGAACACCATGTCTGGAGCCCAGGTGGGATTGTAGGCCAAGCCCAGGCGCGGCGCGAAATCTTTGTAATCCGGCGAGACGATGGAATCGCGAATCTGCCCGAGGATGGGGAAGACTTGCTTGCCGGTGTTGAAATCGAAGCCGAACACATGGTTAAGTTCCTCGGCGACGGGCGGCGCGGCGTACTCGTATCGGAGTCCGTAGTTGATCGTCAACTCTTTCGTGATTTTCCAGTCGTCCTGTGCATAGAAGTTATACGTCCAGAAACGGAAGTGGGTCTGCGAAGTTCCTACCGCGCCGCTCATGCTGCTGGGGTTGCCAAGTAAAAAATCCGCGATCGGGTTTCCCGTGCCTACAACCGGATTTCCGGTCTGGGGATTCAGAGCGGCGGTCCAGGCGGACGTGAAGGTGAAATTTCCGCGTGGGCCGTTGTCGGAATCCACAAACATGCGGGACTGGCGGATGTCACCCCCGAACTTAATGCTGTGCCCCGCCTTCACCCAGGAGACGCTGTCGGCGATCTGGTAATTATTAATCACGTCGCCCTGTGTATTGCCCGTGCTGCCTATTCCCGAGTAGCCCTGCCAACTGACGGCGGAGACACCCCAATTTCGCTGAGCGGTAGAGACTCCCGTAATCCCGATCTTCGCCGTCAGATTCTCCGATGCCAGCACTTGCTGGCCGAAAAGATTGGCGTAGCTGTGCCATAGGCGGAACACGTTGACGATGGTGGGCGTGACGGACGAGGTAAGCTGCGCCACCTCATTGCTCCCTTTTGAGACGACTTCCGTACCGCCGTACGGCGTCAGCGACGCCGGTTCCAGCGGGCCGTTCTGCCAGGTCTGGCGGAAGAAGAGAGAGTGTTTGGCATTGATCTGGTAGTCGGCGCGCACGGTTTCCTGGTTGTCGTCATAGGTCTGGATGGGAGTGCCTACCAGGTTCGCACCTTGTACCGTGGCGTTGTTGGTAACGGGAATGTAGGGGAAGAAGTTTTTCGCGACCGCATTGATGCGGGAGGCCGGTATGACGTTGCCTGGGAAGATCTGGCGCGTACCGGCGACAGGATCGAAAGTCTGCGGATCATAGATTAGCGCTTGCCCGGAAAAATTTCCAGCCAATTGTGTTTGCGTCGGATATAGCCCTCGTTGAATCACTCCCAGCCGCTGCCGTAACCCTTCATAGTTTCCAAAGACGAAGAGCTTGTTCTTGATGACCGGCCCACCGGCGCTGAATCCGAATTGGTTTCGCTTGAACGGCTCGGGCGTGGTGGAGAAAAAGTTGCGGGCGTCGAACCGGTCGTTGCGCAGCAGTTCATAAACGCTGCCGTGGATTTCATTGGTGCCGCCCTTGGTGGCCACATTGATGATCGCGGGCGAACTGCCGAACTCGGGTTCAAAGAAGTTCCGCTGGATTTTGAATTCCTGAATCAAGTCGAGAGAAGGGTTAATGGCCGTGTCCCCGATGCGCGGGTTGCGCAGCTCTACACCATCCAAAAGGTAGCTGGTGGAACTTTCGCGCTGGCCGCCGACCAGGATGCTGCGATCGGAACGCTGCGTCGTGGAGGAGATAAAGCTTGCCGGGCCCTGCGAAGAAGGAATCTGCGGGACCACGCCCGGTGAAAGCGAACCCAGTGTCAGGTAGTTGCGGCCATTCAGCGGCAGGTCCTGAATCACGCGGCGTTCAATCAATTGACCGAGGGAAGCAGTCTCCGCTTCCTTCAACTGCGCCGCTTCAGCGGACACAGTCACTTGCTCGCTCACCTGCCCGAGTTTGAGGGAGACGTCCACTACTTCGCGCTGCGCAATGGTGAGGGAAAGATTGGTGACGCGAGCTGTTTGAAACCCTGTGGCTTGTACCGTAATCTCATAATTGCCCGGCCCTAATTGAGGGACGACGTACTCACCCTCGGCATTCGTCGAAGTCTTGCGCTCAAGACCGGTGCCGATCTGGAGTACGGAGATGGTGGCTCCTGGAACTACGCTGCCAGTGTTGTCAGTCACGCTGCCGGCGATTACCGAGGTATTCACCTGGGCTAACGCGACCGAGGCGGTGGCAAGTGCGAGGAGTACAGCAAACGACTTAGTTTGACCCATACTCAGGGACGTTAGCAGCTATTCAGAATTGAGTCAATCCAAGGTTTCAAAAAAGCTAATATATTCCTACATATTCGGGATCGCCAGTGGCATGCTCGCGGATCTGATACCGGAGAAAGGAATGTATTGCTTTCCGCGCGCTTCGATCCGCGGTCGCGATGACAACCCGGGCGCCGTTTGGAGTCTCCTCATATTTGTACTTGATTTGGTCTTTTCTATCGCGCAGGACAGGTACGCCGGGCGGCACTTCGGCATGCGTTTGCATCGGACTCGAAAACAATCCCTGTGTAAAATCGCGAGTAATTAACTGAAGATGGGCGCGAATTTGCTTCCGTGTTTCTGAATCTGCCCTCTCGTTCGCGGCCACTTCGATCATTCCGCCTTGCTTTGTCAGAAGAAAATGGTGACGAACCTTCTCCTGGTCAAATCCCATAGCCGCGTCGCCACGCTTCTTCATGTCGGCATTGCGGCTCATCTGTTTCATATGCTCTTCGTGGGACGTGCCGGGAGGCATGGATCCGTGTTGTGCAAATACTACTGGAAGGAAAACGGCGACTGCCAGGAGGGTGGACCGGGTGAGTGAAATGTTCATTTGTGTCTCCTATATCGACGGTTCGATCATGAGCCCTGGAACCACTCCAAGGTAAAGCCTTTTTTGGGAAACTATCAAATTGGATTTGAGCCCGTCTTAGGTGAGGAGTGCGGATCGGGCAAATTGCAAAGCGGGCGCAAGTGAGCGCCGATACAATCCGGCACTACGAGCGCCTCGGACTCTTGCCGAATCCTCAGCGGACGTCCGCCGGCTACCGGATGTACGATGAGGCGGCGGTTGGGCGGGTACGGCTGATTCAAAATGCACTGCGATTTGGATTTTCGCTCAAGCAAGTAGGTACGTTTCTTGGGGTGCGCCGGGCAGGCGGAGTTCCGTGCAGAAACGTCCGGGCAGCCGGGGCTCTTGTCCTGGAGGCCATAGAGAGCCAGATTCTCGATCTGACGGCATCTCGCGATTCGATCAAGGAGACGTTAGCAAAGTGGGATCAGCGGCTTCTGGAAACTCCTGAAGGACAGCCCGCGCATCTGTTGGAGGCGTTGCCGCTGACGGACACGCCGCCGCGCGGCAGTCAGATAACCGGGAGACGTACGGGACAGCACGGCTGACTGTCGGCGCGCCCTCCAAGGCAGACGCGGAGATGCTCTGGCCCAGTGGCGCCCGCAGCCGCCTTGCGGGCCTGGCGGCAGGGCGTGAGCATCTAATTCGCGGCTCCGCGAATAACAGAACATTCCCCAAGCGTCCAAGCCCGAATAGATCTGGATTGCCGTCGCAATCATAGTAGGCAAAAGCCGCTCCGGTATGTTCGGTATCGCCGCCTTCCACGCCGGCTGCGGGCAGTGACGTCAGCGCGAAGCTGCCGGTGCCGTTGGTGCCACTTGCTTCTCAAAACTTGGGAGCGGTTACTCGACGCATCAGAAACCGGGAAGCAGTGACGAGACCCGGAATATCGTGACTATTAGTTATTGCGTCGGGCGAAACTATAATCTCGGTACTACAAAGTTACTCGAGCGCGAGGTACCTCCGCAGTGCTGGGGTCAAAGGCATTGCCGACAATGTAGCCTAATGTGGTACCTTGGCCGAAAGCCCGAAGAGTTGTAACGAAGAGCCCAACATAGTTTACAAATTCAAAGGGGGCGTACGCGATGATTAATATTACCTGGCTGGGCCATGGCACACTACAACTGGAACTGGACAATGGAGAGGTCATCCTCCTGGATCCATGGACTCAATTCAACCCTTCATATCCCGCGGATCATTCGTTCGGCAAGATAGATACTATGGTGATTTCGCACGGCCATTTCGACCATATTCACGACGCAGTTTCCCTGGCTACAAAATTTTCTCCGCAGGTTGTGGCCATCTACGAGATATGTCACTGGCTGGAATCGAAGGGGGTGAAGAATTGTAATGGAATGAACAAGGGGGGCACTCAGAAGGTTGGATCCCTCAGCTTCACCATGACACACGCCGTCCACAGTTGTGGAATCCTGGACGACGGAAAGATGATCTACGGTGGAGAGGCGGCGGGCTACATCATCCATCTGCCGGACGGACGGCGCATCTATTTTGCCGGCGACACCACTGTGTTTTCCGATATGGCTCTTATTCAGGAGCTCTATCAGCCCCACCTTGCATTCCTTCCTATTGGCGATTTATTTACGATGGGACCACGGGAAGCCGCCGCGGCTTGCCGGCTGTTGAAGGTCGCACAAGTCATTCCCGTACACTTTGGTACTTTCCCGGCCCTTACCGGTACGCCCGAAGCGCTCCGTGAGTTGTTAAAAGGTTCCACTTCAAGCGTTTGGCCGCTTGTGCCGGGCAAAACCGTCTCCTGGTGAACACCTGGTTTTCGACGGGGCCTACTAGGACTAAAGCCCCTAACGTCGTTACAGTTCCATTTCAAAGGGATCAGTACGTTTTGTGAAGCTAAACATAAGTAAAATAGCCCAAATCCGGTTAGTATTAAGTGTGCCCCGAAGTACCATCTTAAGAACCGCCGCCGGCCTGTTGGTTACGCTATTTGTGCCCTTGTCTCTGCAGTCCCAGATTGCGATCCGGCCGCCGGCAGCCCCGCGGAATCAGGAGTCCTTGTCGCCCATCAGTTTGAATCACTTGTTCATCGTCCTCGATCCCAAGACGTACGAGGATATCGGGAAGAGCGATTTTCTCCACAAGGAGTTTGCGCCCATGGAACAGAGGGCGACCGTGCGTACAGATCAATCCTATCGCGGTACTTACATTTACGGCTTTAGCACTTACATGGAATTTTTTCAATCGACGGAAGCGGCCGCCCGCGGTTTCAAACTGAATGATGCCGGCATTGCGCTGGGGCTCGAATCGCCGGGCGCGATTGTAGAACTCCAGGCGAAAATGGCTGCCAAGATTCCAGCTCACCAGTCCACCATCACGCGCCAATACTCTGACGAGCAATTGCCTTGGTTTTACCTTGTCGAGCCAAGGGATTTTCCCTTCCGCACCTGGGTCATGGAGTACCACCCAAGCTTCCTGGCGCAATGGAATCCCAGCACCGTTGCTGGAGCGAATGAAGGAATTTCGCGAAGCCAGGTGATCGACCGCTACAAGTCGGTGATCGACGATGCGCCCAAGGACCCCTGCTTTCGCGATATTTCCGCCGTAACCCTCGCCGTCAACAAAGAGACGATCTCGAGGTTGACGCAACTCTACCAGCTTTGGGGCATGCGGATGCGGACGAAAGGGGGCATAGTGAGTTTAGAATCCTCCGAATTGGCGGTACACCTGATTCCCGAGACAGCCACGGCCCGAGGGATTCAGCAGATTGAATTTCGCCTGAACCGCATGCCAAAAGACTCTTCACCACGCCATTTTGGCGAGAAGTCCATATTGTCTTTCCAGGGTAAGGTCGGGACGTGGACCTTTTAGCTATGCAGCGCGACAGCGGTGGTGCGCCGGCCCGTTACGGATGCCCTTCCTGCTCACATCCGCTTGCATCGAACAAATACCGGTTGAAGTTCCGACCAGCAAGACCCGCGGGCAATTCTAAATCATCGGTCTCCATCTGCAGCGTTTCTTCCACGTAGTTGTAGAGCAAATCCACGTCCGCCGGATGATTGATGGAATGAAACCACAAGGAGCGCCCCCGAAGCTGCAGGAGTACCACATTGGCCAGAGGACAGGGACCCAGGCACCCGGAGACAGTGAGGTGAAACCGCCGTCGCATACCCCGCCGTTTCCACTGATGCTTGAAGGCTTCCAGTGGCAGACTTGGGAACCCTTTTTCCGTCCGGCCGCAACAGCATCCGTTGCACACAAAAAGCTGGCCGTCCAGCACCCGGATCTCCTTGGGTACGCCATCCTCCCGCGTCACTTTCGTCAAGGGACTCTGGCGGTACTGATAGCTGATCCGGAATCCCTCACGGAGATGCACCGGCTTTCCGTGAGGCGTGTGACGATAGGCGTCGGCCCAGGCCTCCTTCCGCTCGTACAGTTCCGGTTCGGCGGCTAGCCCCTTTACGGCGACAAGCTTTTCCAGCGCAGCGACCCAATGAAAATAATATTCGGTACCGTCGTCCGCCTCACCTCGTTCCGCCGCGAGTGAGAGTTCCGATGCGAGTGCGTCTGCCCATTCTGTCCACGTGAAATACCCTTGGTTGGAGAGCCGAACGGCGAGTGAGAAGGCCTGCGCTTGCCAAGGTTCCGCGAACACTGGGCCCGCTTCATCTCTCGGAATGCTTTGCAATTCCGGAAAACAGCCAAAATCGTCAGACGTGTTCAAGATAGTCGTCCCAGAGATCTATGTGGACGGAGTCGCGCGTCGAGGCCTGGTCTCCCCAAAGTTCCCGCGCTGCGAATCGGACCGAATAGACGTGCTGCCGTTTCGCGCCGCGCCCGTCCGAATTCGTATCCGGAAAATTGTAGACGCCATGGTCCAGATCGATCTTGCCCGTTTTTCCGCGGGCGTAACGAGGCAAACGCGTATGACCAACAGGGTTGATATTCCGGGCGCGGACCGTCTGACCCACTTGGAAGCGCGGGTGAACCGAAGGCTCAATACTGGATGCGATATGGCGGTTGAGGGCAACCGCAGGCACGCCTTCCGGGCGGAGCGCCGGGGTCAGCTTCGCGGAATCCGGCGCCGGCTTCCCGGTTTCGATCTCCCCACGCCTGACCATTCCCGTCTTCACAAGCAGTTCCACATTTCTTGTGAACCACTTTTCGTAATAACTCATCCGGAGGTAGTCGGCGGGAGCGATCCGCTCGATGTAGTAGCGTCCGGTATCGATATTCCACTTTTGCCAGGCCCCGATCGCCCGTGTCATTACGTAGACGCGAGCCTCCCATGGATGGTGGAAAACGGGCTCATCCTTCTCTGCTTCAGCGTGGATGGGCCCCATCCCATGCATCCCGCCCATGTCGTGAATCCCATTCATCGCGGACTCTCGACAGCAGGGAACTTGACCTTCTCCACACCGATCATGGAATTGCGTGTTACGAGGGCGGCCAGCGCTTCCTCGCTCAGGTTTTCGGTCCCGGCGGGACGTTCCGGAAGCACGAGATATCGCAGTTCCGCCGTGCTGTCCCAGACTTGAACCTGCACATCTTCCGGCAGGTCAAGGCCGAATTCCTTGAGGACGCCACGGGGATCGATCACCGCCCTTGCCCGGTAGGCGGAAGACTTGTACCAAACTGGCGGCAGACCGAGTATGGGCCACGGGTAACAGGAACAAAGTGTGCAGACCACCACGTTGTGCACCTGCGGCGTATTCTCGACGGCTAACATGTGTTCGCCCTGAGTACTCAGGAATCCGACTTCCGCAATAGCCGCAGCCGCATCGGCCAGCAGGCGTTTCTTGTATGCGGAGTTGGTCCATGCGCGCGCCACGATTTTGGCTCCGTTGCGGGGACCCACTTTGTGCTCGTAGGTATCCACGAGCGCATCGAGCGCCGCCGGGTCGACCAAGCCTTTCTCTACTAACAGCGACTCCAGGGACTTGACCCGCAGGCTGATGTCAGACGGCACCAGTTGGTGTTGGTGATCCGGCTGTTCGTCGTCGGCATTAGCCTTAACTTGCATCGCAGCTCCCATTGCTCCGAGGAATCCCCGGCGTGAGGCATCCACGATTTACCTCCAGCCACTCAAGATCCCGAAATTATAACAGAGGGTCCCTTGCTTTGTTTGATGGTAGCGACTGAAGTAAGAAGCCTCCAAGCAAGCCGAGAACAACCCAGAATAATCCATTCCCAACAACAGACGCGATCGCGAACTCTTGAACCAGGCCCTCGGGAATCACGTGCGGCGCAAGCGATCTGGGGGCTCCAATCATGTGAGGCAGCAATAAGAAGATCGCGCCGAACAACCCAAACAGCCGATTGGGCCTGACCTTTGTCAGCATGAATAAGCCAACGGCTGTTGCAGTCACCGTGGCGGTCCACCAGAGTTGCCGTTCCGTCAAATCGGCCACCGGGACACCAGGGGGCACAGGCGGCAAGCCGAGTGCGGGCGCGGCAACGAAACAGAGAAACCCCGCCAGTCCCCAAAGAAGACCACGTAGAACGGTGATGCTGGCGCCGGTCAACGATACCGCCGCCACAAGAACGGCCGCAAAGCCCATTCCTGCCAGAATGGTGCCGGCGGCCGTTAACACGTTCCGCTGAAATCCACCCTGCGGTTTCCACTCGGGGTGCTCGTGATTTCCTGCTTCTGTTCCTTCGTTTTCGTAGCTTTCCGCGGCGATGATCCTAGGCACGACCAAAAAATACTGATAAACAAACAGGACTGTACCGGCAAGTGCGCCCGAAAGGATTGCCACCCGCATCAGACTTCGGAACTGTCCCACTGGAACTCCTAATGGCAGGGGAAGCCAGTTGCGTGACGAGTGTCGTGGGTTGC
>JBDUEM010000114.1:0-21736 GCA_040002435.1 Bryobacteraceae bacterium
GAAAACCGTCACAGCAGTGGCCGCGGTCTCTCTGGCGCTCGGCATTGGCTCCACCACCTCGGTCTTTCGACTGGTGGAAGCCGCGTTCCTGCGGCCTCTGGCGATCCGCGATGCGGACCGTTTGTACTTCCTGCGCTACACGGCAGTTAACATCGACGGCAAGGAATCGGAAAAGGATTCCTTCTCCTACCCGGAACTACTGGTGATGCGCGATGCGCTCAAGGACCGCTGCGAGCTCCTGATGGTCAGCTTCGCTGACCGGCAGGATGTTACTTACGGAGATCCCGCCGCCGTAGAAAAAATATCAAGGCAATTTGTAAGCGGGAGATTGTTCGAAGATTTTGGCCTGCAGGCCGCGGCCGGCCGTCTCTTCAGCCGGGCGGAGGACGAAAGTTCCGCCGATCACCGCATCGCCGTTATCAGCTTCCCGTACTGGCAGCGGCGATTCGGCCTGGATCCCACGATCATAGGCAAGACTTTTCGCTACCAGGGCGACACCTACACGATTGCCGGAGTGGTTGAGCGCGGCTTCACCGGAACGTCAACCGGCTCTTTTACGGATGTCTTTCTACCGCTGCTGGCGAATACCGAGGCGACGCGCTCGGCGCGGTCCGCACGATGGGCATGGGCGCGTATTCTGGTACACCTGAATCGGGACGCATCAGTGGAGGGGGTTCGGGACAGGGTTGCTGGGTGCGACCGCTCTGATTGTGCTTGCCTCGTGTGTTCTGGCGGCGGCCGCGCCAGTCACCCGCGCCATCCGCTTGGATCCGGCGCGGACGCTGCGCTCGGAATAAACAGCTTGTAAGCTGAAGCTATGCCAGCTCGCCACGCACTTATGTTCATCGCGGCCGCCGCGCTAGCCGCCGCGGAGACGCAAACTTACCCGCTGGATGGCCGCCAACCGCATGGTTTGCGACTGGTGCACGTCAAGGCCGAAGCGGTGACGTACAAAGGGCGCCGGGCCGTCCGCCTCACCGAAGACGGCGGCGTTTCGGGGGAACCGTTGGCCTTGCTCCCCGCGACCGATTTCCGGGATGGCACAATGCAGGTGGATGTGGCGGGCGAACCAGGTCCGGGAGCCGCTGCAGGCGCCCGCGGCTTCGTAGGCATCGGCTTCCACTCGGATCCCGATGCCTCACACTTCGAATGCTTCTACCTGCGGCCCACCAACGGCCGTGCGGACGATCAACTGCGCCGCAATCACTCCGTGCAGTACATTTCCTTCCCGGACTTCCCGTGGGAGAAACTGCGCAAGGAAATGCCGGGTGTTTACGAGAGCTACACGGACCTAATGCCCGGCGAATGGACGAAGGTGAAGATCGAAGTCCGGGGCACCAAGGCGAAGCTCTATGTGAACGACGCGCTGCAACCTGTGCTGTTGGTCAACGATCTAAAGCTGGGAAGCCGCAGCGGCGCCATCGGCTTGTGGATTGGTTCCGGCACAGTCGGGCACTTTGCAAATCTGCGAGTGACGCCCCAGTAGCACGCTAGAGACGTTCACGCTTTCCATGCTCCTCCCGGCGCACCGAGCAGGCCATCTTTGACGCTTAGAACGAGTTTTTCCGCGGCATCGATTTCGGCGGGCGGTGCTTTGATCCGGGCTGACAGTTCCGGCGGTTTCAACCCCGCCTTACCGGGTCTGAATCGCAGGATGATCTCAATGTGCGCGGCTCCCAGCAAATTCACGATCAGATCGTCCGAGTCGGCCTGTACGCTTCGTACGGGAGCCTTGGCTAGTAACTCCAGACGTTCCGCGACCGCCGCGGAGAAGAGCTCCGCATAGGCCATCGTGAGTTCTTCACCGGAATGGCCTTTCCGGAGGCCTCTGGGATCGCTCCTGATGATTTCAGCAAGCTGGCAGTCTATCTGAATCTCGCTCATCGTGTTCTCAGAAATCTTTTCCGTGCTCAATATCCCTGCTTCACGAAGAGAGCATGCCTTCTCTTAACTGCCTGAAGAATTGTCATCGCTATGAGCATCGAATTGTAAATTCTCTTTCTATCCCCGTGTACCAAATTCGTCAGCGTTCCGCTGTTCGTCAGGGTGGCGCCGGATTTGAAAAAAGCGGCATAAGAGCCAGTATCATTCATGGCGGAAAATGCATCGTTATCAGGGTCGTCGGGCTTCTTCACGTTCAAACTTCGCAAACATTCAAACCCTTTCTTAACCGTGTGATACAACATCGACACATGAACGACGCCGGAGAATTTGATCTCGAGCAGGGTCTTCATGAACGCCGGAAAGGTCTTATACCCGGTCTCTACAAACATGATGTGTTGCTTCACCGGCTGCCCATCGTGGACTACGAGGGCACCCCGATCGATCAAGTGCAGTATGAGCTTATCGCATTGCTTGCTGAAGAGTTCATTGCTGGCAAGCAGTGAAGTCATTTGTTCGTTCAAGGACTCGAGGAATGCAGACTTGCTTTTCGCACCCTGCGAAGAGGCTATGGTCATCATGGGGTTCACTACCTTGTCAAACATTTCCAAGCCGATAGTAGAGCGGGAAATCATTACGCCAACCGCGGAAGGTTCCAACCCTCTCATTGTGCAGAGCAGGTTGTCGGCGACCTGGGGCCACATGCAGTCCCGCAGGAAGTAAACGCGTTTCGCGGGCCCATATTCGAACTCCAGTTCCTCGCAGATGGAGATGGCGTCAGCCGCAAACTGAACGATACCATCGCCAATTTCGGTGAACGTCTGATCCGGCTTCTTCAAATGATCTTCGTGGGATTCCTTGGTATCCAGCTGTGCGGCGATGCCCTTTTTGATTGGATCTACGCCTAGTCGTTCCGCGAGTCCGGTCGTGAGTGCCTGGAAATCTTCGCGCGTCAACTTGCGGCCGAGAAGCGAAGCGAGCCTCTTCATGAGGGCATCAATATCGGTCAATTCCAGCGTTTGTCCACTTGTGATGAGAGCGATTGCCGGTCCGAATATTTCTTCTTCGAACGGACATTTCTTCACAAGATCCGTCGAGGACTGGCCTTGCTCCCCTTCCGCATACGCCTTTTTTTCGTGCTCAAGCGTGTCCGGTATGGTTTGGCACGGATGGCCAGTACATTTCGTGCACCACCAGCCGCACTGGCTACAAAGTCTCAGGTCTCGGGGACAACTGGGGCATTTCTTAGCTTCCATCGGCTAATACTCTCGTCCTGCTCCATTGGCGGATCGCCACCCATTCCTCTTCCTCAAGGTTAAACAGTACGTACTCAAGCCGGCTCGCCTCATCAAGGCTCGAATTGTTTAGGATCTCCGAGATTCGTGGAAACTCAACCCACTTTTCGGCGACAAGCAGGTCCAGCGCGATAAAAGCGCGGAGTTCGCGGTCCGTCGTGAAGCCATGCCCCCGCGCCTGCGTGATCAACCCGAGCACTCTTGGGTGCAGGTTTTCTTCGTCGGCAAGCTCCTCGCGGCTGGGATATTCCGCTTTCAGTTTGCCGATGATGTTGCGCGCGAACTCGCGATCCCGGAAGGACTGCATGCCGGCAAACTGCCGATTGCGGACGATCATTTCTCCAGTTCCAATTCACGGCAATACAGAAGAATGCCGTCAAAAGCCAGATCTGGCTGGAGTGTCCACAGGCGGAATCCGTTTTTCTCAAGCAGGGACCGGGAGGCGCGGTTGTCGGCACTTACGAGGGCTTTCAACCGTTTCCATTTCCCGGACTCGCGGGCGAAAGCGGCAACGCGGGAAATCGCGTAAGTCGCGCACCCCTGGCGCCGGTACTCCGGATCGACTTCGTAGGATAGGTACGCGCTGAGGTGACTTCCGCTGCAGGACAAGCCGCAAACGCCTATGCGGACTTCGTTCCGGTGGAAGATTTCAAATTGAAAGTCTGAAGCGGCGGTTTCGCCTGGGTCACGGCGGCGGATGGACCAGAGCCCTTCCGTGAAGCCCTCATCCGCGCTCACCACGGATTACCCGCTGCTGGTTCTCCACATTCAATGACCGGGAATCCGTGGCAAATGTCGGCTATTTTCATACCACAATTCAAAGATAGCTAACATTATAAGCGCGATTTTGCCGCTGTTGCAAAGAGATTATTCGTTCATAGCGCGCAGTGGCAGTAGCCTTCGCCCGGCCGCACACCAGGCGCTTACTTCTTCGCGTAGGTCTTCGTATATTTATTGCGCGTATTCGTCACAACGAACGAGCCATCGTCGCTCGCGGAGAGTTTTAACGCCTTGCCTTCATCGGTGTCTTCCGTAATATTGGCGATCATCGGATCCGGAACGTTGGTCTCTTTGCCGCCGGCATTCGCGAAGTGGACCTGCCAGATGTCCTCCAGGCCGGGGGAATCCTTGATAATCTTCCAGGCCGCCGGGACGCCGCCCTTCTTCGCTCCGTTGTTCATAATGGCGACCCGCGGGTGCAGGGCATGGACAATCGCCTGCGCATTGGAGGCATCCAGCCCGTGGTGCGTGGTGAGGTAAACGTCCACTGTTCCCAACAGATTGTTCGGACACACCAGGTTCATCTCCTTCGCGCTGGTAAGATCGCCCAGGTCGATGAAGCGGAACTTACCGAAAGTGAGGACAAAGCCAAGCGAGCGCGCGTTTTCCGACTTGTCTTCCTTAAACTGCGGAGCGCTGGCGCACAGCGAATTGGCGGCCCCGCCCCCCGGCAGCGCGCTGCTGAGTGTCACGCCGTTTGCCGCGACGATGGTAACGTCCAGGCCCTTAAGAGGAATTTTGTCGCCGGGCTTCATGACCATGTGATTACCGGTCTTCACCACCTCGTCATAGGCTTCGGTCAGTTCCTTGGCGCCCTTACTGGTTTCATTGTTAGGGCCATGGTCGACGAAGTTCTTCACGGGCAGCATCGCCGCAATCTGCGGAATACCGCCGACGTGATCGTTATGGTAGTGGGTCATGGCGAGATAGTCGATATTCTTGATCCCAGCCGACTTGGCCGCTGCCTTGATCCGCTCGGCGTCCCGCTTGTTGAAGCCGGCCCAGCCGGCGTCCACCAACAGGGATTGTTTGGAGGGCGTTACAATCAGGGTGGCCTGTCCTCCCTCCACGTCGATGAAATAGAAATCCAGGGTCTTGGCGGCGGGTAATACCGTTGCCATGCATAGGGAGAGAATGAGTCCAGCCAAAGGTCGCATGGTTCGCATCCTATCACACGGCAAAACACTTCTACTCGCATTGACCGCATGTGCCGTTATCCTGGCCAAAGTGAATATTCTGGGCTATTGGTGGGAAAATCCGCTGCCCTACCAGGCCACGCCTAAGGGACTGAAATCCATCCGCGCCGAAGACTGCGGCGTCTGCCACGTGGAGATTTACCGGGAGTGGAAGACGTCCACCCACGCCCACGCTTTGAGCGACCTGCAGTTCCAGGCCGAGATGACAAAGTCACCCAAAACTGCGTGGCTTTGCCTGAACTGCCATACTCCGCTGTTGAACCAGGTGGAAACAGTAGCGGTCGACGTGCGGAACCGATCCACAAGCGATCCCGTTCTCACGAAGAATCCACGCGCCGACGCGGTTCTTCGCAGCGAAGCCGTTACCTGTGCGGTGTGCCATGTGAAGGAGGGCTATATTGTAGGCCCTTACGGCAATACGAACGCCCCGCATCCTGTCAAACGCGATGAAAAACTGCTGACGATCGATACCTGCGCGGCGTGTCATCAGGCTACTGCCGCCTACACGGATACGCTGGTCTGCACCTTCGATACCGCGACGGAATGGAAGGAGAGCCCCTATGCGAAGCAGGGCCGCGGCTGCTCCAGTTGCCACATGCCGGCGGTGGACCGGCCGTTAGTTGCCGGCGGCCCTGTCCGCACCACGCGCCGTCACTTCTTCGGGGGCGGAATGATTCCGAAGACGCTGGGGCAACCCGCCACTCCCAACAGGTCCGGACTTACGGTTGAGATTCTGGGAACATCGCGCACCGCCGCCGGACTCAGCGTCCCCCTGCGGCTGAAGAATGCCTATGCCGGACACAAGCTTCCCACGGGCGACCCGGAGCGTCACATTCGCGTCGACGTGGACCTGATGAACGACGGAAAGGTAGTAGAATCGCGCTCCATCCGCATTGGACAGACGTGGGAATGGTATCCCAAGGCTAAACGCATTGCGGATACGCGGTTGAAGCCGCTGGAAGCGCGCACGGAGACCCTGCGATTCGCCTCCGGAAAAGCCTTACCGCGCGCCAGGGTTCGAGTCACTGTGACCAATGTCCGCATGACGGAAGAAGCAGCGAAGTTTCATCACCTGAACGGCAAGTATCCCTTGGAGGCGCAGGTGCAACGGTTCGACAAGGCACTGAATACAGGGGAACAATCCGGGCTAAAATAGCGTACTTCCTGATAGCGATGCCTTTTTGCACACAATGCGGAAATCAGGTCGGCGGCAGAGACGTTTTCTGCGGCAAGTGCGGCACGCGGCAGGCAACGCCGCCCGCCGGGCCGCCTCCGCCGGTCCACGGCAACGCCTTTCTGGGCGGCATCTCGTCGCGTTCCGCGTCGATGCTTTGCTACATCCCAGTGATCGGTTGGATTCCTTCCATCTTCGTGCTGGCGGCCGACCGCTTCCAGCACGACCGCACCGTACGCTTTCATGCCTTCCAGGGCCTCTACCTGTTTGTCGTCTGGCTGCTGGTGGATTGGGTGGTGTCGCCAATTTTCAGCATCACGCCCGGTTTCCACGAGGGCAAGGTGATCCGGTCTCTCCTTCACACGGCCGTCTTCGGAGCATGGGTATTCATGCTCATAAAGACCAGCCAGCATCAGGTGTACCGGCTACCGATTGTCGGCGAACTGGCCGACCGCTCCGTCGCTGAACAAAGATAGCGCCAACAACCCCTCCGCCGTACTGTATCCTAAGAAGTTTGTGGAGGATTCGCTGTGAAAGGTATTGTGCTCGCCGGTGGAACAGGTAGCCGGATGTATCCGCTAACGAAGATCACCAATAAACATCTGTTGCCGATTTACGACAAGCCGATGATTTATTACCCCATCCAAACGCTGGTGGATGCCGGAATCAAGGACATTCTGCTGGTGACCGGAGGCCGAAACTCCGGCGACTTTCTCCGCCTGCTGGCAAATGGCAAAGAATTTGGCCTGAAGCATCTGAACTACACCTATCAGGAAGGCGAAGGCGGCATCGCCGACGCGCTGGGGCTGGCGGAACACTTCGCTAATGGAGAACGGATTTGCGTCATCCTGGGCGACAACATCATCGAGAAAAGCATCCGCCACGCCGTGGAGTGCTTCGAAAAACAGGACCGCGGAGCGAAGATACTGCTGAAAGAGGTTTCCGACGCCGAACGCTTTGGCGTTGCTGAATTTGATGGCGACAAGATCATCGGCATTCAAGAGAAGCCTAAGAACCCGAAATCGAACTTCGCCGTTACGGGTGTCTACATGTACGACGAAACGGTGTTTGATAAGGTCAAGAAGCTGGTGCCTTCCGGTCGCGGAGAACTCGAGATCACGGACGTAAACAATGCCTACATCGAGGAAGGCACGATGACTTACGCTTATCTCGACGGCTGGTGGACGGACGCCGGCACGTTCGAGTCGCTGCTCCGCGCGACAAATCTGGTGGCAGGGTCCAGGCCCGAATCGGCCGGCGGGACGCAGTAAACTGATGAGCGATTCGTCTGCTCTCTGGTCCGACGTCCGGCCGCTCAGTTACCCGCAATGCGAGAAGGGAATCGGCAAACTGATCCAGTCACCCACGTCGGCGGATCTGATTGACGGGGTGATTGTAGAGCCTCATCCCATCTGGCCCGACGACCGCGGCTACTTTCTGGAAATCATGCGCATGGGGAAGGGGATCGCCAGTCATTTTCCCGCCGCCACGACGCAGGTTTCGGCTGCGTTAAGCTACCCCGGTACTATCAAAGCCTTTCACTATCATCAGCACCAGACCGATTTCTGGGTCCCTGCACAGGGGATGTTCCAGGTGGCCCTGGTGGACCTGCGCACGGAATCGAAAACCTTCGGCCTGCGGAACACTCTGTATGTGGGCTCGCTGCGGCCTTGGCATCTGTTGATACCGCCCGGCGTCGGCCACGGCTACAAAGTGATTGGGGCGGATGCCGCCATGCTTGTCTATGTGACCGACTGCACCTACAATCCCAAGGATGAAGGCCGCATCGCTCACAATCATCCCGGCATTCAATACGATTGGGAGACGCAATACAAATGAAGTTGATCGTTACCGGCGCGGCCGGGTTCATCGGTTCCTGCTTCGTCAGGCAGGCGCTTTCCGAGAACTCCACCGTCGAAATCGTCGTACTGGATAAGCTCACCTATGCCGGCAATTTGGAAAATCTGGCTCCGGTTGCAGAGAATGCCCGCTACCGATTCGTGAAGGGCGACATTTGCGATGCCGCTTTGATCGATCAACTGGTCAGCGAAACGAAGCCGGATGCGATTGTCCATTTTGCGGCCGAGTCTCACGTGGACCGCAGCATTCTCTCCCCGCTTCCTGTTTTTGAGACCAATCTGCGAGGCACGTTCGTGCTGTTGGAAGCGGCGCGAAAATTCAAACTGGGCCGCTTCGTTCATGTGTCTACCGACGAGGTTTACGGCAGCCTGGAAGCGCCGCTCGAAGCCGATGAGTCTTATCCGCTGAAGGCCAGCAGCCCTTACTCCGCCGCGAAGGCCGGATCCGATCTTCTGGCGCTCAGTTATCACACAACTTACAAGCTGCCGGTGGTGGTAACGCGTGCTTCGAACAACTACGGGCCCTACCATTTTCCTGAAAAACTGATTCCGCTGATGATCTCCAACGCGCTGGAAGACAAGCCGCTGCCGATCTATGGTGATGGCATGCAGATTCGCGACTGGCTCTATGTGGAAGATCATACGCGGGCCATCCGAACGGTTCTGAAGAAGGGCCGCGATGGCGAAATCTACAACATTGGCGGAAACCGCTCACTGCCGAATCTTGAGGTTGTCCGCCAGATTCTGGCTGCGACCGGTAAACCGGACAGCCTGATGAAATTCGTTGTCGATCGCCCCGGCCACGACCGCCGCTACGCGCTTTCGAGCGAGAAGTTAACGAGGGAAACCGGCTGGGCTCCTCTGATGAACTTCGAGGAAGGCCTGCAGAAAACGGTAGATTGGTATCGCGCCAATCAGGATTGGGTGCACCGCGTGAAATCGGGCGAATACCAGAACTATTATTCGAAGAACTATGATGATCGCCAGGCTGAGTCAGTAACCCTATGAAGAAAGCCTTAATTTCCGGGATAACTGGCCAGGATGGGTCGTTTCTGGCTGAATTTCTTTTAGCCAAGGGTTACGAAGTGCACGGGATTGTGCGGCGCGCTTCCACTTCGAATACCGGGCGTCTGGATGCCATCTACGCGGATCCGGAGGGGTCCGACGCGAGGCTGCATCTTCATTACGGCGACGTCACGGATGGCACTTCCTTGCGGCGCATCATGGACAAAGCGCAGCCGGACGAAGTTTATAACCTGGCCGCGCAATCGCACGTGCGGGTCAGTTTCGATCAGGCCGAGTACACCGCGGATGTCGTCGGAACGGGCGCGCTGCGTTTCCTGGAAGCCCTGCGGGACCATGTCTCCCACTGCGGAAAGCAGGTTCGGTTCTACCAGGCTGGATCGTCGGAGATGTTCGGTTCCGCAAGTCCTCCGCTAAACGAGCACACAGCTTTTTGCCCCCGCAGTCCGTACGCCGTCAGCAAGGTAGCAGCGCATTGGTTTGCCGTGAACTACCGTGAGGCTTATGGCTTGTTTATCTGCAATGGGATCCTCTTCAATCATGAGTCACCCAGGCGCGGCGAGAAGTTCGTCACCAGGAAAATCACGCGGGCGCTGGGACGGATAAAGCTTGGCATTCAGGACAAGCTGGTACTGGGAAACCTGGCCGCGATGCGCGATTGGGGCTATGCGGGCGACTACGTCGAGGCAATGTGGCTCATGCTGCAACACCATGAGCCGGACGATTATGTGGTGGCCACCGGTGAATCGCATTCCGTGACGGAGTTTTTGGATCTGGCGGCCTTCCACTGCGGGTTAGACTGGCGGCGTCATGTGGAAATCGATCCCACGTATTTCCGGCCCACCGAAGTGGATTATCTTTTGGGGGATCCCAGCAAGATCCGGCGCAAACTGGGATGGCAGCCGAGGGTTAACTTCGAGGAACTGATTCGCAAGATGGTGGAGCACGACCTGGAACTGGCGAGGCAGGAGCAAACCCTCACGCACGTGCGCGGGAATTCGCCGCGTTAGCCCAGTCCGGCCTTTCCCAAGTACGCCCGCACCTTTTCCAGATCCCTCTTCATTGCCGAGAGCACCTGTTCCCGCGGCATCGTTATGGTTCGTTTGCCGGCGTCCGCCCCGCCCAGCGGGTACTCGAAGTGGACCTGCAAGGGCCCGGTGAAGTCGCTTTGCGCCAGCAACTGGAAGAACTGCGGGAAACGCACCATGCCCTCGCCAATGGGCTTCCATTCCGCCTTCCAAATCCCTCTGGCATCTTTCTCCCAAAGGAAATCTTTCACGGCGACGCCGCGGAGGTGCGGGCCAAGCACGCGGAAACTGTCGATCCAGCCGCCGAAGCCGCCCTCGACGGTGGCGTGGCCGACATCATAATTGACGCCGACGGCCTGCGGATCGAAGTCCTTCAGCAGAACGTATAGATCCCAGATGGGCGCGCCAACCAAGTTGATGCCGGAGTGCGTGTGGAACATCGCGCCGGTCTTATACCTGGCGTTCAACGCGGCCAGCTTCGCAACCCGCGGCTTCAGAGCTTCCAGTTGTTTGCCGAATGCCGGACCAGCCGGATCGTACTTAAAGCCTCCCCAGCGGTAGTGGTGGATGCCCAACTCCGAGATGGTGCGCAGAACGGATTCGGCGTGGGGCGTGTCTGCGTCTTCAATGCCGCTGGTAATCATGGGCACTTCCAACTGATGAGCGCGGATGATCTTGAGCAGCGGCGGAAGATCCTGGGCTACACGTTCCGGCTCCACATGTCCGCCGGGACGCACGGCGAGGTCAATTCCATCAAAGCCGATTTCGGCAACCGCTTTGGCTAACGCTTCGCCCTGCAGGAACTGCAGATGCTTGGAGAAGATGGAAACGTTCAACTTTCGAGGAGCAGCCTTGGCGGCAATGGGGGCGGCCAGCGAGGCTAGTAAGAAATCCCGGCGATTCATGAATATTGTCCTGTTAGAAAATCAGCTTCATTCCCAGCGAGAGAACGCGGCCCGGCCCGGAACTGGTAACGGCTCCGAATCCGCCCGTGGCATTCCCATTATTATCGAAACGCACGGTGGTGTTGATGCCCGTGAAATTGGTGTGGTTAAAGACGTTGAACGATTCCGCGCGGAACTGTAGATTGCGGGTTTCGAGGAGACGGAAATTCTTCAGCAAACTGAGATCCCACTGCTGGAATCCGGGTCCGATCAGAATATTTCTACCGCTGTTTCCGAACACCCCCGGCGTCATCACGGCTGGGTTCACGAAAGCCTCGGTTCGAAACCAGTGCGCAGGTGTACGGTCGCCGCCGGAAAGATTCGGGTTGCCCGTGACGGAGGCGCGCGAGGAACTGGCGCCGATGCGTCCGATGTCGGTCGGAACGGTCACGGAGTTTGGGGCTCCCGACTGGAACGTGGTGACGCCGGACAGCTCCCATCCGCCCAGCGCCGTTCTGGCGAATGCATTCGCATGCTTGGTGAAGAACGGCAGAGTATAAATATAGTTGAAGGTCAGGATCTGGGCGCGGTGAATGCTGGATAGCGCGATGTCTTTCTTCGGATTGTAGCTATCCTGCGGAGTTCCGCCGCCAACGGTATCCATAGTCTTTGAAAATGTGTAGCTGGTTCCAAACGATAAGCCGCTGCGCAGACGCCGGCTGACGCTCACCTGGAGACTGTTGTAGTTTGTGTTGTCGCTATCGTCCCTGAGATTGATGTTGCCGTAGCCCAGGTAGGGCCGCAGGGCGTTCACGTTGATGCCGGAGTTCGGCGCGTTCAGCCGCGTGCCCACCAGCAGCTGATTCAGATTGCGCGTAAAGGTGAAGTGACGGCCCACATTACCCACGTAGTTCACTTCCATGATGACGGACGCGGGAAGCTGGTGCTGCACTCCGAAGTTATAGGTGATGACCTGCGGCGTGGGAAGAACTTCCGGCCAGGATGTAATGTCCGAAGGGAAAGTACGCGCGGTGCCCCCGCCCGGGGCGTCAATATTGCCATCGAAGATATTAGCGACGTTGACGAAGGGGGGATTCTGCGCCTGGGCGCTGATCTGGTTCGAACCTACACGGTCATAGAAGATGCCGAAGCCCGTTCGAATGGCCGTCTTCCCGTTGCCGAACACATCGTAACCGATTCCCACGCGCGGACCCCAATCGTTCCAGTTCGTGTTGGATCCGCCATCGGGCAAGCCGACAAATAACCGTTTGAGTGAAGGATCGTCATACTGCGGCAGGCGTCCTTTCGCGGCATCCGGAAAGCTGCTTCCATAGATGGCGATGCCGTTGTAGGGATCGCCCGAATTCGGCGTGATGGAGCCGTTGCCCGGAGCGACCTGCAGAGCATTGGCGGGAACGAACAGGCGCGGGAGCCATGTGGATGAGTTGCCCTGGGCGTTTGAAAACGGCGGGATGATGTTGTACCGCAGGCCCAGTTCCACGGTCAAGCGCCTGGTCATCTTCCAGCTGTCCTGGGCGTAGAACTCGTACTGGCTGAAGCGGGCCCACCAGACCGAATCGTTCTGGGTCTCGGTGTAATTCTGGAAGTTACCCAGCAGCACATCCGCGACCGCGTTTTTGCTGGAGAGAGCGGCAGAGGTGTTGAAGGTGACAACCCCCTCGTCGCGCACATTTGTATTTTCGTTCTTGCGTGCGCGGGTGATCTGCGCCCCGAACTTCAGCGTGTGTGAACCGAGCACCTTCGTGAAATCGTCCCGGAACTGGAATGTACCGTTGCCGTTCTTGATGCGGTCGCCGGCGTTGTAACCGGAGAAGCCGGCGATAGTCACCTGCGGGGCCACATTGGAACGGTTGGCCGGAAAAATCTCCTGATAGGTCAGGCCCAGCGCGGGCCGCGTGATGGCCGAAACATCCGGAGTGCCGTGGATCGAATTCTTACTGATGTTGAAGCTGAAGTAATTGATCATCGTCGGCGAGAACGAATGCTGCAGAGCGATGGAGGTGATATAGCCTGGCCGCGGCCGTGGATTCGGTACGAACGCAAAGGTGTTGTTGCGGAAGGGAAACACCAGGTCCTGCTTATCGTTGGTCAGGCGGTAGGAGAGTTGTGTGTTTTGCGAAATGTTGTAGTCCAGGCGGAAGAGTTCTTCGCGGTAGTTGGTGAGGGCGACACCGGTCGCCACATAGTTGCCACCGGGCCCGACGAAATTCGGCAGCGGATACGGCTTCAGCAGCAGAGGCCCGTTCTTTGACCAGCGGCTGGCGGGCACAATGCGGTTCGGGAAAGGCGTGTTGTTGGTTGGATCGACGGGCGCGGCGAGAGTGGAGCCGTTGAAATCCCCGGCGCGCTCGGCTGCGGTCATCGTGGTATTCGTGCTGGTCTGGCCTTGCCGCGTGAACTTGAATTCTTCCCCGAAGAAGAAGAACAGCTTGTCGCGATTGCGGTTAAACTTGCCGGGGAGGAAGACCGGACCTCCAACCGTGCCGCCGAAATCGTTGAAGCGCAGCGAATCCACCTTTGCAGAGAAGAAGGACCGGGCATCAAAGACATCGTTGCGGACAAACTCAAACAGGGTGCCGTGGAAGTCCTTGGTGCCGCTCTTGGTCACCAGGTTGACGATGGCTCCGGCGCGACCGCCAAACTCGGCCGCATAGCTGGACGTCTCCATCTTTACTTCCGCGATGGCGTCGATATTCGGGTCCACGATGCCGTTGCTGTTCGCGCCGTTATCGTGGTTCTCCGCGCCATCCACCAGGAAGTAGCTGGATTGAGTTCGAATCCCGTTGATGTTCTGCTGATTCAGGGCGAGCTGCGGGTTGAAGACGTTGAGCGTCGTCGCTACAACTCCGGGGGAGAGGCGAAGAAGTTGCGTGTATTCACGCCCGTTCAATGCAATCTGGCTGACCTGTTCCCCATTGATGACGCGCCCTACGTTACCGGATGTGGCCTGCACCTGTTCGGCGGCGGCGCTCACTTCCACCGATTCGCTTACCTGGCCGACTTCGAGACGAAACGCCACGGTGCGTTGCGATGCGGCATCGAGCACGAGGCCAGTCTGGCGCGACACGCGAAAACCGGGCTGCTCCACACGGACATCGTATACGCCGAAGGGCAGGCTGGGGAACACGTAGAAGCCACTGGAATCCGTTTTGGTGGATTGTTTGAGACCAGCCGCGTCGATGGCTTCGACCGTGCAATCGACAATGGCCGCGCCTGTGGAATCAGAGACCGTGCCGGATATGCGTCCGACATTTGTTTGAGCAAGAGCGAGCGCGGCCGCGAGCATCACGGTGAGTGTCAGACGAATCTTTGGCGACATAGAAGCTTCCCCTTTGACATATCAGTGGGGAAGGATATATCGTCTAATCGTTAAAGTCAATGGTTTGATCCTTTATTGACATATCACTTTTAAGCGGAGATGTTGAGTCAGAAATGCATACCAGCCTGGCAGAGCGGGCGTACCTGTCCATCCGGGAGCGAATCCTCCGCGGACTGCTTCCTCTGGGGGAGCCCCTGTCCAGGCGGCTTCTGGCAGCCGAATTAGGAATGAGTGTAATTCCCGTTTCGGAAGCGTTGCAGCGCCTGGAAGGCGATCGCCTGGTGGAGATCCGTCCGCGTGCAGGAACGCGGGTACGCATTCCCTCGGAACGCGATGTGCGGGAGATTTATGAAGTCCGCGAGGCACTGGAGAGCCATGCTGCAAGACTGTTCGCGCAACGGGCGACTCGCGCTCAAAAACAGGATTTGAGGACAAGGGCGGAGCAGGTGGACGTGCTGTTCCATCAACTGGCCGCCGGCGAGACCGATGCCGAGTTCCAGTTCCTGGTACATAGCTCGCACAAAGAGTTCCATATGTTCGTCGCCGCGTGCACCGGCTGCGAAATGCTTTCCGGGTTAATCGAGAAGAACCAGGTGTTGATTTTGAACTGGCTCTTCGATGTTGCCGCACACCGCCGCGCGCTACCGCCGCGATTTCATCGGGAACTTGCGGAATTGCTGGCGCGGGGAGACGCGCCGGCTGCCGACGAAGCCATGCGCGGCCACATCCAGTACGGGCTGGAAGAAACAGTAGCGAAAATGCAGACACAGGCGCCGCTGGAGTGGCGGCTGTCAAGGGTTGCGGCTGCGGCGGTAGTGGAAAGAGGCTGACTATGAATCTACACAGACGAAGTTTTCTTATTGCCGGCGGTAGCGCGTTGCTTCAGGCACAGGAACGGATCACGTTAGGCGTTATCGGCAGCGGCGGACGCGGAACCTATGTGATGTCGGTGTTTCAGAAGAGTGCTTCCGTGCAGGTAGGGGCCATCTGCGATGTCTACGAGCCGAATCTGGAAAAGGCGCTTTCCGTGGCGTCCAAGGCGGGGAGCACTGCGAAGCCATATCGAAACTACAAACAGCTTCTGGACGACAAGACCGTTCAGGCCGTGCTCATCGCCACGCCCGAACACTGGCACCATCGCATGGTGCTGGATGCAATGGCTGCCGGTAAGGACGTGTACGTCGAGAAACCTCTGTGCCAGACTCCGGAGCAAGGAGTAGAACTAGTCGCGGCCGAGAAGAGATCAAAATCTATCGTGCAGGTAGGGATGCAGCGCCGAAGCTACGATCTCTACCTGGAAGGCCGCAAGGTTGTCGCGTCCGGAACCCTGGGTACCGTTCACATGGTGCGGTCGTGGTGGTTGAATACGCAGCTAGGCGGAGTCGAGCCGAGGAAATTGGATGGGCCGCTGGATTGGGAGCAGTGGCAGGGTCCAGCAAAGAGGCGGGAGTTTGATCCTGGGCGATTCCGGCGCTGGCGGTTGTACTCTGACTACGCGGGTGGGATCGTAGCGGATCAGGGCGCCCATATTTATGACGGGATGCACATGCTGATGAACGCGAGCTATCCCCTCGCCGTGAACGCCTCGGCGGGCCGTCCACATGTGGAAGGCGTCGATACGCCGGAGTCGGTCGTCGTGATTGCGGAGTACCCCGAGGATTTCCTGGGCGTGTTTACCATCAACTACGCAGCGATGCGCTATCAGACCAAGAATGACCAGTTGAACCAGTTGGATGGGGATCTGGCGCGGATGGATGTCAGCCGCGAAGAATTCAAAGTTTACAAGAAGGGCGCCGAAGAGACGGTCGCGCAGCAGGGAAAATCGGCCCGCGGTTTTGACTATGCCACGCAACTGCATGTGGAGAATTTCCTGAACTGCGTGAAAACACGGAACAAGCCGACGGCTCCCATGTATTTGGGGTTTCAGGCAGCGCTAGTGGTGCAGATGGCCAACATGTCGTTGCGCGCGGGACGGCGCATGCGCTGGAATGCCGCGGCCGGAAGCGTGGAAAGTTAAGCAGTAAGGCTGGCCATTGCAGCGTCTACGCCACCGGGCGAAAACGGTACACCTGCAACCTTAAAACCCATTTCCACTCCGCAAAGTGTACCTGCCAGCATCAGTTCATTGAAGTGCCCCAGGTGGCCGATGCGGAATGCCCTGCCCTTCAGCCGCCCCAAGCCGGCGCCGAGTGACATATCGAATTGCCGCAGGACCACTTTCCGGTATTCGTCGGCGTCATGCCCTTCAGGCAGCATGATGGTCGTGAGGACGTTGCTGTACTCCTCGGGGCAGCGGCAGAGAATCTCCAGTCCCCACGCCCGGACCGCGGCGCGCGTGGCCTCGGCGAGGCGGCGATGCCTCTGAAAGACGTTCTCCAGCCCTTCTTCCTGCAACATCGCCAGGGCTTCGCGCAGACCGTAGAGCAGGTTCGTCGCCGGGGTATACGGAAAGAAGCCCGTTTTGTTCGGCCCCAGCATGGCGTCCCAAGACCAGTAGGACTTCGCGAATCCGGCGCGGCGAGACGCATCCAGGGCCTTTTCGCTGATGGCGTTGAAACCCAGGCCGGGAGGAAGCATCAGTCCCTTTTGCGATCCGGTTACCGTGACGTCGATGCCCCATTCGTCGTGACGCAGGTCGATGGAACCGAGGGACGAGACCGCGTCCACCAAAAGCAGAGCGGGGTGACCGGCGCGGTCAATAGCGCGGCGAATGGCGGCGATCTGGCTGGTGGACCCGGTGGACGTCTCATTGTGAACCACCATCACCGCGCGAATCTGCTTTCCAGTGTCTTCGGTGAGCTTGGCCTCTACCATGCCCGGATCCACGCCGCGGGTCCAGTCGGTCTGTACAAGATCTACTTCCAGTCCAAGCCGGCGAGCCATTTCTGTCCATAGCCGCGAGAACTCGCCGATCTCGAATGCTAAGACCTTATCACCCGGAGAGAGCGTGTTGATCAGCGCGGCTTCCCACGCGCCTGTACCCGATGAGGGATAAATCACCACCGGCCCGGATGTCTTGAAGACAGCGCGAACTCCTTCCAGCACCTCTGCGCCGAGGGCCGCGAATTCGGGTCCACGGTGGTCGATGGTTGGCTGTGCCATGGCGCGCAGGATACGGTCCGGCACGTTGGTCGGTCCCGGAATCTGGAGAAAGTGACGTCCGAAGTGGTGCATGCGAATTCCATTCATCGTATATCAGAATGCCCGCGGCTCAACGTTCGTCTACCGGATAGGCAGTTCACGGGAATCGCTGCTGCCGTCCCCAAGAAAGGCAAGATCAAGTCCGGGGATAGCGATCGGGTTGCTCAATGGATGAGGTGCGATGAAAACCGTCCCTTCCCTGGCGCTGGGGAGAGCGGAAAGAACGAACTGGGGAACGGTAAAGGCGCCCTTTTGCGTTTCCTCGACGCACGTAAACAAAGCGGAGCCGGTTGCGCCTCCCGATGCCGTTCCGCCAATCAAGACATGGCTAGCCGCGGACCCCCCAGACCAAGTTATGGACAAGGGCTGGGTTCGATCCACCTCGACAACTGCGGCCTTATTCGTCCACACGAGTGGAGTGCTGGCGTTTATAGAGGCTGTGAATGCACCCACATCCTTTCCGCCCGTCCCAGTAATCGTGTAGATTCCCGGAGCGGTTCCAGTGAGTGTTCCCCCGGGCCCCAGTAAGACCTGATACTGACCGTTCGAGATGCGCGTTAGTGTCTTACGGCCTGCTGGCCCATCCACAGTCAGCGCGGTTCCGGCATCCAATGGACGCGTGCGGAAGGTTTCATCGTTGGGCACCCTTGTTGTTACCATGCACGAACCCACCGCCGGAAAATTGGAGCCGAATTGGGGAGCGATGGCTGCCGATCCGCTGGATCGGATAAACAAGGCGGCCGCTCCTTTCTGATCCCTGCTGATGGCGGAGCGAATGATATTTCTGATGACGCGCGCGTCCGCGGTTGTTACATGCGACGAGTATTTCCCTACGATCTTCTGTACCGACGCCATGTTCTTTGCGCGATAGGAGCGCACCAGTCGCGCGACGTCTGCTTCGGCCACCGGCATACGAAGAATCCTGGACATTTGGTCTGCGATGCCTTGAGAAAACGAGAAGCCCGCGCCTTGCAGTACCGCGATGGGTCCGATGCCGAGAAAGCCGATGGTGACCGGGTCTCCCCCGAGCGACTTCGAGAGTGCGCCCGCCGAAATTCCGGGAGTCGAATTGGCGCAAGGCTCCCCTCCACCGCTGACGGGCAGGGTAACGAAGTTGGACGAGCCGCCCGCCGTACGGATGGACACCGGCACGAAACACGAACGCGGCCCTTCCGGAGCTTCAAATACGATTTGATCGAGACCGGCACAGCATCCTGAACGGCCTGCATAAATCACCTTCGCGCTTCGATCGCCAACGAACACCTCCGTCTGCGGAAACTGCAGTCCTGGTTTCGGAGCAGTGTCGCCACCCTCGACGGGTCCCAGACCCGTCACCCAAGCGATCAGCACTTCACCGGTCTTGGCCGGTTTCGCGGGGGTTTTCAGAACGTAGTCGGCACCTGTCACGATGCCCTGTCCGATTCCCGAACTGCTCGCGGTGAAGATGCCGACCGCGCTTTTCACCACCTGGATGGGGACGCCCGAACTCGTCTGCCCGTTGTACGTCACGGTAAAGGTTCCCGATCCCGCCGGAGTATTGGATGGGAGTATGGCCGCAATCTGGGCGCTTGATGTGTACACCATCGGGCACGGGAGCACCGCGCCGCCCAAAGCGACCGTTGCCGATGTGCCTGCCAACTGCAGGCTTAAGGGATAAAGACCTGCTTCCACCAATTTGGCCGGCCCCAAATTACGCCCGCGGGCGACAAAGATGGATCCTTGGGCTACACTGCCAAACGCATAGCTCGCGGAATTTTGCGGCGCGATCAATACGGGTGATGGAGAGGGCTGCGCGTGGCAGGGTGGGCTTTGCAGCAATAAAACAACGCCCGAAGCAGCGATGGCCGCGAGGAACTGGGTACGGTAATTCAAGGCTTACTCCTTCCGTCCGAATCAGGGTGGTCCAGTCAGAATATAAGATAAAGCGTTTGTTCGATCAACCTTCCCTGGGTCACACGCTCAGTTCAGCCTCGCTTGTTCATAGACTACGAATCGGCATTCCAAGCAGGTTGTGCGCGCAACGCGAACGGGGCCGAACGCACCACGTTTCCAAGGGTAAGAGGCGCAGGCCGGCGTCGAGCCGGGGATGCTGCCGCTTCCATCATCTCCTTAGATTCGTTCATCCATCAGCTGTGAACATGCTTTTCCTGAGGATGTACTACTATTGAAGACGCCCATGAGAACTCGATTCGGACTATGGTGCGGCCTCGCATTGACCGCGCTGCTGCCAGCGCAGGATTTGCATCAGGAAGACCGCCTGGCACTTCGTAAGATTCTCAGTGATGTGGAAAGGGCCATCAACGCGCAGGACGTGGAAGGCATCATCGCCCAGATGCGTCCGGACTGCACGGTGACTTGGTGGAACGCTGAAATCTCCAGGGGTCACGATGAGATTCGCTCTTATTACCGGCGAATGATGAAGGATGAAGGCCGGATCATCAGCAAGTACACGACCCAGGCGAAGCTCGGTGCGCATGCCCGTTTTGTGGGCGCCGGCGGTGATGTCGCGCTTGCGGATGGCAGCATGGAGGACGAGTTCTTTCCCATCGTCCGCGGTCCGTTTCGGTTGAACTCGCGTTGGAGCGCCACCGCCGCCAAGTCGGACGGTCAGTGGAAGATCGTGAACCTGCATCTGTCATCCAACGTCTTCACCAACGTCCTGCTCTCGGAACTGACCCGGGCTCTCTGGTACGTTGGGGGCGGAGGACTGTTGCTGGGGACGCTTGCCGGCTGGTTTATTGGACGGCGCTCCAGGCTCAGGCCGGCCGGATAGAGCAGGGCCTCTCAAATATGCGCGAGGTAGGCCGGCTTCTTGCGCGCTTTCGCTGTTTGCTCCCAACCATAGGCGAGCTTTAATAGCTGCCCTTCCCGATTAGCTCCGCTGAAGAACGACAAGCCAACCGGCAACCCGCGAAAGAGACCGGCTGGAACGGTGACGTGCGGATATCCAGCTACCGCGGCGGGCGTGGAACAGCCGCCGGTATCGTAGTCGCCGTTCACCAGATCGATCAGCCACGCCGGGCCATTCGTCAGCGCAACTATCGCGTCCAGCTTGTGTTCGTTCAAGACTGCATCGATGCCTTCCGTCCGGGACAGCCGCAGGCAGTCCGCGCGCGCTTGGATGTACTTCGGGTCAGTTAACGGGCCTTTACCCTCGGCTTGCAGAAACAGCTCCTGATCGAAATATGGCATCTCGCGACCGCGGTTCTTTTCGTTGAAAGCGATCACATCGGCGAGGGTCTTCACGCCTGCTGCGGGAGGAAGGTTTGCGAGGTAGGCGTTCAAATCGGCTTTCAATTCGTAAAGCAGAACTTCGATTTCCGGCCCATCGATCTTGCCGTGCGATGGCAAATCGGCTGGATCCACAATTTCAGCGCCCGCATTGCGCAGTTGCTCGACGCATTGAGAAAGGAACCGGTTCATGGGAGCATTGCGCTCAAAGAACTTCCGTGCCACTCCGAGCCTTGCGCCCTTCAAACCCGCGGCATCAAGAAACGGAACGTAATCCTTTCCACCGGCCATCGCTCCCAGAAGAATCGCTGCGTCGCGCACGGTGCGCGCCATGGGCCCCGCGGTGTCCTGGCTATGGGAAATCGGGATGATGCCCGCTCCGCCGATCAATCCAACGGTGGGCTTCACCCCAACCAGGCCGTTCACGGATGACGGGCTCACAACCGAGCCATCCGTCTCTGAACCGACAGCGGCCGCGCAGAAGCTCGCCGCCACGGCCGCGCCTGAACCGGAACTCGAACCCGACGTGTTCCGGTCCAGCGCGTACGGGTTGCGGGTAAATCCGCCACGGCCGCTCCAGCCGCTGATGGAATGCGAGGACCGGATGTTCGCCCACTCACTGAGATTCGTCTTGCCAAGAATCAGAGCCCCGGCAGCACGCAGGCTGGCCGCCACGGCCGAATCCTTGGCGGCGTGCGAATGCTCCAGAGCAAGCGAACCGGCCGACGTCGCCATCTTGTCCCCAGTGTCGATGTTGTCTTTCAGAAGTACCGGGATCCCGTGCATTAATCCGGTCTTGGCTGAGGCCTTGTCCAACTGGTCCGCGAGCTCCAGCGCGTCGGGATTCACCTCAATGACCGCGCCCAGCGCAGGGCCTTTGTGGTTCATCGCCTCAATGCGGGCG
>JBDUEM010000115.1:0-21591 GCA_040002435.1 Bryobacteraceae bacterium
CGTGACGCGCGTGCTGATGACTGCGCAGGGGTTCCGGTGGCGCTTCTGGAATCCTGCTGGTGTTTTCTCCGGCGATACCGCTTTGTGGCTCATCCTGTTTGCCGCTTTCCTGCAGATTACTGCCTGGTTTCCTATTTACAATCTACGCTTCACGAATGCCGACAACTACTCTCGCGCTACCTCTCTCGCTGTGCTCTCGGCGGGACAGCCATGGGAGGCAGACTTCTCGGTACCACTTCTGGTGCCTCTGCGCTTCCTGGGCGCCGCCTCTGCTCCCGCTGTCCTGGCCTTTTCCGGCCCTATTCTGGCGGCGGTCTTCGCAGTTGGGGCCGGCTTCCTGGCGTGGCAGTACACCAAAAGCAGGCTGGCCGCTTTTCTTGGCGCCGGTCTTGCGATGATCGCCACAGCCTGGGGAGTGGCGGGTAGCGGCGAGCCTGGACGAGTGGAAATGGCAGCAGCCTATGCTCTACTGGCTTTTGGGCTCGCGCCCCGCCTCCCTTCCCGCGCTGTGATGGCAGCTCTGATTGCCGTATCTATCTCGCAAACGTTTTGGGTCTGGCTGATTGCCGGAGGGGCGTGCGCCTTACTGGCCGGTTTAGTGGCCGCGGGCGCCCAACGAGTTCCGATCGCTCTGCGCCCAAAGCTGACGGCGGCGGCTGCGTGTATCTTCACGGCCTTACTCTGCGGGCAGTTGAAAGTTGAACCAACTGACGGCCCGTTTCAATACGAGGCCGCGGCGAGAGTCTGTGACCGGGTGGCGGGCAAATTTGCCCGGAACACCTGGATGGTTGTTTCCCCTTCCCACGAACTGCCCTTTCTTTATGGACGCGGGTGGCATATGGAGCTGACTGATTTCGTCTCCAGTCTCAGCAGGAATCAGATTGCTACGCCTTCGTTCCGATTTCCTTACGCCGTTCGCGATGTATTTTTCTTTATCGAGAATGAACCACTTTCGCCCGGTGGTTCGGTTCTCACCTTGGGCGCGCGGGCGGGCCTTGATCTAACCCGCTCTTATGAGGCCGCGTTCATTGCCTATACCACTCCGCTTGGCCGCGCCTCGCTGGAATATCGAGCAGGGGAGTTGCTGGCCGCCTATGCAAGCACTCACGATGATTTGGAAACATTGCATTCTGACGGCCGCCTTGCGGTCTATCACGTTTCAATAAAGCAGCAACCGTGAGCCAATTGGTACCGCAGGGGCAGGTACTAAGTTGCTTGCGCAAAATAACTCTCTCACTTGCGCGGCGGGTTAGTACATATCCGCGCGGCTATAGTATTTTCCCGTTCCATTACCGCCCGCTACGTCTTGTATTCTCGCCTGATCGAGAATATGCTGGGACGTTACCAAAACAACAACGAGCTAATTTCTCTTGTCGGGAGGACTTATTTCGGAGAGGCAATGACTGCAGTGTTACTGTTCGCCGAAGCATCCTCCGGTTTCCCGCTCCAACCCATGCAGGTAGAGAGATTGCAATGATAATGCCGGGCATCCTCTTTTATGGAACCGTCGATAAGACGTCGACAGATGAACAACTGCTGCGGGAATGCCTGAAGGGAAACGAAGATGCCTGGAACGCCGTCATTGACAAGTATCGCGCTTTGATCTATTCAGTTCCCGTCAAACAGGGACTCCCGCCGGACGGCGCCACGGACGTTTTTCAGGAAGTGTGTCTATCGTTGCTTTCCGGGATAAGCGACATTCGCGAGCCCAATGCGTTGGCGGCATGGTTGATTCGCACTGCCTGGCATAAATCTGTTCACTGGAAGCGCAACCAGCAGCGGTATGTGGTGGAGGAGATCGACGATAATCGAATGGCCGGCGCTTCGGGGCAGCCTGGAATTCCCGAAACCATACTCGCGGAGCTGGAACAGGAGCAACTGCTCCGGGAATGCGTGACGGGTCTCTCGCCGCGTTGTTCCGGCCTGATCCAAAAGTTGTTTTATCAGAGCCCCGCTCCGCACTACAGCGAAGTTGCGCAGGACCTTGGTATCACGATCGGTTCTGTTGGCGCCATCCGAGGCCGCTGTCTGAATAAGCTGCGGCAGCGCCTGGAGGAGCGGGGATTCCGATGAGCGCTCCTGCAGCAGGGGGTGCGGCCGTGGAAGAAATCCTGGGCGACCTGGCCAATCTACAGGATGAGGCCGCGCTGTCGCATTACCTGGATAGCCGGCCGCATCTGGTGAGATGCGAGGTTGCCGATCAGCTTGCGGAAACTGTTCGGACCCATGTGCGCGTGGACGTCCGCGAGGCTCTAGGCCTGGCCGAGGCGGCGCTCGAGATTGCTCGCCGCGCCGGTGGAGGCGCCGCGCTGGGCCGCAGTTTGCGCGCGAAGGCAAATGCGCTTTATATGGGCGGGCAAAACAAAGAAGCGGTCGCCCATCACAGGCGGGCTCTAGCCCTTTTCCGGGAACTGGGCGATGAATCCGAGGAGGGGCGGACTCTCAGCAGTTGCGTGCAGCCCCTGGCCTTGCTGGGGGAATACGACGAGGCCTTACAGGCCGTTGAGCACGCTCGCATTCTGTTTACGCGCCTGAATGAGCCGGTGCGCCTGGCGCGGCTCGAGATTAATTTCGCCAATATCCTACACCGGCAGGACCGCTTTTCCGAGGCACTTGCCTGTTATGAACGTGCCTATGACCAACTGTGGCCGGATAAAGACACCGAGGGTATTGCGGTGGTGCTGCACAACATGGCCGTGTGCCTCATCGGGCTGAACGAGTTTCAGCGCGCACACGAAACCTATGAGCGCGCCCGCGAATTCTGTAGCGAGCGCGGGATGCCGCTGCTGGTTGTTCAATCGGATTACAACATCGCCTACCTGCACTATCTGCGGGGCAACTACAGCCGCGCCATAGAAGGACTGTGCGCGGCGCGGGAGGCCTCACTATCGACGGGCGACGATCACCACCTAGCTTTGTGCTATCTGGATCTATCCGAGATCTACGTCGAGCTGAATTTGGACGACGAGGCGGCAGCGGCGGCGCAAGAGGCGCACGAGCGCTTCGGCACGCTGGGCATGGGCTACGAAGCCGCAAAGTGCCTGGCCAACCTGGCGATCGCTCTCAGCCGCATGGGCCAACCGGCGGCGGCTCTGGACCTTTTCCAGAAGGCGCGGGTGAAGTTCGTCATTGAGAAGAACGATGTATGGCCCAACTTGATTGATCTTTACCAGGCGCTGGTCCTCTTTCACGAGGGCCGGCTCGCTGAGTCACGGCAATTATGCCAGTCGGCCGGTGAGTATTTCCAAAAATCGCCGCTGCGCTCAAAGGCTGTATTGTGCCGTCTGCTTCTCTCGCGGCTTTCGCTGCGCACGGGCGAAATCGAATTCTCCATGGCGGAGTGCGCCTCGGCCCTTACGGAAATCGCTGCTCTGGAGGCTCCGGCGGTGCTTGGCTACCAGGCGCACTTTCTCATGGGTCAAATCCAGGAGCAAAGGAACGACCTGGCGGGTGCCTTCGATTCTTACCACGCGGCCCAGCGGGAGATGGAAAATCTTCGCAGCAGTCTTCGGAACGAGGAACTGAAGATTACGTTCATGACGAACAAGCTCGAAGTCTACGAGCGCCTTGTTTCGGCCACTTTGCAGCAGGCTGGAAAAGACTATGCCGAGAAAACGTTTGGTTATATAGAGAGTGCTAAATCGCGGAGCTTGCGAGATTTGATTGCCGTGCGATCCCGCTGGTTCCCCGCCGGGAACGCGCGACAGAGCCCGGCGGCCAGGCGGGTTCGTGAGCTGCGTGAAGAACTGAACTGGTATTGCCACCGCATCGAAGCGGAACAGCTGGGCCGCGAGACTTCCGGCGCGGGCCGGATCGATCATCTGCAAAAGCAAGTGAGAGCAAAGGAGAATGAACTGGCGCGGGTCCTGCGGGAGACACCGGCGCCGGGTACTGTTGCTCCGGAATTCGACACTTCGGAGGCGACCAGTCTCAGCGCGATTCGCGGTGCTTTAGGGGAACGTGCCGCTCTTGTGGAGTATTACAGCGTGGGCGATCAAATCCTCGCCGCGGTACTGACGAACCAGGGAATGGAAATCGTCCCACTCGCCCTTGTCTCCAAAGTCGAACAAACTGTCAGTTTGTTACGGCTGCAGCTTTCCAAGTTCCGGCTTGGGTCCGCCTACACCGAACGATTCCGCATCCCGCTGACGGAAGCAACGCTCGGGCATTTGCGGAACCTGTACGAGCAGGTGATGGCGCCATTGATCAGCCGGCTGGATCGCCCTCACCTGATTCTCGTCCCGCATGGCGCGCTTCATTACATTCCGTTCCAGGCGCTCTTTGACGGTAGAGAATATCTCATCGACAGGTTTACTATCTCGTACGCGCCGAGTGCTTCTATCTACAGCCATTGCCACTCCAGGCAAGCCAACCGTGATGGGGGATCGCTGATTCTGGGGGTGGTGGATCCGCAGTTGCCCTGCATCCTGCAGGAGGTGGAAGCCGTTCAATCCGTGCTGCCCGCCCCGGAAGTCTATCTGAACGCGCAGGCTACGAGCGATGTTTTAAGGGAGCGCGGCGGAAGTTCGCGATTCCTGCATATCGCCACTCATGGACACTTCCGGCACGATAATCCGATGTTTTCGGGCGTTCGTTTAGGGGACGGTGATCTGGATCTTTACAGTTTGTATGAACTCAATCTTCCGGTGGAGCTTGTGACCGTGAGCGGATGTGCCACCGGGTTGAATGTCGTGGCAGCCGGGGATGAGCTGCTGGGCATGGCGCGGGGATTGCTGTACGCCGGCGCGCAATCTTTGCTGCTGACTCTCTGGGATGTCAACGACCAGAGTACGGCGGAATTCATGCAGGCATTCTATCGGCGATTTCATGAAGGCGAAAATAAAGCACAAGCGCTTCAGGGAGCGATGGGGGAACTGCGGGAGCGCGATCCGCATCCGTATCATTGGGCGCCATTCTCGCTGATTGGTAAGGTGTTCGCATAAATCCGCGAGGATTACCATGGCAGACGGAAATAATATTACGAGTTCGGCAGGCCGGGCGTATTTTTTTCCAGGTTTCCTGGACTTTAGTTATGAATCCGAATATTCAGGCGGATTGGGTGGTTACCGATAATGAAGCACTATCAGGATCAGGACTGGGTCGACTTCGTTCGTGAGACCGCATCTCTCGAAACGAGGGCGGCGATGCAACAACATTTGGATGAAGGCTGCGACGCCTGTCGCGGTTTACATGGGACGTGGCAGCGCGTCCGCGATATAGCCGGCCGGGAGCAAGCCTTCCAGCCTCCTCCAGGGGCGATTCGTATCGTTAAACTCGCCTATGCTCTCGCTCACCCCTCCCAGGAGGAAGAGACCTCGTTCTCCTTCGCGCAACTTGTTTTTGACAGTCTGTTAGAGCCTGCGCCTGCCGGCGTCCGAGCCGCGGGCGGAGCGGCCCGGCAGTTTCTGCATCAGGCCGGCGACATCTACATTGACATGCGCTGGGATAAACGTGATTGGCTGGCGGGTCAAGTGCTGGATAGCCGGGAGCCCCAGAAGCACGTCGGAGAGGCCGAAGTCTGGGTGACCGGAGAAGGCAAAGTCTGTGGGAGCACTGTCACCAATGCCTTCGGTGAGTTTCAAATTCAATGTCCGGAAGATAACCGGCACTGGCTGGTGGTCGAGATTGCCGGAATGAAGCCTATCGCAGTGCGTTTGAGTCCACGAAGCTAACGCTCGACTCGACCCCAAACCATTGCCGGTACCCATACACCGCTGCTGTTCGCGCGTGAGAAGTCAGTCGCCTTTCGTCCCTTGGGGAAAGTGCCAAAGCCCCAGCCTGGCTTTCGCGCAAGGCTGAGCAACAGTAGAAACCCTTACTCAAATCACGCAACTAATGCTTACAGACGTACCCCCCAAACGTACGGCAATGGTACGAACCCTATGTGTAGGGCGTAGTAATCGTAGTGCTAACGGTACATTGCTTTGTGACCACTTAGACTGTAAAACGGAATAGGTAGGCCACGAAGAGCCTTCGGAGGATCCGTTCATGCAGCGTTTTGTTCTAGCGATGGTACTGTTACTGGCCAGTTTTGCGGCCGCTCCTGTGCAAGGCGCTCAGCGTCTGATCGTTCGAAACGATAACGGGCTGGTCTCGATGAACCGCCTTTGCAGCATTTTGGGCTGCAACGTGGTTCGCACTCTGGACGGCACGCTTGGCAAGCTGTTTTTAGTGACCATACCGGACCTGCTGAACGTCAATCTTTTCGCTCTGAACCTCACACTGAATCTGAATATCATCAGCGTCGAACTGGACCTTCAGGTCAAGGTCACAGGACCCCCTGCAACCTCGGCGCCACCCGCGGGACTTTGGGACCGGGCGGCCAACAACTACTTCGGTTCCACGGTATGGAACGGCTACGCCGCTCAGCCTGCCAGTAGCGTGATCCGCCTGAAGGAAGCGCAAAGCCAGTTTGGACTAAAGGGCGCCGGCGTGGTCGGCATCATTGATACCGGCGTTGATGGAAATCATCCGGCGCTCAAAAATGTCAGCATTTCCGGGTACGATTTCCTCCAAAACCAAGCGGGCCCGGCCTCCGAGCAGGCCATAGTGCAGCAGTCGACGGCGGCTGTCCTGGACGGTGGACCATGGATGGTCAATCAGTCTACGGCTGCGGTGCTCGATGGCGAACTTGGCAAGTTGCTGGGCCTGCAGCAGTATGCGGGCTACGGGCATGGAACCATGGTGGCGGGAATTGTACACCTGGTTGCTCCGCGGACGAAAATTATGTCTTTGCGCGCTTTTAGTCCGGACGGAACAGGGTATTTATCGGACATATTACGGGCCGTTTATTGGGGCACTCAGAATGGCGCGCGTGTGCTCAACATGAGCTTCAGCCTCTCCTCTTCATCGCGGGAACTGAGCAAGGCAATGGACTTTGCGGATCAAAACTCTGTTATCAAAGTGGCCTCCGCAGGAAATACCGGTACACAACAGGCGGCCTATCCCGCCGCCCTGGCAAACGTGATGGGCGTCGCTTCCACGTCGTTGACCGATCAGCGTTCGTCCTTCTCCAGCTATGGTCCAACGGTTTGGGTAGCAGCCCCCGGTGAAGGCATCGTGACAACCTACCCGAATACTACTTATTCGGCCGGTTGGGGAACATCGTTCAGTGCTCCCTTTGTTGCCGGGACCGCGGCTCTGTTTCTCGAGATAAATGCGGATTGCAACCATGCGCAGGCTGCCGCCGCTGTCGCGCACGCTCGCAAGCTGGGCACCGATCTCGGCAACGGCCGGCTGGATGTCTTGCAGGCTGTGATCGCATATCGGCAGCTGCAGGGCCTCCCATAGACTTCGCCTCATCTCTCAAAGCCGGGAAAAGTGTAAGGAGTGAACTTGCTGTGTGTCCAGAAGTTGCGGATCAGTTATTCCGACGGTAAGGGAAACCGCACCGCCGTCGTTCGCGGCATCGATCTTCACATTGCAGCTGGCGAAATCGTCGGAATACTGGGGGAATCCGGCTCCGGGAAATCGACACTCGCACTTTCCATTCTGCGGCTGTTGCCTGTCAGCGCCGCGGTGGAAGGATCTATCCGATTCCAGGAT
The DNA here is from genome assembly GCA_040002435.1 of Bryobacteraceae bacterium. Taxonomy (GTDB): domain Bacteria; phylum Acidobacteriota; class Terriglobia; order Bryobacterales; family Bryobacteraceae; genus JANXXV01. The sequence continues at coordinate 7,546 of JBDUEM010000115.1, forward strand.
GAGAATCTGATGACCTTGCCTGCAGAGGCGCTGCGTCGTCTCCGGGGTGACCAGATCGCGTTTATCTTCCAGGACGCCGGGGCAGCACTGAATCCGGTGATCCCGGTGGGCCGGCAGGTAGAGGAAGTAATTCGCGCGCATAGAAGCTGGTCGCACGATCGGGTGCGGGAACAGGCGAAAAAGTCTCTGGAGCAAGTGGGAGTCGACTTTTCCATCGGCGAGGCGTACCCGCATCAACTGAGCGGGGGGCAGCTGCAACGGGTCCAAATAGCCCAGGCGCTCTCATGCGAACCTGCGCTCATCATCGCGGACGAGCCCGCTTCGGGGCTGGATGCCCCAGCGCAAGCCGGGATTCTGGAAATGATTGTCAGGCGAACGAAGGCGGCGCTGCTGGTGATCACACACCAACCTTCGAGCCTGCGTGTCTTGAGCATCGGCGCGGCCATGCTGCGGGGGCTTCCCACACGGGTGCTGGTGATGTATGCCGGCCAGGTGGTGGAAACGGGCGCCCTGGACCAACTGGAGACGTCTGCTCTCCATCCGTACACGCAGGCACTGCTCTCCTGTTCCAAACCTTGCGGGCGGCCCGGGCAGCGGCAGAAGCTGCCTGCCATCGAAGGCCAGCCCGCCAGTTTTTCCCGTTTGTCCCGCGGATGTGCATTCGAACCTCGTTGCAGCCGGCGCCTGCCCGTTTGCGCTGAGCGCGAGCCGCAGAGCAGCCACCACGCAGGTGAGGAGATTCGCTGCTTTCTCGTATGATGACTGACCGCAGCACACTCGTGGAAGTCCGCAGCGTCACCAAGTCATTTACTCGCGGGCGCTGGTACTCAGCTCAGAGAGTGCTCGCGCTCGACAGCGTTACACTCTCTATCCATTGCGGTTCCACCGTGGCTCTGGTGGGAGCTTCAGGGTCAGGCAAATCCACCCTGGCGCGCTGTATCGCACAAATGGAAAAACCGGACGGGGGCGAGATCTGGTTCGACGGACGCAACCTGACCGCTCTGGCCCCGTCAGCGTGCCGCCGCTTCCGCACCAGGATTCAGTTAGTACCCCAAAACGTCGCGGCGAGCCTGAATCCGCGTTGGACTGCGGCACAGATCGTCTCCGAACCCCTTTGTGTACAGCGGTGGGGTAGAGCGAACGACAGACTGCGCCGGTCGCTTGAACTGATCGAATCTGTGGGACTGGACAGCAGCACTCTGCAGCAGAATTCCAGCCACCTCAGCGGAGGGCAGCGCACCCGGCTGGCCTTGGCCCGGGCGCTCGCTCTGGAACCGAGACTACTGATCCTTGATGAATCGCTGGCGAGTCTCGATCTCTTATTGCAGGCACAGATTATCAACCTGCTGATAGATCTGCAGGCAAGACACAGTCTGGCCTACCTGGTGATTGCTCACGATATGACTCTCGTCGCGGCGATGACCGACAAAGTCGTCGAACTGCAGCAGGGAAAGATTGTCAGACAGGATGTCTATACATGCTGAAATCGTTCCTGCTGCGCAGATTGCAACATACGCTGCTGTTGCTGACGCTGGTCTCCATGGGCTCTTTCCTGCTGCTGGAACTGGCTCCGGGGGACTTTCTAACGGAGACCACACTGAACCCGAGGATTTCTCCCCAAACGCTGGCATCCTTGCGCGATCGGTTCGGATTGACGAAGTCGCTGCCCGAGCGCTACTTTTATTGGGTTCGGTCGGCTGCTCAAGGCGAGTTCGGGATCTCCTTCGCCTATGACATGCCGGTGAGAGCTCTTATTTGGCCACGGATGCTCAGCACGTTGCTCTTAACGGCAACATCCCTTGGTTTGGCCTGGATGATCGCTCTGCCGCTGGGTGTGTGGGCCGCAGCGAGGCAGGGGAGCTGGCCCGACCGGCTGCTTGTTCTTTCGACGTCAGGTTTTTTGAGCATTCCCGAATTAGTGTTCGCCTGCGGGATCCTGATTATCGCCGCCAAGACACAATGGTTGCGCATGGGCGGCCTGCCGCTGGCCGTTTGTGTTCTCACGCCAGTTTCGCTTCCGCTTCTATTGCGGCATATTCGCGCCGGCGTGCTGACGGCGTCAGGCGCCACGTACGTGCGCGCCGCCCGCGCCCACGGCGTCTCTGAAATGCGGCTCTGGTTTCGCCACGTGCTCCCGGCGGCCTCCCATCCCCTCATCTCTCTGTTCGGCCTTTCCGTGGCCGGCCTGCTCAGCTCCTCCCTGCTTGTCGAGGTAGTGGTTGGCTGGCCCGGACTGGGCCCCCTGTTTCTCGAAGCGGTCGGCGCACGCGATTTCTATGTCGTGACCGGAGTGGTGTCCCTGTCGGCGATCTTCCTGGCTGCCGGGACTCTGCTTGCGGACATGCTTCTCTATTTCTGCGATCCACGTATCCGGATGAATTGATGCGCGACCGTATTCCTCTCTCGCTCGCCGTCTCAGGACTGATTGTTCTGCACGGGATTTGCCTCTTTGCTGGATTCCTTTCCCCCTACGATCCGACCGAGCAAAACCGGACTTTGTCGTTCGCGGCGCCTGCGAGGATTCACTTCTTCGACAATCAGGGAGTTTTTCATCTCCGGCCATTCGTCTACAACGGGAACTCCACGAGGGTCCCCTTGAGGTTCTGCGTGGACGCACACTTGTTCGGCGTCGCTGCGCCGGATCGCATCTTCCTTTTAGGCAGCGACGATTACGGACGCGATCAGCTTTCCCGACTCCTGCACGGCGGCCGCATCTCTTTGGTTGGGGGATGGCTGGCGACGATTCTCTCACTGGGAATCGGCGTTGTGGTGGGCACATTCGCCGGATTCCGCGGCGGATGGGTAGACGAAGCGATGATGAGAGTGGCGGAACTGTTTCTCGCCCTCCCGTGGCTCTATCTGCTGCTGGCGGTGCGTGCGCTTCTGCCGTTGACCGTAGATCCCGAGACGACATTCCTGCTGGTGACGGCAACCATTGGTGTGATTGGCTGGGCACGACCCGCAAGGCTGGTGCGGAGCGCGGTGTTAGAGGCCAAGGAACGCGCTTATGTGCAGGTGGCGCGGGGTTTCGGCGCGGGCAGCCTCCATCTGGTCATGCGGCACATTCTTCCAGAGACGCGCAGCGTAGTTTTCACTCAGGCCGCGCTTCTGGTTCCTCTATACATTTTGGCTGAAGTGACTCTGTCATTCCTTGGACTGGGACTGGGTGAGCCTGCCCCGAGTTGGGGCAACATGCTGGCCCCTTTGCGTCAGTACCATGTTCTTACTTCGTTTTGGTGGATGGTGGCACCCGCCTTCTTCCTTGTCCCGCTTTGCCTCTGCTTTCAAGTTTGTGCCGACGCACTCACTAAATCGAATACTCCATGTTGAATAAGCACACTGTAATTCTGCTGGCACTGTCATCGTTGCCTCTCCTGCAGGCGGCCCCGGGTTCGCTCGAAGAGCTGGCCATCGCGGAGAGCGATGCCGGAAGCTACGGCGGAACGCTCATCATCGGCCAAAAAGCTGAACCGAAGACGCTGAATCCGGTTACCGCACTGGACGCCCCATCCCGCGACATTATTCGCCGCATGACGGCGGATCTCATCTCCATCCGCCGTGACACCAAAGCCATCGAGCCAGCGCTCGCAAAATCCTGGACTACCTCAAAGGACGGCCGGGTCTACACATTGCAGTTACGCCGCGGACTGCGATTCTCCGACGGGCATCCGTTTGATGCCGATGACGTCATCTTTACCTTTCAGCTCTACCTGGATGAGAAGATCCACTCACCGCAGCGGGATCTGCTGACCATCGCCGGGAAGCCGATCCTTGTCCGGAAGATCGATCCCTTTACTGTTCGCTTCGAATTAAGCCAGCCGTACGCAGCCGCCGAGCGAATCTTCGACAGCATCGCCATTCTCCCAAAGCACCTGCTCGAACCGGCATACCTTAACGGGAGCTTGAATCTGGCATGGAGTCTGAACAGCGCACCAGCGGCTATTGCCGGCTTGGGTCCATTTCAGCTCAAGGAATACCGGCCCGGCGAGCGTATCGTGTTGCAGCGGAATCCGTACTACTGGAAAAAGGATCGCAAGGGGAATCGCCTTCCTTACCTGGACAAGCTGGAGTTCCGTTTCACCGGTGGAGAAGACGCTCAGATATTGCAGTTTGTCTCCGGTGGCACGGACGTTCTGAATCGTGTCAGTGCCAAGAGCTTCTCCGCGCTCCTTAAGGAGAAGAGCACCCAGGGAGACAAGCTGGTCGACCTCGGACCAGGTCTCGAATATAACTTTCTGTTCTTCAATCTGGGTCCTGTCGACCCAATAAAGAACCCTTCCGTAGCCGGTAAACAGATCTGGTTTCGCCAGACTGCATTCCGGCTCGCGCTTTCCGAAGCTATTGACCGTGACGCCATTGTGCAGCTTGTTTACGGCGGACGGGGCACACCAATCTGGGGACATGTCACGCCGGGTAACAAGGCTTGGCGGAATGAGAGCATCCCCAAACCGGCACGTTCCGTACCGCGCGCGCGGGAGCGCCTCTCGGCGGCTGGTTTCCGTTGGAACAATCAAGGCCGGCTCCTCGATTCCAATGGCAATCTTGTCGAATTCTCCATCATTGCCAGTGCCAGCAACGCAGAACGGCTTCAGATGGCAACCATCATTCAGGATGATCTGAAGGCCCTTGGCATCCGGGTGCAGGTAGTATCTCTGGAGTTCAGAGCTCTTTTGGACCGGGTTCTCAATACGCGCGACTACGAAGCCTCATTGCTCGGCCTGGGCAGCGGCGACGTCGATCCCAATCCTGAAATCAACGTGTGGCTGTCCAGTGGGGCAAGCCATCTGTGGAACCCGGAGCAGAAGCAACCGGCAACGCCTTGGGAGGCGGAGATTGACCAGTTGATGCGCCGTCAGATGATCGAGCTGGATCGTAATAAACGAAAGATTCTGTATGATCGCCTGCAGCAGGTGGCCGCCGAACAGCTCCCACTCATCTGCCTGGCCAGTCCCAATATTTTAGTCGCGGGGCGGAAATCCATCGGCAATTTCCGGCCGTCCATAATGGACCACTACACTTTGTGGAACGTGGACCAACTTTACTTCAAGTATCCACGCTGAGGGCTCCTTCCACTTCGCTGAGTTTCTCTCACACCCACCAGCGGTACACTGCTGACGCGAGAGTGTGTCCACGCCAAACAGAATGCATGAAAACTTCCATGGAATTTGACAGAATGTACGTCAGGTTCCGAAGGCGGGCATGGAGTCAGAGGTGCTCGAACTCCTTCTAAAGCGGCTTGCATTCGTTTCATTTCGACCAAGTTTTCGCGACTGGCGCAGTGACCTCATGGAAACAAACGACGCGATAGAATTCGGTCCGTTTCGCGTGGACGTGCGGCGAAGGATTCTCACGCGGGGCAACGAGCCTGTGCCGTTGCCGTCAAAGGCGCTCGATGTGCTGCTGGCCCTGCTGGCCCGGCCGGGTGAAACCGTCTTAAAAGAGGAATTGATCAAAGCGGTATGGCCTGACACATTTGTCGAGGAAGGTAATCTTTCTCAGATGGTCTTCCTCTTGCGGAAGGCGCTGGGCGAATCCGAAGGAGGCGGGCAAGCCCTCATCGTTACGGTACCGCGCCAAGGTTACCGGTTTGTGGGAGAGTTGGCGGAACAAGCTCGCAAAGACGGTCCGGAGTTGCCATCCCCTGATCCGCCTGCAGCAGCCGCGAAGGCGCGATCCGGATGGAGAAAGTTGTGGTGGACCGGCGCGGGAATCGCGGTGATGTCGGGATTTGGCGGGTGGGCGATCGCACGCTCCCATTTGTTTCAGCCGGCGAGCCAGTCGCATCCGTTCCGCTACACGATCTCGCCGCCGGAGAACGCGAGCTATCGCGTGGGGGCGGTTTCCCCCGATGGCCGCTCGCTTGCGCTGTTGGCCGTCGATACTTCGGGCTACAGCCGGCTTTGGCTGCGCAAGCTCGATGCACTGACGAGCCAGCCGTTGGCGCGAGCCGAATTCTGGCCGTTCTGGTCTGCAGACAGCCGGTATATCGCATTTGGCCAAGACGGAAAGCTGAAGAAGATCGACGCGGCGGGGGGAACACCGCAGACAATCTGCACCGCGCCTCTGGTCATTGGCGGGACGTGGAACCGCGGCGGAGTCATCCTGTTCAGCGATGGCGACGTGATTCTTCAAGCTTCCGCCAAAGGTGGTGAGGCCAAACCCCTCACGCGTCTGGACACCTCCCGCGGGGAGACCAGCCACCAATTTCCCGCGTTTCTGCCGGACGGGCGTCACTTTGTTTACACCATTCACAGCGAGAAGCGGGCGAATGGTGGTATCTTTCTGGGCTCGCTCGATGCAGCGGAGACTCGCATCCGCCTGCTCGATGACATCTCGAATGCAGAGTACGTTCCTGCCTCGGCGCCGGACACCGGTTACCTGCTATTCGTCAGAGGCGGAGCCCTTATGGCGCAGTTGTTCGCTGCCGGCCCTGTGCAACTCAGGGGCGAGGCATTCGCTGTTGTGGATAGGATCGACCAGAATCCGGGTAATTTAAGCGCCTCCTTCTCGGCGTCGAACGACGGGGTGCTGGTGGTCACTTCCACCTACCCTGGCGACCAGATCACCTGGTTCGATAGGACGGGGAAGCGCTCGGGAACCATCGGCAAGCCGGGCTTACACGTGAATCCGCAGCTTTCACCTGACGAGCTCACGGTGGCCGCCGACGACATGGATGCCGAGCGATTCCTGAGCGACATATCGCTGTTTCCGGTGCTACGCGGACCTGCCTCGCGACTGACGTTCCGCGGCTCTGACCGCGCGGTCTGGTCGCCAGACGGCGCGCGTATCGCCTTTCAGTCAAATAACGCGTTTTATGCGAAAACTTCCGCCGGTAAAGACAACGACGCGCTGCTGCTGGAAGCCATGAATCTGCCGGGCGATTACCGGCTTCTCTGCGAGTGGTCGAACGACGGACAGTTCCTGCTCTATTCCCAGTGGAATCCGAAGTCGGGATTTGACCTCTGGATGCTGCCGCTCCTGGGGAATCAAAAGCCAACGCCTCTGCTGCATGCCGATTACAACGAGTGGTGCGGAACGAGCTCTCCTGACCGGGATTGGATTGCCTACGCTTCAGATGAATCGGGTAGGACTGAGATCTATGTGCAGGCCTTTTCGGAGGAGGGGGTCGCTTCCGACAGGAAATGGCTGGTTTCCGATGGCGGTGGAAAATGGCCGAGGTGGCGGCGGGATGGCAAGGAACTACTCTACCTGGGCGCGGACAGAGGGATCGTAAGCGTGGAGGTGAGCACGGGGCCAGGTTTCCAGCATGGAAGCCCGCAGCGATTATTTGCATCGGGGATACGAATTCCGGATGCTCGTTTCGATGTGACAGCAGATGGCACACGCTTCCTGATCCCGACGCAAGTTAGTGAGGCCAGCCCGGCGCCTGCGACTGTCACTGTTAATTGGATGGCGGGAATTGGGCCTTGAGCGGTGCCTGGCGTTGTGCTCCGGCTAACTATGTGCTGCTGGCTGGTTGTGGCCGACGGCCCGGCTTCGGCAGCCGATGCGGGGGCATCGGCGCGGCCCCGGGGGGCCGCCGTCCATCGGGTTTAGCGGGTGTAGGCGATGCCGAATTTTTGCATGCGGGATTGGAGAGTGGTGCGCTTCATGCCAAGCCGGGCGGCGGCGCCGTTGGGGCCACCGATTACGCCGTGCGTTTCTTTGAGGGCTCGCAGGATGTGTTCCCGCTCGACATCTTCCAGCGTAGCTGTTGAGGGAGGGGCGGGCGTGGTGACGGCCTTCAATTCCGCTATTGGAACGCGCAGTACGGCGGCAGGCGAGAGGATGACTGCGCGCTCCACCAGATTCTGCAATTCCCTGATGTTTCCCGGCCACGGGTACTTGACCAGGGCCTCCATCGCCTCCGATGGAATGGTGGTGATGACGCGGTTCATGCGGCGTGAAAACATCTGCACGAAGTAACGGACCAGTAGCGGAATGTCTTCCGGCCGCTCCCGCAGCGGAGGCACGGTGACCGGAAAGACGTTGAGGCGGTAGAACAAGTCCGCGCGGAATTCGCGGTCGTTCACCATCTGCTGCAGGTCGCGATTGGTGGCTGCTATCAGGCGGACATCGGCCTGAAGGGTGCGGGTGCCGCCGAGCCGCTCGAACTCTTTCTCCTGCAAAACGCGGAGCAGCTTGGGCTGCATCTCCAGAGGAATTTCGCCGATCTCATCGAGGAATAGCGAGCCTCTGTGCGCCAGCTCGAAACGGCCTAGCTTCTGAGCGATGGCTCCGGTGAAGGCTCCTTTTTCGTGGCCCAGCAGCTCGCTTTCAATCAAGCCTGTGGGGATGGCGGCGCAGTTCAACTTCACGAAGCTCGATTTGTTGCGCGTGCTGAGGTTGTGAATGGCGCGGGCGATCAATTCTTTTCCGGTGCCGGTCTCGCCCTGGATGAGAACCGTGGAGTCGGTGGGGGCTACGGTCTCCACGTGTTGCAAAATGCGGCGCAGAGCGTCACTGCGGCCGATGATGTCTTCGAACTGGTAGTAGGTGCGGATTTCGTCTTCGAGGTAGAGTTTCTCTTCGGCCAGCTTGTTCTTCAGATCCTCAATTTTCTGGTAGGAGAGCGAATTGTCGATGGCGATGGCGACTTGTCCGGCGATTCGCCAGAGCAGATCCACCTGGTCCGGTGTGAACGCGTTGACGTCGCGGCTGGCCAGCTTGAGCCCGCCCAGAACCTCTCCGCGAGAGACGAGGGGCATGGAACAGATCGACTCCAGGCCTTCCTGCGACAGATACTTTAAGGCACGGGGCGCGAGTCCTGCAAGTTCGCTGCCGCGCAGTACGATGGGCCTGCGGGCGGCGAAAACCCTACTGCTGAGGTGACTCTCGCTCATGTCCAGAATTTCTTCCCGGATGAGACCCTCTCTATCGCTGAGATCGAGGATCTGCAACTGAAGACGCTTGGTTTGCGGGTCGTATAGAGACAGCCCGATGAACTCATTGGTGAAGACGCGGCGCAGGCAAAGAGCGATGGAGCGCAGCAGATCCTTGACGTCCAATTGCGACACCAGGGCGTTGTTGATTTCGAGCAGAAGCTGCAGGCGGTCGCGCTCCCGGGCGAGATCCTCGTGGTTGAGTGTGTTTTCGACGGCGACGGTCACCTGCATGGCGATCTGTTCCATCAGTTCGATGTTTTCCGGCGTATAGGCGTCCTCGCGGGATGTGGCGAAGGTGAGAGTGCCGATCTTGCGCCGGGCGGTAATGAGCGGGAGCGAGCAGAAGCAGCGGCCGCCGTTGCGGCGGATGGCGTCGAGGACGATGGGAAAGCGCGTTTCGTTGTCGATGGAAGGGACGTAGACGGGTTGACCGGTGCCGAGAGCGAAGCCGACCGGGGTGGCGTCGACTGGAAGCTCGGTGTTCATCATCGCGGCGAGGCGCGTATCGATATCCTTTTCCGCCGCCGGCAAATCCTGCTTGACGATGACGTGCAGCCGCGCCGTGTTGCGTTCCGGGTGGAAGAGCGCCAGGGTAAGCACTTCGAACTGAATGAGCTGGGAAAGGCACTCCTTCAGGTCGTTGAGGAGTCCACGCAGGGTGGTATGAGCGCTGATGGACTTGGAAACATCGAGCAAGATCTGCGAGGGCGTGGATGATTTGACTAAGACGTCTTCCATTTGCGTTACGCTGCTGATGATGCGGTTGATTCCTCTTTTGATGATAGCGGGCTGGTTGCGGGCTCAAACATATTCTGTGGTGGACGTGGAGCGGGTGCGGGCCGAGGGCGATCCGCGGGCTGCCATTCAGAACGTTACGGCGCCGGCGCGGCCGCGCGAGATTCCCTGCGACATTCTGGTTGCGGGCGCGGGGATGGGCGGGGTAGCGGCAGCAATGCGCGCGGCGGGGCGGGGGCATTCCGTTTGTTTGACCGAGGAGACGAACTGGATCGGTGGGCAGCTTACGGCGGGCGGCGTTCCGGCGCTGGATGAGAACCGGTTCATCGAGATCTCCGGGGGCACGCGCACTTATTACGAAATGCGGCGGCGGATTCGGGATTACTATCGCACGCACTACCGGCTGGCGGCGGGCGCGATGGAAAACTTCAATCCGGGGTCGTGTTACGTTTCGGCGTTGTGCTTCGAGCCGAAGGCCGGGGTTGCCGCGTTGCAGGACATGATGAAATCCTACGCGATTCAAATTTTTCTACGCACCCGTGTTGTGGACGTGGAAGTGGTCGGCGGGAGGATTGCGAGTGTCCTGGCGTATCAGTTCGAGCGGCGGGAGGTGGTGCGGTTCCGGCCGAAGTTTGTGCTGGATGCGACGGAGTTGGGTGATCTACTGCCGCTGGCGCATGTGCCGTACGTGGTGGGGTCCGAGCCGAAAAGCGAGACCGGAGAGCCGCACGCTTCGGCAGCAGCCAATGAGGCCTGCGTGCAGAGCTTCACGTATCCCTTCGTTGTGGAGCACCGGCCGGGGGAACAGCACCGCATTGGGAAGCCCGAGGAATACGAGCATTTCCGTGACTCGCAGCCTTTTAGCCTGAAGGTGAATTATTCGAAGGAATTTGGATGGAAGGGCGATGTGCAGTATACGATGTTCGGCGAAGATCCGCCGGTGCCGAACAACATGTCTCCAGGGCCCTTCTTCGGGTGGCGGCGAATTTTGGCGGCAAAGAATTTCGCGGGCGAGAATGCGCCGCGGGACCTGGCGCTGATCAACTGGCCGAAGCAGGATTATCATTCGGAATCGCTGCTGGACCGGACGCCGGAAGACACGGTGCGGGTTTTGCAGCAGGCGAAGCGGGTCTCGCTGGCGTTTCTTTACTGGCTGCAGAATGACTTGGCGCGGGATGACGGCAAGGGGAAAGGGTATCCGGAGTTGATGCTGCGCAAGGATGAGATGGACACCGAGGATGGGTTGTCAAAGGTGCCGTATATCCGCGAGTCGCGGCGGATTCGTACCAAGGAACGGGTGGCCGAACAGGATATCGTGTTTGAGAACGATCAGCCGCGCGCGCGAAGGTTTGCCGATTCGATTGGCACGGGGTTCTACATGGTGGACATCCATCCGTGCGGAGCGAATGAGCGCGGGCGGATGATGATGCCGAAGCCGTTTCAGGTGCCGATGGGGGCACTGATCCCGCAGGGGGTGACGAATTTTCTGGCGGCTGGGAAGAATATCGGTGTGACCCACCTGACGAATGGAGCGTTCCGGCTGCACCCGATCGAATGGAATGTGGGCGAGGCAGCGGCGGTGATGGCGAGCCTGACGCTGCAGCGGGGAGCGGTTCCGGCGGCGGCAGATGTGCAGCGCGAACTGGCGAAGGCTGGGGTACCCCTGGTCTGGTTTGACGATTTAAGCGTGGATCATCCGGCGTTTGCAGCCATTCAGTTGGCGGCGATCCGGGGTGAGTACCCGGTGGGGGACGCGGATCTGCACGCTTCTCCGGATGCGCCTTTGAGCCGCGGCGAAGCGGCGGTGGTGCTGGCGGCGCGGTTTGGGCATCAGATCCCGAAGGCGGACGCGATAGCCCTGGCGTTGAAGGAAGGCTGGATGGCCGCGGACCATCGGAACTGGTTCCACGCGGACCTGCCGTTCTATTGGACGGACTGGCGGGAGGACCGGTTTCCGGTGAGGCTGCCGGGATTTCAAATGAAGCGGACGGGCCCGGTGCGGCGGTTTGAGATGGCGGAGCGTTTGTGGTGAGCGATGTTCTCCGCGAAAAAGCTTGAATTACCCACCGTCAGGTGGGGCCTTATGGGGCCGGTCAGGATCGGTTACTAAACCGGACTTGCTTGCCGCCGTGTTTATAATGAAACCTTTGGAGGATTCTTGGTCATATTGCTCTTCGGGCCGCCGGGCAGCGGCAAGGGCACTCAGTCTCCGCAAATCACCGCGCTTCTAAAGATTCCGGCGATCTCGACCGGGGAGATGCTCCGTGCCGAGTGCGAAGCGGGTACGCCACTAGGAAAGATAGCTTCGGAGGTTCTGGCGAAAGGTCACCTCGTGAGTGACGACCTGGTCAACCAGATGCTGGTGGCGCGGCTGACGCAGCCGGATTGCCGGGACGGGTTCCTGCTTGACGGGTATCCGCGGACGGTTCCACAGGCGATTTTTCTAGCTGAGTTTCTCGCCTCTCACGGGTTCCCTGCGCCAACGGTGATCCACCTTGCCACGCCGATTTCGGTGCTGGTGGAGCGTATCTCGGCGCGGCGGCAATGTCCGAAGTGTGGACGAATCTATAATCTTCTGTTCCAGCCGCCTAAGAAGAAGGGAGTTTGCGACGTCGACGGCACGCCCGTGATCCGGCGGGCCGATGACACGGTCGATATCGTGCGGGAGCGGCTGAATTCCTACGAGCAACTGACTGCGCCGGTGATTGCACATTACGCCGGGACCGACTACCACGCGATTCCGGCAAACCGTCCGCCGGCGGAGATCTTCCGGGATATTGAGGCGATATTAAGGCCGCGGATGGGTGCGAAGGTGGATTAAAATCGCCGCATCCATTCCTTTTCCAAATTGTGGAATTGTCCTAGAACTGCCGTTAACGTACTTTGAGACCATTGACTTATATGCCCTAACAGCCTCAAAATACAAATGTCAGATTCCAGGAGAATCCGTACAATCTTTATGTACACAAAGAATTTACGCCTGACCGAGAGAACAGCTTCCACCGAATCGGTGGCGCTCGGTTGGGACGATCCGGGCGGTCAGCCCAAATTCGTGTTAGCGAATTGCGTGAACTTTTCAGACGGTGGACTTTCGGTACGGCTCAATCAGCCGATGGTGATTCGAGCCTGCGTCAGATTGCGATCCGCAAAATTAAAACTGGCGGTAACAGCGACGGTGAAGTATTGTGTACGGCGCAATAGCTGGTATCAGGTCGGCTTCGAATTCACACAGCGCATGGCGTGAAAATCCGCCGCGATTTCCAGCGCGGCGCTACAACCAAACTCAGATTTAAGCGGGATCAGGAATTCCGTCTATGCTGGGACGATGCCTTCACATCGTCACACGGAAATTCACTTCACATCGGGAGAACTTGTCCGCGACCTGGTAATCGGCATGGCTGATGGTCTGACCGTGCCGTTTGCCCTGGCTGCGGGAATATCCGGAGCGATTGACTCGACGCACATCGTGGTCACGGCGGGCCTGGCTGAGATAGCCGCCGGATCGATTGCGATGGGTTTGGGCGGCTACCTGGCAGCCCGCAGCGACGCCGAACACTACGCCAGCGAGCGCGTGCGCGAACAGGAAGAAGTTGTGAACATGCCGGAGGAGGAGAAGGCGGAAGTCACCAAGGTTTTTCGGGAATATGGCTTGAGCGCCGAACAGAGCGGACCAGTGGTGGAGGCTCTGAGTGCTGATCCGGAGGCCTGGGTGGATTTCATGATGCGCTTTGAGCTGGGATTGGAGGCACCGCAGCCGGGCCGCGCCCTGCGCAGTGCGCTGACGATTGCGGGTGCCTATATCGGCGGCGGCTTCATCCCGCTCTCGCCCTATCTGCTGCTGGCGAATGCCCGGGAAGCCCTGGTGGTATCCAGTGTGGTGACACTTCTGGCGCTCGCAATTTTCGGCTATTTGAAGGGGATGGCGACGGGCAGTCCGCCGTTGAAGAGTGCGGTGCAAACGACGCTGATCGGCGGTCTGGCGGCGTCGGCAGCATTCCTGATCGCCAGGGCCATTTCGTGAAATGAAAAAGCCCGGCCATTCCCGGCCGGGCTCCTCTATCTTGCAGGCGCAACTGATCTAGACGTGAGCTGGCTTGTGCCGCAGCATGATCTCCATCATGAGATCTTTGGCGTGAAGCTTCAACTTTTTCAGATGGACTTCTTCCATCTGGTCCTGTTCCGTCAATGCGTGTTTAGCCTCCAAGGCCTCAAGCTTCTCATCGTATTCTGAGTGCTCTTCGCAAAGACGCCGAAACTCGTCGTTGGTTGCCATCAGGTGCGCCTTTAATTCTTCTTGCGCTGCATTCTCCATAGTGCTGGGCTTCTCCTTTGTGCAGTACTTCGCCCGAGTCAAGCCATTTTGGTGCGGTCGGCTCGTGACACTTCAGAAGTTAACACGTTTTAATCAACGTGACAACCGCATGAC
>JBDUEM010000116.1:0-21577 GCA_040002435.1 Bryobacteraceae bacterium
GAATCGTCACTGAGTCTTTGGATGCCCGAGCCGGGTTGCTCCGTGCGCCGCTTCACTACTCGGCGCGCAGCATCTGAACCGGATCGACTCGCACCGCCCGGATCACAGCGGGCAGCGTTGCCAGCAGAGCCGCGCCTAAAATCGCAAAGGACGGTAGAGCGAGCACCGGCAGATCCGTAACGCGGACCTGATAAAGCAGTGAAGCTACATATCGCACTGAAATCATGCAGAGCCCCAGCCCGACCACAGCACCCACGAACACCGTCGTCAAGCCCTCTACTGTTACGCGGCGGATGATATCTGCCGGCTGGGCGCCGATGGCGATGCGAATTCCGATCTCCCGACGCCGCTGCAGGACCGAATAGTCAAGTACGGCATACAAGCCCACGCCGGCCAGCAGAAGAGCCACGACTGCAAAGAAGGCGGCAAGCATAGCCAGGAGCCGCTCTCTTGCCGTTTCGGTCTGATTCAACTCTAGCTGCGTGCGGATATCCCTCGCGCTGAACCCGGGGCGCGCCCTGGCCACATCGGCTCGCAGCGCGGATGCGAGCGTCAGAGGGTTCGCGCCGGCGGTGCGAACCACGAATGTACCTCGTGACATTGGCTTAAACGCGCCGCCGGCGTCGACGGATGAAAAGGGGATGTATGCAGTGGGGCGGATCGCCAGCCGCATGCTGGAGCGTGAGCGCGCATCACGAACCCAACCGACCACCTGGAAGCGGGTTCTTCCGCCGGCCGGTTCCACTCGTTCGAACCATTTACCAAGTGGGTTCTCTCCGTTGAAATACTGCTTCGCGAAGGCCTGATTTACTATTGCTACGCCAGGATACACATCTCCCGCGTGAAACTCACGGCCCGCCAGCAAGGGAATCTTCATCAGTTCCACCCAACCCGGAGAAACGGTGACGAAGTCGGAGAAAACGTCGCTCAAGAGTCCGCCATTTACAGAGATGTTGCCGACGGCGCTCTCCCCGCTCATCAGGGGCCAACCGATGATGGCCACGCGATCCACTCCCGGCACGGCGCGCAGATGTTCGGCTACCTGGTTCCACAGAGCGGGAGACTGAGGAGAGTTAGTAACCGATTCGACGTTCAGGACGCGGTCGGCCGAAAAGCCCGTGGGTTGATTAGATAAGCGTTGGAAGGTGGAGACAAACAACCCCGCCGCGATGTGCACCACAAAACAGAAGGCGACCTGAATTGCGATGAGCGAATGCATGAGCCGGGCGCGCCGATGCGGATCTTCCCCGCCGCGCAATGCACTCGCGGGCTGAACGGAAGACGCCCGCAACGCCGGCGCAAGACCGAAGAGAAACGTAACGCCGCACGCCAGGGCCAGCGAAAATCCAAGCGCCCGCCAATCCACAGGAAGTGGCAAACGAGCCGCGTACGCCGGTGGGTTGATCATGCCTACCAGGAGCGAAACGAACCACCCCGCGATAACTCCGCCAATCGCAGTTGCGAGGATTGCCAGCCAGGCAGATTCGACCAGGACCATTTGCACCAGACGCGACCGGCCCGCGCCGATCGATACCCGCAACGCCATCTCGCGAGCCCTCGCCACGGCCTGCGCAGTCATCAAATTGGCCACGTTGGCACACGCGATGAGCAACACGAGAGCGGCCAGCAAACCAAGCACCGCCAGCGCCTGGCGATAGTCGCGCTGCATATTTGAGCGGCCCGACGCCGCGGGCTCGATTGACAGCTTTTCCTGGAACATGCGGTCGCGATCGCGTTGGGACATGGCCGGAAAGCCCTTTACTCTTTCCTCCTGAATCGCTTGAAATGTTGCCCGCAGTTTCTCCTCTACCGGTCCCGGAGCGACACCCGGCTTCAATAGGAGCAAGGTCCGGAGCCAAAAATTGTTCAGGCTGGCGAGAATCCGTGGGCTCTTCATGGACATGGAAACGAACACATCAGCGGCCCGTCCGGTTTCCGTGCCGGTGAATCCTTTGGGGCCTACGCCGGCGATTTCGAAAACATCATTTCCTATTCGAAAGGTGCGTCCCGTTATTTCAGGGTTTCGCCCGAAGCGGCGTGTCCAATATTCGTAGGAAAGGACTGCGACAGGATGAGCCCCGGGCGTGGCGTCGTCGCTCGCCATCAGCAATCGACCCGCGGCCGGCTGGAGTCTGAATGTCTCGAACATTGAGGCGGAAACATATTGGAGGCCAACCTGCTCCATTTCCTGATCGGATCCGTATGTGAGATCGACGGGTCCGTTGTACATGGAGATCGCTATTGATTCGGCTTGGTCCCGCACGTCCGCACGCATGCGCTGGAACATTGGATAGGAGCAGCTATCGTAGGTTGAGATCGCCGCGTCCATAGCCGACTTCGAATGAAACGTTATTGTGTAGAGACGTTCTGTTCCCGCCACCGGCAGGGGGCGCAAAAGCAAGGCATCGATTAATCGGAAAGCCGCGGTGCATGCGCCAATCGCGAGTGCCAGCGATAGGATGGCAGCGGCCGACGTTACTTTCTTTTTCAGGATCTGCCGCCAACCGAAGATCGCATCGGCTCGCAGAGAATCGAGCCAAGGGATCAGCCTGACATCGTGGCTCTGCTCGACACGGTGCAGGGTAGAGCCGAATGCCCGCCGCGCTTCCACTGGATCGCGGCCCTGCTCAATGGCTTCTCCGATATGCGATTGCATCTCTTCCTCGATTTCATGGAGCAACGATTCCGGGCGAAAGACGTTTAGAATCCGTGACCATAGAGACATTCGGAGCCATCCTCAAGCGGGCTTTGATATACCAAGATATCTTAGTATATAGACGCCTGGGTATCGAAATGGTTAGTCAGCAAGTACTGATACCGCTTGGCGGGATGACTTAGGAGTAATGGCGGGCATCTCAGTTCTATTGCGGTTGACCAGTCCGATTGCGGAGTGGCGCGACGATTTGACGCAGCGCATTCGAATCCCGGATGGTGATCCGTCCCCGTTGAGAAGTGATGGCCTGTTGCGCCACCAGATCCTGCACGAGGCGCGCGATGACTTCGCGGGTGGTGCCGAGGTGGCCGGCGATCTGCTGTTGTGTCATGCGCAGCAGACCCTCGGCCGAGGCATGCGTCAGGATCAAATTCGCCAGCCGCTGGCGGTAGCTGCCGGCATGCACTTGCTCGAGTTCCGCCATCAACCGGTAGACCAAGGCCGACAAGGCCTGCACCGTGAGATTGCGAATGCTATGTTCCGCTTCAAACAACTGTCGATACACCGCGCCGGGAATGACAGCGACCTCAGCTGGCGTCTCGGCCTGCACCCATGCCGGATAAAGCAAGTTATTGAACAGGCAATTGAGCGCCAGGACGCAGGTTTCGCCGGGATCGAGGAAGTATAGAGTCGCTTCGGTGCCGTTGGGCGCGATGGTAAAAACGCGGAGCCTTCCGCTCAGCACCAGATAGGCTCCGGCTACGGCCTGGCCTTTGTAGAGAATGCCCTCCTCGCTACGCGGCGTCTGGATGGAGACTGTGTCGTTCAACAGCTTTCGCGCCGTGTCGCCCAGAGGTTGAAAGGGCTCGAATCGTGCCAGCCTTTCGTCAAAAGAATCCACTGTAGCGCCACTATACACTGCCGGCGGACGGGTTATCCGTCGAGGCTAGTTGTCACCGGTCAGCCGTGTATCGGTGGCTTGCGAACGACACGCTGCGGCCAGTTGCGGGGAGGCCGAGGCGGGGGCCTCGGCGCGGCCCCGGGGGGCCGCCGTCCTTCGGCACCCGAATGTTGTCGGGTTCTCTAACTGCACTTGTATTGGCTATCGCGAACTACTGCGGACGCCGGAAGAGGCCGGTGTAGACTGCTTTACCCAGAATGTGCCCCTGAATCGCCTTCATCACGCGGGTGCGTGTTTCGAACGCATCCGCTGATGGTTGGACGTCGAGCTTGGTATCCAGGGCGTATAGCTCGAATATGTAGTGGTGGAACGGGCCGCTGGCGGCGGCTCCCGGACCGCGGTACATGGGCCCGGTGGCACTGACCTGATAGCTGCCGTCGGGCAATTGAGACCCCTTGGGTACGCCTTCGGGTAGACCGGTTGTGGCCGCGGGAATGTTCCAGAGGACCCAGTGCGCCTGATCGTCAGTTGTCTTGTTTCGGGCTAGATCCAAATCGTGCATGTGCAAGAAGAAACTCTGGGTGCCGGCGGGGACGTTGGCCCAGCTCATGGCCGGCGATGTACCCTCGCCTGGGGCAGCACCGGGGGCGGCCTGACTGAATTTGACGGGGATGTGGCCGCCGTCGGGAAATCCGGGAATTGCCAAAGTCATCGCCGGATGGGGAGCACCCGCAGGCGGACCTTGCGCAGTGAGCAGGAAGGTGAAGGAGAGGATGACTGTCAAACAGAGAAGCAGCGGCATGCCACTATCCTAGCCTGAATGCCATGCCATCTCGCACGGGGTCCGTTGCAGAAGATTCATCAATAAGTCATCGAATTGTCACGGTGCGGTGAGTAGTCTGAGGGAGATGATTACAAAGTGCTATTTGAGAGCCCTGTCCGCTGCGCTCCTGCTTGCTTTTTCGGTGAGCGCGCAAACCGATAGCGCGCGCATTGCCGGTATGGTGACCGACGTTACCGGCGCCGTCCTGAGCGGCGCCGCTGTTACGGTAAAGAGCGAGAAGACGGGCGAGGAAAGAAAGACGACTTCGAATGACCAGGGATACTATTCGATCCCGAATTTGCCGCCGGCCTCCTACACGGTGACCGGGAAGACGAACGACCTGGGTCCGTCTGTGAACAACAACATCAATGTCTCGGTGGGCCAGGCGCGTACGTTGAACCTGATTCTGCAGCCGGCCACCATGGTGCAGGAAGTGAACGTTTCGGGCGGCGAACTGACGGTGATTGATACCAGTTCGGCGCGCATCGGAGCGAATGTGAACGAACGAGAAGTGGCGAATCTGCCGATGAACGGGCGGCAGGTCTCGCAGTTGTATCTGCTGGTGCCGGGCGCGCAGACGGCGGGCAGCGGATCGTTCGACAACATCCGCTTCAGCGGCCGCGCCAATCAGCAGAACGAAATCCGGTACGACGGCGTGGAAGCCAGCTCGGTGATTGACGCTTCGCCCGGCAATCTGAACGGCGAGACGTCGACCGGCTTCCGGCTGCAGTCGAGCCTGGAGAATATACAGGAGTTTCGTGTGGAATCGAGCAACTACCCGGCTGAATTTGGAACCGGTACAGGCGGGCAGGTGAGTGTGGTGACGAAGTCGGGAGGGAATCGCATTACGGGGTCCCTGTTTGAGTACGTTCGCAACAACTCCTTCGATGCCCGAAATTTCTTCGACACCACGAAGTCGCCGCTGCGATTGAACCAGTTTGGCGGGTCGGTTGGCGGCCCGATTATTAAAGAGAAGCTGTTCTTCTTTGCGAGCTATGAAGGCTTGCAGCAGCGGGCGGGTGTGAATCTGATTGGTACGGTTCCCAGCGCGTCGGCCCGGCTGCGTGCGGTGCCGTCGATTGCGAGTGTGGTGAATGCGTTTCCGATGGGGCAGTCTTCGACCTCGAATCCGGACCTGGATTTGGCGCAGGTGAACGCCGCCACTTCGCTCAGCGAGAACTATGGCAGCATCCGGCTGGATTACCGGTTCAATGACAAGTACACGCTGTATGCGCGGTATTTCCGGGACCAGGGCGAATCGACTTCGCCGATTGAAGCTACTTCCGTGTCGGGCAGTCTGTACAAGATCACGGCAGTGCCTCAGAACGGCATGCTCAACTTCCAGCAGATTTTGACACCCTCCGTGATCAACGAGACGAAGTTCGGCTTCAACGGTTCCAAGACCAGGGCCTCCGGCTTTGCGCCGGCCATTCCGGGGATTGCGGATGCTTCCGCGATTTCGATCGACTTCACGGGCAACGCTACGATTCCGGGGATCGGCGGGCAGATCAGCTCAGCCGGCGCGTCGCGGCTTGGTGGACTGGTGCGGTCGAACAGCACGCAAAACGGGCGCGGCCAGCCTTACACGAATTACACGCTGACCTTTGCCGATAACCTGAGCTACATCCACGGATCGCATTCGTTCAAGTTGGGCGGCGAGGTACGGCCGATCCGGTTGTATACGGATCGCCTGGGCGGTACCACCTATACATTCGCGAACATTACCGACCTGCTGGCGAACCGGCCAACGTCGGTTGGGTTCCTGGGTGACGTTAGCGGGCCAAGCCCGTTCAATGGCGGGGCCACGGGGAACCGGCTGGGGAAGCAATACTACCTGATCGGTTATGTGCAGGACGAATGGAAACTGCGGCCGAACCTCACCATGAGCTATGGCCTGCGCTACGAATATTACTCCGTGATGCACGAGGACCGGAACCTGGCGGTGCTGTTTGACGCCGATAGCGGACAACTGCTGGACCCCAAGACGCACGACTTTTACAAGAGCTCGAAGTTGAATTTCGGGCCGCGGCTGGCGTTTAGCTGGTCGCCCGAGAAGGCGAACGGGAAGACGGTGTTCCGGATTGGTTCGGGATACTACTATGGGCCGGGGCAGACCGAGGATTTGATTCAGCCGATTGAAAGCGACCGGGTGAGCAAGACGCTGACTGGGGCCGCGGCAGTGTTTCCGGTGGATACGGCGCAGATTATCAAGGGCTACGACATCAACGATCCGAATCTTGGATTCCAGCCGAGGTCGTATTCCACTACCGGGTACAGGGTTCCGGAGAGGATTCTCTCCTACACCGCATCGTGGCAGCAGGCTTTGCCGTCGAACACGGTGCTGACTGTGGCCTACGTGGGCAGCCAGGGGCGCAACCTCTTCCTGCGCGGGTGGACGAACCGGATTACCGGGGTGACGATGAATCCCACGACTGGAGCGGGGATCGACATCCGGCAGTTCGGGAATCGTTTCGCGCAGATCGATTACAAGACCAGCGGAGGAACGGACCATTACGATTCGATGCAGACAACAGTGAACCGCAGGTTCAGCAAAGGGCTGACGATTGGATCGCAGTGGACCTGGGCGCACAGCATCGGGAATACGGGCGGATCGAATGAAGCGAATACGACGCAGGATCCCACGAATTTCGCGCTGGACCGGGGGAACAACAATTTCGACGTGCGGCACAGCGTGAACATCAGTGCGCTATATGAGATTCCTTTTGGAACGGGGCGGACCTACGGAGCGGACGCCGGGAAATTCGCGAAGAGCGTCTTTGGGGGCTGGCAGATGGGCGGGCTGTGGAATGGCCGGACGGGACTGCCGTTTGAGGTTCGTGTAACGAGGCCGGACATTGTGTATCAAGACACGCGGAACGGCACGTATGTGGCGAATCCGATTCTGGTGGGAGGTAGCCCGGTTACGGTGCCCGTGATCAATGTGCCCGGCGGCGGCAACTTCCGGAACTTCCGGAGGCCCGATGTAGTGGCGGGAGTGAATCCTCTGATTCAAGGGGCGGACAAGCGGTTCTATTTGAATCCGGCGGCGTTTTCGATTCCCGCGCCGGGGACGTTCGGGAACATGGGGCGTAACTCCGTGCATGGCCCGGGGCTTTCGCAGGTGGACTTTACGCTACAGAAGCAGTTCCCGGTTACGGAGAAGGTGAACATTGAATTTCGCGCGGAAGTTTATAACATCTTCAACCGCGCAAACTTCTCCAACCCGCCTTCGCAGCTGAATCAATCCCTGGGAACGGGTACGAACCAATTACAACCGGGCCAGGCGTTTACATCCAGCTCGGCAGGTGGGGCATTTGGTGTCTATAGCTCGACGGTGGAACGGGCGGTTGGGTTGGGCGCTTCGCGCCAGGCGCAATTTTCTTTGCGGCTGAATTTCTAAGCCGAGTTGAAGTGAAAAAGGCCCGCGGTTTTCACGCGGGCCTTTTCCTTTTATGCCTGCAAATCTCCAGGCACTGTGCCGTGAATGATGTAGTTATTCAGCCGGGTCATGGCCGCCACCAACTTAGTGCGGCTTTGAGCGCAGCGGATTGAGGCGTTGCGAATCCGTTGGGTTCCGTCCGGGTGAGGTAATCCGCTGGGAATGTCGTTCAATGTGGCGTAGAAATCTGTCGACGCCTGAGCGGATTTCTCCCTTGCAGTTGCCAATTCCTGTTCTAGAACCTCGAGAATTTCCTCGCGGGTCATGGCAAAATATTACCACAGGATGCAGCTAAAAGCTTCTTTATGTTTGGAGTAGACCGGTCAACGGCCCGGTACTATCCCCAAAGCGCTCGACCGGAGCACCGAAGGCGTCCAGCATGGATACATACAGATTTGCCGCAGGATGGTCTTCGGCGAAGACGAGGTGCTGACCACTGGCAATGCGTCCGCCTCCGCGGCCGCCCAACACCAGAGGCAGCTTGTGCGGATTGTGCGAATTTCCGTCGCTCAAAGCGGAAGCAAAGAGCACCATGGAATTGTCCAGGACGGTGGAATCGCCTTCCTTCATTCCCTTCAACTTGCGCAGAAGGTACGCGTATTGTTCGATGTGCCAGCGGTTGATCAACTGATACTGGCGGAGCTTATCAGCATCCTTCTGGTGATGCGAGACGTCGTGATGGCCGGCGCTGACGCCTTCGAGGAAGCGGAAACTCACGTTGCTGACCGCGTTGCCGAACATAAATGTAGACACACGCGTGGTATCGCTCTGGAAGGCGGTGGCGATCATATCCATCATCAACCGGACGTGTTCGGCGTGACCGTTGGGACGGTCGGTCGGCATCGCCTTCGGGTCGATGGGCGAGCGGGATTTCCAGGCGGTGCGTGTCACACTGGTGGACCGCTGGACACGCTCTTCGAGGGAACGCATGGTGGAGAGATACTCATCGAGCCGGACGCGATCTTCCGCGCCGACTTCGCCGCGCAAGCGCTTGGCATCGCCCAGCACACGATCGAGAAGCAGGGTGTCCATCTTCGCGCTGTTGCCCTGCGGAGCTGAAGAGGCACGGAACAGTCTTTCGTAGACCGCCCGCGGATTGATCTCTCTCGCCAGCGGAGTGGAGGGGCCGCTCCAGGCGATATGCGAACCATAGACCCGTGTATAGCCCACGACTGCATCGACGCCGATAGCCACCGGAGTAACACCAAGTTCGAGGGAAGGAAGCGGGGTTTGGTCCGCCACCTTCTGCGCCGCTACCTGATCCATGGAAATGCCGTTGCCGATGTCGGCGCCGGGAGTTTTCTTGATGGTGGTGCAGGTGAGGATGGCGGCTTCTTTCACGTAGTGGCCGTCACCGCCCTTGGAGGCGGCGTTCCACAGATTGCTGATTACTGTGATTTGATCCTTCAAATCCTGCAAGGGCGCCAATGTGGGTGATAGTTTAAAATCGCGGCCGGTGCCTTCGGGCACCCAGGCATCCACATTGACACCGTTGGGCATATATAGCGCGGCCAAGCGGACGGGGTTTGCGGGTAGCGCAGAGGAGGCCAGTACGGATGTGGGAATCATCGCTTCCAGCCAGGGGAGGCCCAGGCCGATCCCGGCGCCTCGAAGCAATGTCCGCCGGGAAATCGATTTCCGGAAAGTATTCATGGCTTGCGTTCCTCCTTAGCAATGCGGACCGCGCCAGCCTGATACTGGAACGGCATGCTCTTGGCGATCGCCTGGATCAGCGTTTGAGCTTTGTAATCATTTTCTTTTAATTCGGCGACTATACTATCTACTGTACAGGAATCTTTTAGCGTCAGCCCGCGGCCCAGCGCGTAACCAAGCATCTTGGTTGTGAGGTTGCGGATGAACAGTTCCTTCCGTTCGAGCAGCGCGGCCTTCAACTGGTCCGGCCCGAGGATTTTGGTTCCGTCCATTAACTCGCCAGAGCTATCCACAGGCTTGCCGCCGTCTTCGTCTCTCCAGCGGCCGATGGGGTCGTAATTTTCGAGGGCAAAGCCGAGGGGATCGATGCGGCTGTGGCAACTGGCGCAAACCGGGTTCGCGCGGTGTTGCGTGAGGCGTTCGCGCACGGACTTAGACGGGGCGCCTTCCTTGGTTTCCTCCAGTGCGGGCACGTTCGGGGGCGGCGGGGGCGGCGGAGTGCCGAGGATGGAATCGAGAATCCAGGCGCCGCGAAGAACGGGACTGGTGCGGTAGGGATAGGAAGAAACCAGAAGAACGGCGGGCATTCCCAGGAGTCCGCCGCGATGGGTGCCTGCGGGAAGTTCCACCCACTGGGGCTGCTTTGCCGCGTTCTTGTTCAGCGGCAGAGTGATGCTCATGTGCTTGGCGAGGGTGCTGGTTCCGATGGTGTACTTCGAATCGAGCAGGTTCAACAGGGACATGTTGCGCAGCAGAAGCTCGCGCAGAAAGAGAGTGGGCTGCAAACGGATGTCAGACCGCAGTTCTTCGTCGGCCGCATACGTTGGGAACAGCTTCGCGTCAGGAACCTTGTCGATGCCCAATTCGCGGACGTGCAGCCATTGCTCGACGAAGCGCTGCGTGAAGTTGTGCGAACGATCGTTGCGGAGCATACGGGCTACCATGACGCTCATCACTTCCGGGTCGTGCAGTTTCCCGGCGGCGGCTACGTCGAAGAGCAACTCGTCGGGCATGCTGCCCCAGAGAAAATATGAGAGCCTGCTAGCCAGGGCAACGTCGTCCACACGGCGCGGCTCGGGGCTGGGATTGGGCGTTTCCGACCGGAACAGGAACAGGGGCGAGACGAGGGCACCGCGGAGCGAGAAGAAGATTGCTTCCTCAAAATCCTGGCCCTGCTTGCGCGCCGCCTGGAATAATTCCAGGTATGGCTTCACGTCGCTTTCGGTTACCGGGCGACGAAACGCCCGCGGCAGGAAATTCTGCAGGATCTGCCGCGCGGCCTGCTCCGGCGTGACTCCGGGGCCGGGTTTGGCGATCAGGATTTTGACGCGGGACTTGTATTCCTTGGCAGCGTAATCCATGGCGAAACGCGCGAGATCCATGTATTTTTCGGAATGCAAGGGGGAGAGGAACAGCGTTTCAGCCGCGTTGTCGAAGCCCTCGCCGCCAGCGCCGTCGGCCGGCAGCGGATGGCCGACATCCATTTGCATGTCGAGAAGGTCGCGCAGGGTGGCCGTGTACTCGTCGCGGTTGAGCCGCCGAATGGGGAAGGCGCCTGCGGTAATGCCTCCGGCGCAGGCTTCGGCGCGCAAGGTGGTGGTAACCCAATCCGTGAACTGCTCGCGGGTGTCGAGGTCTGGAGCCGGTGCGCCCTTAGGCGGCATCTCTCCATTTTTCACGCGCAGGTTGAGGGAACTCCACTTCTGCTGGTTTGATTCCAAGCTGGCCGGAGTGCTGACGCGTTCCAGACGGAAGCCGCCGGCACCGGATTTCCCGTGGCAAGTCTCGCAATAGGTTTTGAGGAAGGCTTGCGATTGATCGAATGAATAATTTTTGGGTTCAGCCCTGGCGAAGGGCGAACAGGCCGCGAGAATGAGGAAGGTGCGAGTCCATCGCAAATCCATAACGCTACTTACAGTTTATCACTGCCCTTACGTCTTCCAAGGATTGAGGATAAGAACGCCGGTAGCCTCGAAAACTGCTGCGTTGCGGGTTACCCGAGTCTTGCCGTAGCGGGGTGCGTTCTGTGGTACTTCCGAGTGACAAATTTGGGTATAAATATACTTGGCTGAAGAGCTCTTTCAGTCAAAGTTCTTGTATGGAAAGAGCACACAACACCCCGACCACTATTCAGAAGCGGTGATCCATTACGCGGACTTCGACAATTGTTAAGAAGTTTATGATGAACCTCCATTGGCCGGCGGCCAGTTTCGGCGTAACTATCCGGTGCCGAGCGTGCAGCATCCGGAGAAGCTGAACCTATTGCTGGGTAGCGGCCTGGAAGCGGTTGTGGTTGTGGCGGAAGCGGTAGCTTGCTCGTGAAGTTAGCGCGATTCCTTTCGGCTCGCCCTACGGATGTTCGATTCCCTGGGATGGCTGGCAGCCCGCTGCCGGTACTTATAGGGCAAGGGCCGTTATAAGGTGCACTTTTCACTTACAAGGTGACGTAACGCCTTTTTTCCGCACTAGCCTGGGCGAACGTGATTATTGACTTCTGGTGATCATGAGATGAGCTGCCACGGGTCGACTTCCACCAGCCAATGGTGTAATTGTCAATGCCGTCGAATTCCCCGCGGGATTGCGAACGGTAAGGATCGAATTGATCACTGTCGTACTCACTAACGACATTCCGACAATCTGGCTCGTACCGGTTGCACGACCAACGACCGTATACGCCAGATCCGCTCCAT
Organism: Bryobacteraceae bacterium; assembly: GCA_040002435.1. GTDB lineage: Bacteria > Acidobacteriota > Terriglobia > Bryobacterales > Bryobacteraceae > JANXXV01. The sequence continues at coordinate 12,160 of JBDUEM010000116.1, forward strand.
TCAGGGTCAAGATGAATTGTCCCGCTTCAGTCGTACTCACCGCGAACATGACCTGATAAGTGCCGATACTAGCTAAGTTAAAGGAAGACGGACCGGTTCTGGCAATGTCAGTGCCGAACGAAGGTCCATCTTGCGGAAAAGACACGTCTGTGCCGGGTGCAACGGTGGCGGCATTATCAGGAGGCATCAAAGCAAAAAAATCGGCCCTGGAGGAGCTGCCACTTGGACCGGTTGATCCCGTGGGTCCCTGAGGGCCTGCGACAGTTGATGCGGCACCAGTTGCTCCGATAGCCCCCGCCGGGCCCGCGGGACCAGTGGCTCCGCTAGCTCCGATAGCTCCGATAGCTCCGGTAGCTCCGGTAGCTCCGGTAGCTCCGGTAGCTCCCGCCGGACCCACCACTCCACCGCCAGCGGCCTGGTCGACGTAGTAGCCATTAACGTCGATCAGCACTTGCGTCATATCAGTGGCGTACACTGACACTGATCCGTTGGTTCCAGCGGGTACGATAGCAGCGTTTGCCACAACTTGACCATTGAGCGCATTTAGAGTCGAGACGATAGGCTGGGGCGAACCGGTGGGCCACATGGTCAGATAGGACAGTTTCGATGGCGGCACCACGGTCACATTCACCGAGTAGGCCTTTACGTCTGAAGGGATACCCGAGCACTTCGGGCTCGACCAGAGTGGAAACGCACGGGTTTCACCTGGGCTGAAGATAGGTGTCCCGAAAATACCGATTTGCCCTGTCTCGCCTCGCGTGTCGACTGGGCGGCACGGTTGGATCGCAACGAACACCAACTGGCCTTCTGTATTGGTAAGATTCCTAGTCTCTTCTGTGCCGACGGCGTTGAAGAGCGTCACGCTGGGTGATGATCCCTCCGTGGCGGGCGCGTGCCAGTACAGCGGGGCGGTCCAATTCTTGAGCGGGATTGCATCTTGGCGTTGTCCTGAAGAGAGGGGCGCGAATAAACTACACATTCCTAACAGGAGTGCAGTTTGAGAAAGACGGTTTACGCGGTTTGATTTCATACACTCTTGCATGGAGTAGAGCGTCGGGCTTTGATTGCCCTACCCCCACAGAAATAGGAGTGCCTTCGCGACGGAAACTTCTCCCGGCTTCTTCGTGCGATCTCCAGGGAAAATGCTTTTCTGCTAGAAGGGACCGTGCCGGAAGATTTGTAGAATGAAGGTGATCAAAGGCTAAGCCAATAGACGCCCCTCCACGCGGGAATTTGCCCCGTCTGTGGTAACCATCGATATAGCCGGGCCGAACTGGCGCTAAATTTCTTGGAGAATATTATCCGGCAGAATGCATCTGAAAATTAACCGTAGTCAATAATAGGCCGTACGCATCATAGAGATCGCGCGCGGTTGTATTGGCGCGGCTGGCGTCCTGGTTAAACTCACGGCTGGACAGGGTTGTGATTGCCATGGCGGTATGTAGCAATGTCACTACATTATCGAAACCGGAGGCAGGTGGCCTGAGAAGTTCATCGCTGCAGCCGGCTGACGATGCAGACGATGCGGCCCCGTTTCTCTTTTGAATTGTCTGTGTTACAGTGCTGAGGTGCACGCGCTTGCCCGTTTGTTATTGTTTAGCGTTTGCCTTTGTCCCATTGCATCCGGCCAGGGGGAACCGGTCCCTACGTTCGGCACCACAGTCGTGATTCCGTCCGGGCTGAAGGGCGTCATTTATTACATCCGGCATAATTCTTCCCACCTGCCGGAGGTGGAGAAGCGGAAACCCCGGGGCACTATCTATACGACATCGCTGAATGTTCCGCCGCAGGATTTTCAGAAGGGATTTCCCGGAGTTACCGCTCGATTTGAATGGTTTGCCATCGAGTATACGGGCCGGTTCTGGATAGAGAAGCCGGGCGCTTACAAATTTCAGCTGACTTCCGATGATGGCTCGAAGCTGTATATTGACGATGCGCTGGTCGTCAATAATGATGGGCAACATCCGCCTCAGACTGTGACGGCCGCTGCAGAGTTGAGCGGCGGAATTCACCGTTTGCGGGTGTCCTATTTCCAGGGGCGGCGTTTTCAGGTGGCGTTGCAACTGATGATTGCCGGGCCGGGTGAGCCGTTCCGGGTGTTCAGTACCGACGAATTTAAGCCGCCGCCGAATCCGGAAACATGGGCTTATCCCGATACGCCGAAGAAGCTGACTTCGGCAAAGTAACGGGGAGTTAAATGGCGCCTTCGTTGTGGAACCGGGTGTAGACCAGCGATCCGGCGATTACGACCACTACGGCAACTACCGCCACCGTGATCCAGAGGGCTTGTGTCCCTTCTTCCCTTTTTGCGCCTTGCGCGGCGCGTCTTGGGTTTCCGTTCTCTCTGGAAGCGAAGCCGCTACGGTCGAGTCCTGCGCGAAGACTGTCCAGGAACAAAGATTTCACCTCGCGTTAGAGGACGTCGTCTCCCTTCAGACCGTAGGTGGCAACCAGCACGCCAGCCGCTGTTACAACGACCATTGGCATTCCAACATTCATCCAGAAGACTTTATACGTTGTATTTTGAAGATCCCGCTGGTTCTCGCGTGCAGGTTCCTGAGCTAATGCACTCATGGCACACAAAAAAAACGAGATGGTACCGATGAGTAATCGCATTTTTCTGTTCCTACTGATACAAGCGGAAAGCAGAGTGTAATCAGCTCATCAATTTTTTTCGTTCAGCAGGGCGAGGACTGCGAATGCGGTCGCGGCATCGTTCATGAATTGAATCTGCATGGAACCGGGCTCGAACTTCTTGTTCATCGACGAAGCCTGCCAGGAACCTTGTTTGGGATCCTGATGGGCTGCCAGCCAATCCAAAGCCTTGGCGAGACTTGCGTTGGAATGCCTTACGCCGGCCGCGTCCTGCAACACGAAGGCGGTGAGCGCGGTGGCATAGCTGTTGCTGCCTGCGGATGGCGGCGCAGCCGGGTGCTCTTTCCATGGTCCCAGGGACTCCAGGGTCCACCCTCCGTCCGGCTGCTGGCAGCGCCAGACTTCCTCCACCACTTTGCGGCGCATCTCGCCCGGCATTACTTCAGGCAACTTTGTGGAGGCCCACAGCAGCATCAGCTTGTTGTGAAGGGACTGATTATCGCGTTCCCGCTCGAGGTAACCGGTCAGGGCCGCAACATGGTCCCGGACTATCGGGCCGCTGCGATATTCCGGTGATGTGGATCCAACGGCCATGGCCGCAATGGTGGCGCCGTAAAACTTCGACTCCGGCATTTCCCACGGATTCAGATTCAGATCGAACCAATCCCATGCGCCGCGGTCTTTGCCTTCGGCGATCTGCAGGCGCCAAAGCCGTTCGAAGGGCTGCTGCGAGCCGGTGAGGACCAGGGACGTGAGAACTGCTTCGACGCCCATGCGCTGGGAATCGTGCGCGTCTTTTGCAGGGTCCGTCTTGGGCAGGCGGGCGCGCAGGCCGTCGAGTAAACCGGTTTCGTAGGGCGTCGGCGCGCCCTCGTTCAATGCCGCGCGTAACGCGGGCCGGGCCAGCATGTATGTCAAACCTGTGTGGCAGGACATGCAGGGACCGCCCTCCGCCTTGGCGGCGCGCCATGCAAACCAGTCTTTCTGCCGGCCATCCATATAATCGGCTGCGAGGCGTTTGTTCCAATCGGCGGCGAGGGCCGGAAATGCCAATAAAGCCGCGATTACGATGAGGCGTGCCATTGGACTATAGTGCCAGAAATTACGGAGGGAGCTAAAATGGAAATATGATCGATCCCAAGACACCCCAAGCCCGGCGCGATTTTCTGAAGACCAGCGCCCTCGGCAGTGCCCTGGTTGCCGGCTTTCCCGCCATCCTATCCGCACAGTCCACGAAGGCCATCAAAGTGGGACTCGTCGGCTGCGGCGGGCGCGGCACAGGCGCGGCCTCGCAGGCGCTGAACGCAGATGATTATGCGGAACTGACGGCCATGGCCGATGTATATCAGGAGCGCATCGACGACAGCCTGAATACGCTGCGCAAGGTGAGCGATGGGAAGATCAGCGGCAAGGTGAAGGTGGACCCGAAGAACCAGTTTGTCGGGCTGGACGCCTACCAGAAGCTGATTGACAGCGGGGTAGACGTGGTGCTGCTGGCCACACCTCCGGGCTTCCGTCCGCAACAGATTCGCGCGGTGATCCAGGCCGGGAAGCATGTCTTTTGTGAAAAGCCAGTGGCTGTGGATGCGCCTGGTATTCGCGACGTTCTGGATTCGGTGAAGATCGCGCAGCAGAAGAATATCTCCCTGGTATCGGGGTTCTGCTGGCGTTACAGCAACTACATCAAAGAGACATTCGAGCAGGTGGCGAACGGCGCCATCGGCGATCTTGTTGCCTATTACGCCACCTATTACACAAGCCCGGTGAAGCCGATGCCGGATGCGAGTGAGCGGCCGGCCGGTATGAGCGATGTGGAATGGCAGATTCGCAACTGGTACAACTTCAGCTGGCTGTGCGGCGATGGCCTGGTGGAACAGGCCGTACACAGTGTGGATAAGGTGGCCTGGGCGATGAAGGATGCACCGCCGGTAAGCTGCGTCGCTACCGGAGGACGGCAGATTCCGGCGAAAGGCGGCAATATCTACGATCACTTTGAAGTGAATTATCTTTATCCGAATAATGTTCGTGCTTTTGTGGGCTGCCGCCAGATAGAAGGCTGCTACAACGAAAATTCCGATTACATTCTGGGTACGAAGGGCACTGCGACCATCGGCCGCGGTCCGATGCCGCGCATTGACGGCGAGAAGAAGTGGACGTTCCAGGGTACCAAGTACGATATGTACCAGGCGGAGCACGACGCGCTGTTCGCCTCTATCCGGCAGGGCAAGCCGATCAACAACGGCGTGCGCATGGTAACCAGCACGATGCTGGCGATCATGGGACGGATGGCCGCCTACACCGGTCAGCAGGTTACCTGGGAGCAGGCGATGAATTCGCAGGAGAAGCTGGGTCCGGACAAATTGGACTGGAACATGAGTCTTCCCGTTGCCCCTATGCCGCTGCCCGGCCGTAACAAGGTCGTCTGACATGCGTCGAGGGCTTCTCTCGACGGCGATACTGTTTGCGTTACCGGCCCTGGCCGCGGTGGATTTTCAGAAACAGGTGGCTCCGGTCCTTGAAGCCAATTGCATAAGCTGTCACGGATTGGCGAAAGCCCTTGGCGGACTACGGCTGGATACAAAACCGAAGTCTGCGGCGCGGATTGGCGCGGTCATGGAAGCGCCCAGCGGGCAGGCCGGAGCGATGCCTCCGGGCGGACCTCAGGTTCCAAAAGCGCAACGGGAAATCATTCACCAGTGGATCGCCGAGGGTGCGGCATGGCCCGAAGGCTTCACGATCAAGGCGAATAAGGCAGCTCGCGGGGAAGCCAGCGAGCGTGCTGCGGTCGCGAAGCTGCATACGAAGATTGCAGCCGCCAAGCCTCCGGTCGCGATGGAGGCTTATCAATCCACTATTCCCGGAACCGATGTGCGCTTTTCCATGGTGCCGATTCCGGCTGGAGAATTCACCATGGGATCGCCGGACGGCGAGGCCGATCGAAGCAAGGACGAAGGGCCGCAGCACAAGGTGAAGATCGACGCCTTCTGGATGGAAAAATACGAAGTCACCTGGGATGAATACCGGCTCTTCATGTTCGCCCAGCAAGCGGGGGAGACGGCGGGCACAGATGAAGTGGTGGATGCGCTGAGCCGGCCGACCCGGCCGTACGTCGAGATGAGCTTCGGGATGGGCATCAATGGCTATCCGGCCATCAGCATGACGCAGCACGCGGCCAACAAGTACGCCGAGTGGCTGAGCGCCAAGACCGGTCAGTTTTATCGCCTGCCCACCGAAGCCGAGTGGGAGTACGCCTGCCGTGCGGGAACCACGACGGCCTATTCGTTCGGGGATGACGCTTCGAAGCTGGGCGAATATGCCTGGTTTGACGGCAACAGCAACGGAAAGTACGAGAAGGTGGGAACCAAGAAGCCGAATCCCTGGGGCCTTTACGATATGCATGGGAACGTCACCGAGTGGACGCTGGATCAATATGCGCCCTATACGGCCGAACCGGCGACGAACCCGTGGGTGAAATCGACTAAGCCATATCCGCATTCGGCGCGGGGCGGAGGCTGGAGCGACCCGGCGGAGCGGCTGCGCTGCGGGGCGCGGCTGGGCTCCGATTCTTCGTGGAAGATGCAGGACCCGCAACTTCCGAAGAGCATCTGGTATCTGACCGATGCGCAGTTCCTGGGCTTCCGGCTGGTGCGTCCGCGGCAGGTGCCGAGCGAACAACAGATGTATCAATACTGGAACAACGGTGTGGAAAAAGAGTAGCCTGCTGCTGCTTTGTCTGCCGCTGCTGGCCGAGAGATTCGAAAGAGTGGAGCCCCATATGGGGACGCTGTTCCGGATTACGGTGGATGCGCCCACTGTGGAAGCGGCGCACGCTGCTTTCGATGCTGCGTTCGCCCGGGTGCACGAACTGGACGAGATCCTCTCCGACTACAAGCCGCAGAGCGAGCTGATGAAGTTGTCGGTCCGACCGATGCGGGTCAGCGCCGATCTATTCCACGTGCTGGAAGCTTCGCAGGAATTAGCCGAACAAACCGGAGGAGCTTTTGACGTGACGGCGGGCCCGGTGATCCGGCTTTGGCGGAAGGCGCGCCGCGACAGGGCGCTTCCGACGAACGAGGCCATCGCGGACGCCCTTGGCCGGACGGGTTACCGGAAGCTGACGCTGGACAGGGCGGCGCAAACCGTGTGCCTTGGACAGCAGGGAATGCAGCTCGATTCAGGCGGCATCGCGAAGGGCTATGCGGCGGACGAAGCACTGCGTGTTCTGCAAACTTTGGGATTGCACGATGCGCTTGTGGCGGCCAGCGGCGACATCGTAGTCGGCCGGAAGCCAATGTCTATCGCCGTGGAGCCGGCGGCCGGATTTCGCCGGCGGGTCACCTTGTCGAACGCGGCTGTTTCCACGTCGGGTGACACCGAACAATTCCTCGATCTGGACGGTAAGCGCTATTCGCACATTGTGGATCCGAGGAACGGGCAGGCACTGACCAACCGCATCGGAGTGACCGTGGCCGCCCCTCGCGGGATCACCTCCGACAGCCTGGCGACCGCGGTCTGTGTGATGGGTGCGGAACGCGGACTGCGGTTTCTGAAACAACAGCCGGGTGTGTCGGCATTGATCGTAGTGGATGGCAGGCTGGTGGCAGCGACTGGATTATTCGCGAGAGAATAGGAAGCGGAGGCTTCAGAGTCCATGCGTCAGTCAGTGCTCGCCGCAGTCCTGGCAACAGGCTTATTCGCCCAAACCGCACCCCAAACAAAGAATATTGAACTGAAGGGGGATCAGACGTGGGTGGACACCGGTATCGATCTCCACATCGGCGATGTTCTCGTGATCACGGCGAGCGGCAGCTTTCAGTATCCACAGTCGAAGGCGAACGGTCCCGAAGGTCTGGCGCGGGGTTGGAAAGACCTGTTACGGTCGATGCCCGTGGTGGACGCGGGCCGCGGGGCGGTGATTGGCCGCATTGGGAACGCCGAGACGGCGCAGCCATTCCTGATCGGCCCGAAGCGCGAGATGACTGCGGTGCGGGATGGCCGGCTGGCCGTTGGCATCAATCAGCCTTCCAGCGATAAGGCGACCGGGAGTTATCAACTGTCTATCGCGGTTACGGCGGCAAAGATCGACACATCCAAGGCGAACCAGAACGTTCACCTACCGGAGTTCACGGTGGCGATGCTGGACAAGATCCCGACGCGTATCGGGGATCTGGAAGGCAATGTCGGCGACCGGGTGAATTTCGTGATGATCGGATCGGAAGACAAGGTGAAGCAGGCTTTTGGCGCGGCCGGCTGGGTGATGGTGGACAAGGAAACGAAAGACGCCGTACTGCACGGATTGATGGCGAGCCTTTCCAAACAGGCGTACCTGGAAATGCCCATGAGCATCCTGTATTTGTTCGGACGGCCCCAGGATTTTGGATACGCGCATGCCGAGCCGATCGCCGTGGTTTCGACGCGGCATCACCTGCGCTTATGGAAGGCGCCGTTCGAGGTGGAAGGGCAGACAGTGTGGGCCGGGGCCGCGACGCACGACATCGGTTTCGAGCGCGACCAGCGCAACAACGGGATCACGCACAAGATCGACCCGAAGGTGGACCTGGAGCGCGAATTTGTCGCCCAGAGCCTGAATGATACGGGCCTGGTGGCGAAACTCCTCTTCCTGACGCCATCGAATCCGGTAACAACCGCGAGGACGGCGACGGGAGGCACTTTTGAGTCAGATGGCAGGACGCAGATTATCCTGCTGACGCCTCCCGCGTCCGACAACACGGGTGGTTTCGCCGACATGTTCTGTTCGGTGCTGGATCAGAACGCCGACGGCGGGAACTGGGGCGCGTGTTCGCAATACCTGGAAGCGGCTGCGCAGAAGAAGCTGACGCTGGGGGCGATCCCCAGCGATAAGTATCGTCTGCTGATCGTGCCCGGCATCATGAATTCCTGCGCCTCGATGGCTCCGGCGTTCGATGAGGGCCAGAAGGTTCTGCGAGAAAAGCATGGCATGACCGTGGAGTTGCTGGCGGTTCCGAATGACGCCAGCGAGGTAAATGCGAAGTCCATCGCGCAGTATCTGAAAGACCACATGAAGGACGATCAGCGGAAATATATTGTGTTGGGGTACAGCAAGGGAGCACCAGATCTGCAGACGATGCTGGCCACCGATAAAGACGCGGCGGGGTCAGTGGCGGCTTTCGTCACGGTGGCTGGAGCGGTGGGTGGCTCGCCGATTGCGGATATTCTGCCTTCCCTGCTGGACAAATACATGCAGATGATGAAATTCGGGGGCTGCAAGGGGGATGTGTCGACCGGCTTCAAGAGTTTGAAACGGGATGTGAGGCAGGCGTTTCTGGCCAGTTATCCGAATCTGGTGGTGCCTACGTATTCGGTGGCTGCGGTGTCGGACAATTCCAACACTTCGAGGATGCTGCTGGAAAGCTGGAAGCTGCTGTCGGTCTACGATCCAAAACAGGACAGCCAGTTAACCCGGGACGACGCGATTGTTCCGGGCGCCAAGTATCTGGGTACGGCGCGCGCGGATCATCTTGCCGTTGGATTGCCCCTGGATAAGCTGGCAGATAAATCCCTGCTCTCTTTCCTGGATCACGGCAAGTATCCGCGCGCGGCGCTGCTGGAATCAGTAGTGCGCTACGTAATGCAAGACCTGGAAACTACGAAATAGCCGGTTTATTTAAATTTATAAGATCCATCGGGGAGCTTTTCCCTCTTGGCTTCGTGGCAGCCTTTGCAGGAACCGGTCACTCCCTTGAAAGCGGCGGCGGCGCCTTCGGCGTCACCCGACGCGGCTGCTGAGGCCACCTTGGCGGCCTCCGCAAGAACTTGGAAGCCAAGTCCCTCGATGCCCAGG
>JBDUEM010000117.1:0-21423 GCA_040002435.1 Bryobacteraceae bacterium
TGGCGGATGGCGGAACGCTGTTCCTGGATGAGGTGGGTGAGCTGTCCGTAGAGATGCAGGTGAAGATGCTGCGTCTGCTACAGCACGGGGAGTTGGAAAAGATCGGCTCCACCTCCAATCAGGTTGTCGATGTACGCATCATCGCGGCGACGAACCGGAATCTACAGGCGATGATTGAAGATGGAACTTTTCGACAGGACCTCTATTACCGGCTGGCCGTGGTGCCTCTGGAACTGCCGCCGCTGCGCGACCGGCGGGAGGATGTCCCGGAGCTGGCCCAGCATCTGTTCCGGAAGCTAAAGGAGCGCCATGGCATCGAGGCGCTGCGCTTGCTGCCGTCCGTGGTCTCGCGTCTGGCCAGCTATCGCTGGCCGGGAAATATTCGCGAATTGGAGAATGTGATCGAGCGCATGGTGGTGCTGGCGGGGGGCGAGCAGATCTCCGAAGCCGATCTGCCTGACGAGATACGCACCGCGCCTGCTGTTCGCGGCTCGTTCCTGATGGAACTTCCGGAGGAAGGGATCAGCCTCGAAACGGTGGAGAGGGAGCTGCTTGTGGGCGCGCTCGAGAGGTCCGGCTGGAACCAGACCAAAGCGGCGCGGTATCTGGACATCAGCCGACGAACGCTGATCTACCGCATGGAGAAGTACGGGTTGACCAGAGAAGCGAAAGAATAATTTAGAACTTCATGCGGCGGTGTTCGCGGTGCAACTGCGAAGCAATCCACAGCCAGACGAGGGTCAGGCCGACATTCAGCCAGGCGAAGCCGGTTAGTCCTACAGAGAGTTCGGTCCCGGCCTTCACCAACCCGGCCTGAATGACGTCTCCGAATCTAGTGAAGAACGTATCGATGGCGGCCTTCGCCTTGTACTTCGCCTCGCGGCTTGTGGGCAGGAAGAGGGCCTGGCGTACGGTGTTCTGCAGCGAGTAATCTGTCGCGTTCTCAAGGGTCTTCACGCCGCGAACCAGCGACAGAATGGGAGCTACAGCCAAGACCGAATAGCTGACCAGGGCAATACCGGGCATGACGTACAGCGCGCCGCGAACTCCCATGAAATTGATGATGCGCGAGACAAATACCGTCTGTAGAAGAATTCCCAGCAGATTCACCCAGCGGAAATAGTCGCCATAGAAGCCGCCTATGAACCGCTGCATCGCCGCTTTGTCGCCGGCGAACTGCTGAATGGCCTGCTGTTCCACAAGGGAGCTCAACAGAAACTCGCCGGTTGTGTTCACGATGTTGAGCACCACGACGAGGCCGGCGATCAGCAACAGGTAGCGATTGCGAAAGATGAGCGCGAAGCCATCCCCTGCGCTGAGTTTTTCATTTGCGTGCTGGGCCATTGCCTGGTCTTCGCGCTTCGTCTCGATGCGGTCTGCGAGCCAGGTGAGGAACGCACAGACCAGCAGTGTGCAGGCCGCCATCGTCATTAATGTGTATGGCGTGAGTTTGTATTGCTTGAAGAGCATGGACGCCAGTTGCGACCCGGCAAACGCACCTACCGACGCGCCGATGCCAATCATGGGGAAGAGGCGCTTGCCCTGCGATTCGGTGTAAATGTCGTTTGCGAATGCCCAGAACTGGGACACGACGAAGACGTTGAAGATGCCGACCCAAATATAGAAAGGTACGCCAATATTGGCGCCGGCCGCGCCGAAGGACTGAAAGATTACGAGGTTGCTGGCGAAGAAGAGCGTGAGACCCATAACCAGTTTCAGCCGGTTTACCTTGGTGCCGATCAGTCCATAGAGCGGCACCAGAAAAATGAGGAGTGCGGCCTGTCCCGCGGAAGAATAAGACTTCACCGCGGCCCCGCCTTCGGTCAGGATCAGCGGCTCGCGGGCGGTTTTCAAGAGATAGTAGGCCGCGAGGAGGAGGAACACATTCGCCAGCAGCACGAGGACGCCGGCGCCTTCTCCGGCGCGGACATCGGCAAAAAGGGAAAGGAATTTCTCGATCGGCCCCTTCGGTTTCTCGCCGATTGTTTTGAAGGCCGGAAACGATGCACCCGACCTCATTTCGGCGCGCGACTGGTAGTCGGGTCTTTTCATTAACGTCGATTATCTACCAGGTGCGGTCGAGTCCGACGACTCGCGTGGAGCCACCCTTTCTGCGGACGTATACGGTGATCGTCTGTTTCGGCCTGGAAGCGGAGGAGAGGTCTGCGGCCACGTATTCGCCTTCCTCCGGAACCGTTGCGGTCGTGGAACCCGGAATAGGCGTCTTCGCGTTGGCCTTATTATCGAAACGCGACCAGCTTACTTTGATATCCGTCACGCCGCCCATTGCGTGTTCCTTCGCCAGATCGTCCCAGACGAGTGAGCCACCCTGGACGCGGAAGCGGTCGAACGGCAACACCTTTGCAAAGTAGATTCTGCCGATCTTGTTGCGGCGCTCGCGGAGACATTCAATCAGCCAATCGGCGCCTTTCTGATCGGTGTACTGGCCCACGCCGACAATGGCCCGGATTTCCTCGTCAGTGAACGCCATCACTTGTTTGGCGGCCCAGAATTCGTCATCCGGAAGCCGGTTCAGGAAAGCGACGTTGGGGTATTCCGGCACCCATTTTTCCGGGTCGAAAACCTTCCACTCGAACCGGCCGATGGCGGGATAGTCCGGGAAGTGCGCGAAGGCCCAATAGGGCGGAAGCAGACCGAGGGTGAATAGCTGCTTGGCACTATTCTTCCAACTGAAGTAGTAGGCACCCGAACGCGGACTGTTCGGCACTTCAGTGCCGCTGCCCAATGTAGAACCGAAGTCCAGCAAATAGTGGCGGACCCGCGGCACGCCGTCCAGAGTGACAATCGTATCCAGATTGTTAATGGCGCGGGAATCATCGTGGTCCAGCCACGCGCAGAAGATATCCAAGCCACGGAGGTCTCTGCGGTGCTCGTGCGGAACGATGTCATTGGGGTCGTCTGTCCGCGTGCCGAAGTAGCGCGGCGGTCCAATCGGCTTCCCTTCCACCGCCAGGCTGGCGGTAGCGCGATACAAACCACCTTTCGTCAAAGGGACTTTCTTCAGGATCAAGGCGAGGTCTTCGGCGGTCACACTGCGTTTCTTGCCGGTTGCATCCGCCAGTTGGACCCCATCGCCTAGCTGGAGGCGATCCGCTTGGAAGAAGACGATGTAATTGTCGGGAACATAGTAGCCCAGCGCGTAAAAGAACCGCGCCGTGATCGAGTCGGCCGCGGTGGCCATCTCCGGATTCGACATCGGATCGAATTTCACAAAGTAGCGGCGCTTGGCGGAATCAACTACGGTAAATCCAGGCGTGACTCCTTCCGCCTTCACCGCGACTACGGTCCACTTGCCGTCGGTGGACGGCGGCGTGCGGTGACCTGGTCCGCGGGTGAGTTCGTCGATCGACATGCGGTTGTAATAATGGCGTTTTTGATACCAACCGCCTTCCATCGGCTCTCCAAGCGTGTTTACGGCCTGGGCGCGGATGGGTGGTCCCGATTTTGGCTGTTCCTTTCCCCGCTCGCCAAACTGATTGGAGAAGAGGTCGTAGTAGTCGCTGAATTTGCGCGCGAGCAGCGCTCCGACGGAACGCGGAGGAGGCTCTCGTTCGAGCGGATCATCGGGCAGGAATCGTTGTCCCGGTACAGGTGAAACGAGAAGTAGGAAAAGCGCGAGTCGTCTCATGTGATTTCCTCAGTAGACCGGCTGTCCGACGCTGGTTCCAAAACGGCGCGTCAGAAACACATCGTTGAATTTGAACCACACCTGGAAGCCCTCGCGGCTGAATCCTACATCGATCCGCGCTACGGTGGCATTCCGTGCATTAAAACGTAAGCCGAATCCGAGGGAGGTTTCCAGGTCACGGAAATTGAGAAAGCCACGCCGCGGAAACACCTTTCCCGCATCCGCGAAGAGTGTGCCATCCAGACCGCTGAAAACTTCCCAACGATATTCGGCGTTCAAGATCATGGAGTTGCGGTCAGAAAACCGAAAGGGACGAAATCCGCGCAAATCGTCGGACCCTCCCACCACGGGCTGAAGGTAGAAAGGAATCTCCTCGTTGCGGTCCGTATCGGTGAGTGTGGTCTTAGCGCGCAAGGCGAAGACTCGCGTGCGGTTCAGGATGCCAATATACTGCTGAAGGTCGATATCCAGCCGGCGGAAGCTGTAGATGCCGAGTTTGTCGTCGTGAAACCAACTGTACTGCATGACGTAGTTGCCGCCCTGCTTGGGGCCCTTGGGATCGTCGCGGTAATCAAGCTGGGCAAAGACTCCGTTGCGCCAATAGTTCGTTTGCCGGTCGATGCCCGGCGCCACTGCCGGGGAGAATACCGTCTCCGCCGAGGCAAAGCGGCTATCGGTTCCATGTCCCACGTTGGTCCAAAGGTAGCCGGTGGAACCACCCAGTTTCAGGTATTTCATCGGCTGGACCCCCACCAGTCCATCGAAAGAAGTGTCTTCGAGGCGATAGTCGGCGCGGAATTCTTTTCGTGTATTCGGGCCCGTGCCGTAATACTGGAGCGATCCGTAATTACGGTGGGAGCCGAAAAGATCCACGAACAGCTTGCCGCCCGCAAGGCTCGGCAACCTCACATCGGTTTCGATTTTGTGGTAGCCGCGAGTGGATATCTGTGCCGAGGCGCGAAATGTCAATTTACCGTCTACCAGTCCTTCGCGGTAGTATTCCGGGCCGATGGCAAACCCGCCGCCGGTTACCATGTTGCCGATTTTCGCCCGGAAACCGTGATACCCCGCGGCGAACTTTTCGGCGTACTTCTGATCCTTAAAATCGCGCAGTTTGCGCTCGAGAGGGGAGACCTCATCAGGTTTCAGGTTCGCCGCTTTAAGGTCGCGCTCCTTTTCAATCTCGGCGGTACGGGTCATCTCCTGCGCCGACAATCCGGAAAGGAAAGCCAGGCTCCAGACTAGTCTCTTTAGAAAAAACACTCTGCACCATCCTCATTCCCGCAGATTTCAATTGGCTGACTATTCATGGGACTCTTTAGCATTCACTGAAGTTCTTCTTAAGATGGTTTTACCCCTCGTGTTTGTCGCAACTATTTTTTGATTCGAGAGACCAGCAGGCTGGTGGTCAAAGCCCCAGGTGCCAGAATAACGCTTGCACGCTGCGAACGAATCGCCAGGAGTTGGAATCTTTCCGTACCACTATCGTGGAATCGCGCGTTTATGCCCAGACGTTTTCTAGAGGGACGCCCTGCCTGCAGAGCTCACACGATGCTTCATCTCTGTAATAAAGTCCGTCCAGCTTTGCCAGGTAATAGAAAGGCAGCGGTGCGAAGTCAGGATGATCCGGCGTAGGTTGATAAACCACCACGGCGAAGCCTACCACCTCAGCGCCTCTTGATTCCACTAACCGTTTCATCTCCATCAACTTATTACCGGTTCGAAAAATGTCGTCCACCAGCAGCACTTTCTCACCCGGCAGTTGCTCCAGGTACTGCCGGAACCGCATCGGTTGCGTTGGATCGTCCCTTTCTGCCCAATAAACCTGCCGCGCCCGCAGAGCCTCGCACATTCCGTAGGCGACCGGAAGACCGCCTGTGGCCGGTGCGACGACAGACAATTCGGGGATCATGGCGCGCAACTCGGAATTGGCCCGAATCAGCCGGCTGAGACCCACGCTAAGAGTTTTGGCGTGCTGAAAATAACGCATCGCCAACGCTACTGCCAGATACTCCTCCGAGTGCAGGCCATTAGGATAGGCAAAATGCCCTTTGCGCAGCGCGCCAGTCTGCTTCAGCAAATCAACCACATCGTCTTTCGACGGCACCAGATTCATCTAGTGAGCTCCCCTCCCCAACAACACCTGCGGAATCGTCCGCAAAATGATTTTCCAGTCCAGCGCGAGCGACCAGGTGTCAATATACTGCATATCCAACTTCATCCAGGTTTCAAAATCCAGATTATCGCGGCCGGAGATAGCCCACAGACAGGTCAGCCCCGGACGCATCCGCAATCGCCGGCGCTGCCAGCGCTGATAATGCTCCACTTCCTGTGGCACCGCCGGACGCGGGCCCACCAGTGCCATATCGCCACGGATGACGTTCCATAACTGCGGCCATTCGTCGATGGAGAACTTCCGGATATATCGGCCGACCCTTGTCAGCCGTGGGTCGTCCGCGATTTTGAAGGCCGTCTCCTTCTGGTTCAAGTGCTGCAGGGAGGCTTTCATGTCATCGGCGCCGTCGCACATGGAACGGAATTTGTAGACGACGAACCTTCTGCCATTGAGTCCGCATCGTTCCTGGCGGAAAATGGCCGGGCCTTTCGATGTCAGACGAATCAACATGGCGATGACAAACATGACGGGCATCAACAATATCAGTGCCGCGGCGGCCAGAATCACATCGATCGCGCGCTTGACGAAAAGCCGGACCTCATCATGCGGCGCAGCTGAAAATGTGAGAAGAGGCGCCGACCCCAGCCGGTCCAGATAAACTTCGCTGTTCACATGCGGGAAGAAATCCACCGCGACGCGGGTGCGCACTCCTTCTTCATCGCAAAGCAGGAAGACTTCTTCGAGATTCGCCAGCCGCTGAGTATCTACCGCAAAGATAATCTCATCAATCACCTGGCGACGGAGCAGTTCATTCAACGAATCCAGGGGGTGAACTTCGTAGGAGCGCTGCAACTGCACAGGGGGGCTCGCCTCATCGGCCAGAAAGCCCACCAGCCGGATGCCGTACTTGGCCGATTGTTCGAGAGACTCGCCTAGCGAACGGGCCCGCGCGCCCAGACCTACCACCATAACGTAATGCGGCGAGGCGAACTCCTTCCGCACCATTCCCACCAGGCTCCCGGCCTTCCAGCGGAAGAGGCACAGCAACATCCAACTATACGCAGCGAATAGGAGGAGGAAGGCACGACTGAGGTCCAAACGGAGGAAATATTCGAGCAACAGAACCGTCAGGAACCCAAGGGCGCATTGCCGGGACGTATCGCGAAGAATAATGCGCGGATGCGCCGAATCCAGCCGGTCGTACACGTCCAGCCAATAGCCCAGAACCACCCACGCCACCACGGAAGCGCCCAGCAGGAGGGCCTTGGTGGGCCTCTCCAGATAAAACTCAAAGTGTGAAAATGGGAGCAGGCGGCGCGTCTGGTAGGCGGCCTCGAAGGCGAGAGCCGTTACCAGCACATCCGATAAACCGAAAAGAAGCCGTGCTTTACGATAATGTCTGCTATACACGTTCCGGTATCAGCATAGCAAGGGTGGAGGGCATTGCGCCCGTATTTCGGCACAAAAGCGGATCAGGTCCGCTGCCGCTCCGCCGTTGCAAACTCAGCATCCAATCCTCATTCGTGAATCCAAAAGCTGAAGGTGCGGAATTCGGCGCCGGTCCACCAGGCCCTTGTGCCGGTACCGTAAGAGAAGTTGGTGGCTCCGGCCTGGCTCATCAGCGGGAGAGCGACAACTCCGGCGCTGCGGGTTGCCTTTTGCGTCAGACTCTCGGGCGCGACCAGGCAGATGTGTCCGGAGCGGTTCAATTCCTTCCGCTGGGCTGAAATCACGGCGACGCCTCCTTCATTAGCACAGTCCTGCAGCGCCTCCAGCCCGGCGACCCTTGTCCAGCCAAACGAGCCGCCAAAGTCGCGGAACCAGTTGTTTAGAGAATTCGCATTGAGCTCATCCACCGTATCACCGTACTTGATCGCCACCGGTCTGCCGATTGCCAGGTCCACCAGCGCGGGAGCGTTCCACCAGACCCGCGGCAGATAGACGCCGCTTAGATAGCAATAGTCGTACGCATAGATATTGCAGTACGTATTCCCATTGCCCCGTTGGTAACGGGCGCCGTTTTCGACATCCAGATAAGAAATGATACTTCGCAGTTGCTTGATTCGCGTAACCGCGGTGCCCGCAGCCCTTGCCGGACGTCTGGCGTCCCCGATGGGAAAGGCACGGCTCGTCGAATTCGGTGTCACCTCGGAACGGTTTTCGGCGAGATGCACCGCGGGCGCGCTGGAGACGGAAACGGGCGCCGCGGGCGTCGGAGGAACCACGGCCTTATCGGCTTCCAGAAACTGGCTGGCCACGAAGCCCTGGATCGATAAACCGTCCAGGACCGTGGCAATCTGCCACCACCCGGCCTGCGTCGCCTCCGCGACCTTCGAGACCCTCTGCCCTTGCGGTAGCACCGCTATTCGATTCGAGGCAGTGACCCTGGGCTCGGATCGCAGGTTCAAACTAGTAGCGGAAACCAGAAAATTCATAAAGCCCCCGACTCTAAACGGCACTCAATTGCGCTAAAGTGGCCTGACTGGAAAGGTTCAGTGTGGACCCCGGACTGGTGGCGAGATAAGTCTCCGCGTTCTGCCGGTCAATCAGTTCATGTTCAATGTAATGAAACGGGGCGATGGGCTCGCCCTTCAGCAGGCGCAGCACCAGGCTGACCAACCCGCCTCCATAGCGCTCCGGAAAGAATGCCACGGTTCCAATCAGTGGAGAGCCTGGCCGCACCACTTCACGCACCGCATCCGTTTCTCCGTCATGACCCACTACGGCAGAATTTTCCGCGAGTCCGGCGGCACGCAAGGCATCCACCGCTCCGAGCGCGCTTTCATCGCTGGCTGCCGAAACCAGAATCCGCCGCAGGTTTGGCTGGTCGCGCAAAATTCCGCTGGTGATGTCGCGCGATGCTTCCCGCACGCCCTTTCCATCGACGCGCACCACCCTCTCGCCAGGAAATGTTCCGGCAATGCTTTCGAGGCCGCGAAGGACCCCGGTCATGCGGGATTGCAGCGCCATGCCGCCTTGCGGAATATCGAGCAGTAGAAGAATCTCCGCCGGTTCTTCCCAGCGCGATTTCGCGAACTCAGCCAGTGCTACACCCGCAGTCCAGCCCGCGCGGTAATTGTCGGCGCCGAAATAAACCGCGCCCGGTTGAGGAATGTGGACCGCGATGGTGGGTATTCCCGCGGTGGCGAAAATGTCTGCGATCACCGGCGCAGAATGTTCATGCCGCTGAAACTCAATGGCCACATCGACCCCTTCCCTCACCAGATCCTGCGCGTTTTCTATGGCGATCTGCGGATCGCGTTGATTGTCTTTCACAATCAACTCCATTCCCGCGGCATTGGACGCCACGCGCAAACTCTGCGCAATTGTGATGGCGAAGGGCAGGTCTCCGCTGAGGGTTCCGAATCCGAGCTTAATCTTTCGACGGACCGGATTCAGGCGGTATTTCTTTCCCGCCTGCGTGAGATAACGGCGATGGACCAGGGTGTAGAGGATGCGGAACGCGGTGGTGTGGGCAACCCCGGTGCGTGTGCGGATTTGCTCCAGCGTGAGTTCGTCCTGTGGTGTACGAAAAGCCTCCAAAACATCGAGGGTGCGTGAGGCGATCGGCACATAATACTTCCCAAATTTGGATGTCACTGATACGCCTCGCAATTTGCCATAGACTCAGTAGAACGCAAGTTTGAAAAAACTTCAATAGAGAACTGCGAACTTCAAGTGACTGAAATTTTATCTTGGTTGGATGTAAGCCGGGGAAGGGATCGCGAAATAAAACTTCGACCCGGAACCCTCTTCCGATTCGACCCAGAGCCGTCCGTTGTATTGCTCGATAATCTTCTTACACAGGGCGAGGCCGATCCCGCTGCCCTCGATCTCGATTCCGTGAAGACGGTTGAAGATGCCGAAGATCCGGTTTTGGTAATCCGGACCGATTCCGATGCCGTTATCGGAGACGCAGAATACCGCCTCGCCGCTACTTTGCGATGCCGTAAGCCGGACTTCGACCGCGCGGTCCGGACTGCGGTACTTGATGGCATTCACGAGGAGATTCTGTAACAACTGGCGCAGATGTCCGGCCTGGATGGCCACCGCCGGCAGTGCGCATGAAACATCGACGGATGCACCGGCCTCTTCAATGGCTCCGGCGATGCCTAGCAGCACTTCGCGGGCAATGGTATTCGCATCAACCCCAGGACAGCGCGAGAGATCCGCGGGCTCCGCCATTTGCGCATAGGTGAGCAGATCACCCACCAGGGTCCGCATGCGCGAAGTATTTTGCAGGATGGAGGCGAGAGCCGTATCCGCCGCGGGACCCAACCTTTCCGTCTGAAATTTTTGCAGCAATTGCGCGTAGAGCGAGATGGTGCGCAGCGGCTCGGTCAGATCGTGTGCGGCCGCGAATGCGAACTGCTCCAGGTCGGCATTAACCCTGCGCAATTTTTCATTGGCCAGTTCGAGGGACTGCTCCAGGCGCTTGCGCTCCGTCAGGTCGGTGAAGGTCACCACAACCTGCGACCAATCATCGGCTTCGGCAAGCAGCAGGGAGACATTCATCTGCACCAAACGCCGCTCCCCTGTGAGAGTAATGGCGAGCAGTTCGGCTGTGAAAGTGGTGGCCCCTTCTGCCAGTGCCACGATTTCGTCGGTAAACACCTGCAGGGCGGTTGCGTCAAACAGAGACGGTAAGGCGCGGATCAGATCCTCTTCCGAGTCGGCGCCGTAAAACTCGCGGGCAATACGATTGACATGCCTGACCTGCACGCGGCGGATGGCGTCGCCCACCAGATCAGGATTGGATTGAAGGTGCCGGCGAATGTCTATGACGCCTGAGAAAAAGAGGTCGTCCAGAAAGTCCTTGACGCCGGAGAAATCTTCGTCCCAGATAGCAACCGGCGCGCGCTCAAACAGTAATCTGAACCGGGGCTCGCCGCGGATTTCCACAGGACTGGTCATGGCAGTTAGCTAGGCCTGGCTGGTTAGCTTCCAGTGTAGCGAAGAGATCACTTCCGCGCTTCCTCCCCCGAGAGCGGCCGCACCGCCGCCCGCTATTGGGCAAGTAAATGCAAAACAAGCCGCCGCCGTGCCGGCATGGCGCGGTGTTCAAAAACATACAAGCCCTGCCAGGTGCCCAGCGTCATTGCGCCATCCAATACGGGAACAGAAAGCTGCACCTGTGTGAGCGCGGCGCGAATGTGTGCAGGCATGTCGTCAGGACCTTCCGAGGTGTGGCGGTACAGGCGGTTATCTTCCGGTGCGAGGCGGCTGAAGAAATCATTGAGGTCGAGGATCACATCCGGGTCGGCGTTCTCCTGAATGGTGAGCGACGCGGAGGTGTGCTGAATAAAAATCGTCAACAGTCCCGTGGAAACCGAAAGGCTCTGCAGCCATTTCGCCACTTCGCGCGTGAAATCGTAAAGCCCCTTGCCGCGGGTGGCAACGCTGAGCGCATGCGTGAACTGCTTCATCTACTCGACGGTAACGCTCTTGGCGAGGTTGCGCGGCTGATCCACGTCGCACCCCAGGCGGATTGCAATGTGATAGGCGAGCAACTGCAGAGGAACGATCTCCAGTAAAGGCAGCATCAACTCATTGGTTGACGGGATGGTAATGACGTGATCCGCCGTCTTCACCACCTCGTCGTCACCTTCGCAGGCTACGGCAATCACAAATCCGCCGCGGGCCTTCACTTCCTGAATGTTGGAAAGTGTTTTTTCATAGCGCACACGGCTTTCCTCACTGGAGGGGTCCCGTGTGGCGATCACGACGACGGGAAGATTCTCGTCAATCAAAGCATTCGGCCCGTGCTTCATCTCGCCGGCCGGATAGCCTTCGGCGTGAATGTAGGAGATTTCTTTCAACTTCAACGCGCCTTCCAGCGCCATGGGGAAGTGGATTCCCCGCCCCAGGAACAGAAAATCCTTGGCGCGCGAAAGCACGCGGACCAGGTCGTCGTAGTTGGCCTCGCCAGAAAGCACCGTCTCCAGTTTTCCGGGAATCCGCAGAATCTCCTGCACCAAGGCTTTGGATTCGTCTTCCTTCAGCGTGCCGCGCGCCTGGCCCAGGTACATGGCCAAGATAAACAGCGCTGTCAGCTGGGAAGTGAATGCCTTGGTAGAGGCGACGCCGATTTCCGGGCCGGCATGCGTCAGCAAGGTGCCCGCTGCCTCGCGTGTAATCATCGAACCCACAACGTTGCAGATGGCGAGAGTTTTTGATCCCTTCGATTTTGCCTCGCGCTGCGCCGCGAGGGTATCCGCCGTTTCGCCCGACTGCGATATCACAACGGTGAGCATGTCCGGCGTGATGATGGGATCGCGGTAACGGAACTCGCTGCCGTAATCCACTTCCACCGGAATCCGCGCCAGCTTCTCGATCATGAACTTTCCGGCCAGGGCCGCATGCCAACTGGTGCCGCAGGCGATGATCTTGATGTGCTGAAATTCCTTGAACTGCCGCGGCGAGATATCCATCTCATCGAGAAAGATGCGGCCGCTCTCCTGGCCGACGCGACCCAGCAGCGTGTCCCTCACGGCGCGAGGCTGCTCAAAAATCTCCTTGAGCATGAAGTGCTTGTAGCCGCCCTTTTCGGCCATGATGGGATCCCACAGGATGTGCGAAACCTGGCGTTTGATGGGGCGGCCGACAAAATCCGTGAGATGCACTCCTTCGGGCGTCAGCACAGCCATATCGCCGTCGGCCAGGAAAAACATGTCACGAGTGTGGCTGAGAATGGCCGGGACGTCGGAGGCGACGAAATACTCTCCATCGCCGAGACCGATCACCGCCGGCGGCCCGGATCTGGCCGCGACGATTTTATTCGGGTCCGATTTGGCGATGATTGCCAGCGCGAAAACCCCGGACAGCTCCTTCACCGTGGCCCGCGCCGCTTCCTCGAGGTTGCCTTTGTAGTGCTTTTCAATCAGATGCGCGATGACTTCCGTGTCGGTTTCAGTGAGGAAGACGTGCCCTTCTTTCTGAAGCTGAGACTTCAGCGAAAGGTAGTTTTCGACGATCCCGTTGTGGACTACAACAATGTCGCCTTTACAGTCGCGGTGGGGGTGGGCGTTTTCCTCCGTCGGCCGCCCGTGCGTAGCCCAACGGGTATGGCCGATGCCGTATGCGCCGTCCATCGGGTTGGTGCGGATCACTTCCTCCAGATTCCGCAGTTTTCCGGAGGCGCGACGCAGGCTGAGCACTCCTTCCGACACCACAGCGATGCCGGCCGAGTCGTAGCCGCGGTATTCCAGCCTGCGCAACCCGTCGAGGATTATGGGCACCGCCTGTTGGGACCCGATGTAGCCAACTATTCCACACATATATTTTTCCGTTAATCGATAAACTCTACCTGGTAATCCTCGATGACGGGATTGGCCAGAACGTCTTTCGCAATCTGCTCGATCTCGACGGAGGCGCTTGCCTTATCCGTTCCCGGTTGGAGAGAGATTTCGAAATACTTCCCCTGACGGACGCTGGAGATAGACGTGTGGCCTAATCCAGCCAGAGCTCCACGGATAGTCTGTCCTTGCGGGTCGAGGACGGTCGGTTTCAGAGATACATAGACGCGGGCTTTCATGAGATCCTCTATTGTAACCGGGTGCCTTGTTTCGAGAGATAACATTTTCCTATGGTTTTGTTCCGGGTCATGCTACAAGAGATACAAGGCCAGATCGATGAGTAAGGAAGGGGAGGTCCCATCGTAAAAATCTGTGTGCTGGCGAGCAGCAGCTCGGGCAATTCCACATTCATCGGGACGGAGAACACGCGCATACTGATTGACGCGGGGTTGAGCAAACGCGAAATGTTCGCGCGCCTGGCGGCCGTCGGCGAGTCGCCTGAGGACTTGGATGCCGTCGTGATATCGCACGAGCACGGCGATCACGTCTGCGGACTGATCCCCATTCTGCGTCAACTGGAGATTCCCGTCTATCTGAGCAGCCTCACCGCTCCGGCCATCGCCTGGGGAGAATTCGATTGCCGCAAACTGGAGACGTTTCGTGCCGGGGAGCGGATCTCGATTGGCGAAATGGAGATCGACACGTTCACCATCCCTCATGACGCGGTCGACCCCGTAGCATTCTGCGTTCGTGCCCACGGCGTTAAGATCGGCATTGTGACCGATTTAGGTTATATGCCGGATTCGATTCATGTGCATTTGCGCGGGGTGAATTTCCTGCTGCTGGAATCCAATCACGACCTGGAAATGTTGAAAGTGGGGCCCTATCCGTGGTCAGTCAAGCAGCGTGTCATGGGCCGCAAGGGTCACCTTTCCAACGATGCAGTGTCTGAATTCATTTGCGGCGCCATGGATTCCACGGTGGACACGCTGATTCTGGGGCACTTAAGCCCGCACAACAATTACCCTGCCACCGTGGAGCTGATGGGGTCTCAGGCTCTGGCGCAACGATCGCTCCCCACCCGCCTGGTTGTTTCAGAACCCAGATCCCAGTCCTCCGTCTTCTGTTATTGAAGCAGCGGGCTGATAAACTGGGGCTACAATGATTCCCCGCTATACGCGGCCCGCCATGGGCCGGATCTGGAGTGACGAGAATAAGTACCAATCCTGGCTCGCAGTAGAATTAGCGGCCTCTGAGTCTTTGGCCGAACTGGGGGAAGTCCCCGTCGAGGCGGCCCAATCACTTCGAGCACACGCGAAGGTAGATGTGGTCCGGATCCAACAGATTGAACAGGAAGTGAAGCATGATGTCATCGCATTTACTACAGCTGTAGCAGAATCGATGGCGGCAGCGGGCGCAGCCGAGTCTTCCCGGTGGTTTCACTACGGCTTAACTTCTAACGATGTAGTAGATACGGCGCAAGCTTTACAGATCAAAGCTGCTTCAGCCGTCATTCGGGAAGAACTTGCCCGTTTGACGGCTATTCTCAAACGCCGGGCGATGGAATTTCAGCATACGGTGCAGATTGGACGAACGCACGGGGTGCACGCCGAGCCCATCACCTTCGGATTGAAGCTGGCGCTTTGGTACGACGAAATGCAGAGAAACATACGGCGTTTCGACGCGGCGGCGGAAGATCTGAGGGTAGGAAAGACATCCGGGGCAGTGGGAACGTTTGCCCACATCGGTCCGGCAGCGGAGGATTTGATCTGCGCAAAGCTGGGGCTGCGGGCGGCCCCTATCTCGTCGCAGGTTCTGTCGCGGGATCTGCATGCCGCCTACATTGCGGCATTGGGCCTCATCACCGCCACCTTGGACAAGATCGCCCTGGAAGTCAGGCATTTGCAGCGCACGGAGGTGCGGGAGGCGGAAGAACCGTTTGGCGCCGGCCAAAAAGGATCTTCGGCGATGCCGCACAAACGCAATCCGGTTACCTGCGAACAGATTTGCGGCCTGGCCCGCGTGGTCCGCTCCAATGTGCAGGCAGCATTCGAGAATATCGCACTATGGCACGAGCGGGACATCTCCCATTCGTCGGTGGAACGCGTAATTCTGCCGGATTCTACGATCTTGACGGATTATCTGCTGGCCAAGACATCCTGGCTGGTGGATGGATTACAAGTGAACGCGGAGCGGATGCGGCGGAATCTGGACTCGACCCAGGGGTTGGTCTTTTCCGGACAACTGCTGCTGGATCTCTCGGCCGCAGGTATGCTGCGGGAGACGGCCTATAAGACCGTCCAGGGGAAGGCGATGCAGGCCTGGAAAGACGAATCTGACTTCCGTAAGGCGATTTTGGAAGATCCCGAAGTGCTCGCACACCTCACAGCGGATCAGATCCAGGAGAGCTTTTCGCTGGACCGGCAACTCCGGAACGTAGACGCTATCTTCGCGAGAGTATTCGACTTAAAGGTTTAGGACCCGGGCTTCTGCCGGATCAGCCGAAAACCGGCAACCCCCAAAAAAACGAGCCCCAACGTCATGGCAAGTCCAATTTCTTCGCGACTGGGTGGCGCGGAGTTGAATGTAAAGCGACCGGGCCAATAGCGGTCTCGGAATCCGGCCAGCAGAAAGATTGTGCCCGCGAGGAATATTCCTAAGGTTGTCCGGGATGTTAGGGCCATCGGGATCAACCTACCCGATTTTGGATTCCGGCGCAAGGTGGGGGCCATCTACTACTACAGTCGTTGCTGTACCCCTCAAAATGGTGGTTCGTTTTTGACCACTTTGCGTTATGATTGAGAAGCGAGCGGCAAGTCAATTGCAAGCTCAGGACGGTTCTGGAGAGCACCCTATGACCAAATATCCGCGTGGTGCCAGCCTCGATTTAGCGAGGGTACTGGTCGTGGATGACGATCCAACATCGCGTTTGACGCTGCAGACTGTGTTGGAGGCAGGCGGCTACCATGTGGATGCCGCAGCAACCGCCGCTGAAGCAGTTGGGAAGCTGGATCGGGAAGAATATGAGCTGGTACTCAGTGACTTACAGATGGAGTCACCAGAGGCTGGGCTCAAGGTAATTGCGCACGCCAACATGATGGACTACAAGCCGGCAACTGCGATTGTAACCACCTATCACAACAATTTCCTGCGCCGTTCGAATTTTGACCGCTCCGTCCTGGTGGAACCGGAAGATGTTCCCGGCCTGCTGAGCAAAGTGGCGAACCTGATCGCCAGCCGCGTTAACCGGCGTCTCAACCGCGAGCTAAAGCACTCCGGCAATTGAGTTTTCGAACTCTTCCAACGCACCCTTGAAGAAGTGGTTTTCCGCTTCTACCCAAATGAGCCTTTTGGGCTCCGGCAGTCTGTCAAAGATTTCCTGAAATTCTGCCTTTGGACCGTATTCATCGTTAGTGCTTTGGATAAACGTTCGATCTTTTGTGCAATCTTCCAGATACGAACGGTCGGCGTAGACAGTGGGAAATCCGACGGCAATCAGACGGCTGACGTCCGGCAGGGTGCATCCCAGACGCAACACGACCCGCGAGCCGAACGAAAAGCCCGCTAACAGGTACGGCAAACTGGGATAACGCCCGCGGAGCCAGGAAAGCGCCGCGCGGGCATCTTCCAACTCCCCATTGCCGTGGTCGTAGCTGCCTTCGCTGAGATTGACGCCGCGATAATTGAAACGCAACACCACACAGCCGCTGCGGCGCAGTCCGCGCGCAATGCGGTAAACCACCTTGTTGTGCATGGTTCCGCCATGGCGCGGGTGGGGGTGGCAAACCACCACAGCCTGGCTTGGCTCCCGGTCCTCGGGCTCTTCGAGCAAGGCCTCCAGTTTTCCGGCGGGGCCGTCCAGTATAAGACTTTCAATCCGGCGTGGCATCCTGGGCGGGGTTGTCAGTTGGTTCTGTAATTGATGAATTGCAGGTCAATTCCCAGATCGAACCCATGCAGGAGCTTGATGATCTCCTGCAGCGAGTCGCGATCCTTGCCGCTGACGCGCACCAGATCGCCCTGGATAGATGCCTGCACCTTTTTCTTACTATCCTTGATGATCTTGACGATTTCTTTCGCCTTCTCAATGGCAATTCCCTGCACGAGGGTGATTTCCTGGCGGACGGTGGCGCCGGAGGCGGGTTGAATTGCGCCGTAGGTCAAGGCTTTGAGGGAGATGCCGCGCTTGACCAGTTTCTGCTGCAGAATCTCGGTGACCGCCTTGAGCTTGAACTCGTCGATGCTGGCGAGCGTGATCTTGTGTTCCTTCTCGTTTAAGGCGATCGACGACTTGGAATTCTTCAGGTCAAACCGCGTGAGCAGCTCTTTGTCAGCCTGCTGAATGGCGTTTATCACTTCCGGCATCTCGACTTTCGAGACGATGTCAAAGCTGTTGTCTGGCATTGGTTAATGACCTAATGCTACCAGAACACGCTCCGTAATCTCGTCGATCATTTTAGGGAGCGATGCTTCAAGCGCGAGCGTGACCGCCGCCCGTACGCGTTCGGTCTCGAGGGATACGTCAGCGGGGGGTGCGATTGCCTCCATCGGCTCCGCTACCACGCGAACAGGAACAGCAACTGCCGGCGTTGGCAGGACCGGCATGGGCGGCAATTGCTTGGCTGGGGCCGCGGGAAGGAGTTCCGCCGGGACATTCCGTTCGGCCTTAGCCGCAGTAGCCGCAGCGATCAGCGGCCGCACCATTTCCAGGACCACCGAAGACTCGAACGGCTTTTTGAGAATACCGTCACACCGCACAAGGGCCGCCTGCGCTTCATCAAAGGGTTCCAGCAACCCAGCGGTGAGGATGACCCGGACGTGGCTGTGGCGAAGCTGCTTCTTGACCTCCTGGCAGATGTCGTAGCCGGAGCGGCTGGGAAGAGACACGTCGGCCAGTACCAGATCCGGGTCCACATCGGCAAGGCGCACGAGGGCTGTATTTCCGTCAGTCACGGTGACAACCTCGAACCCTTCCTCACGAAGAATACGTTCGCCCATACGCTGGGCGTGCGGACTATCGTCGGCGAGAAGGATTCGGCTCATACAGTGTCAGCATAGCGAACTACTGGCTGGCGGTCTTCTTCTTTTTTTGCTTCTTTTGGGGCTGTTTCGGCGAATCGCGATTCGTAGGAAGAGGCGCATCGGCTGGAGCGGTGGCGGCGGGCTGGGCGGCCGGGGTTTCTCCGTCGGTCTTAGCCGGCGCAGCAGATGTGTCGCCAGCTGGAGCGGCGGCGCCATCCGGTTGCGAGGCGGGCGGATTCTGGCGCGCGTCTGGCTTAGTTTCAAGCAAAGTAGGATCAGTGATGGGCGCCGCGGTTACGTCACCCGAGAACCCGGCTGCACCGGCAGCCGCTGGAACCGGCACGCTGGCCGGAACTGTAGGACGCAAACTGGTCATGGCTGGAGTGCCGGACTTGGCTGCGTGGCTGACATCGGGACCTCTCTTCAGGGGACCCAGCGCCTTCGAAGTCATTCCGGGCTTAGTCTGATTTTCCAGCTCATACTTCATACGGGCGTAAGCGACGGGGTCTGGTTCCGGAACCGGCAGTTCCAGGGTTTGCAGCCTTTTCTTGGCATCGTCCACATACGGACTGAGCGGATATTCCCGGACAACGCGAGCGAACGCATCCCCGCTCTTCTGGCGGAAGCGAGTGCCCATCTTAGAATAAGAATCGCCGAGCAGCATGTTGGCTTCGTCTGCATTGCTGTAGAGAGGGTACTGATCTGTCAGCGCCTGCAAGCGGTTGGCGGCTGCCGGATTACTGCCTTTGGTGTGATAGAAAGTACCGCGGCGCATCTCGCCTTCCGCAATGACTTCCTGAATTTCGCGCAGGTGCTGCTGAGCGATGGGGGCGAACTTACTGTTGGGGAATTGAACCAGAAGATTTCTGCACTCGTCCTCGGCGCGCAGAGCGTGGTTCATGTCGCGGTCCGCTTTTTCCATCTGGCGGAAGTGAATCATGCAGACCTTTTCCTGCGCCTCGGCGGACTCTTCGAGCGTGGGATAGAACAGGATGAAGTCCTTGTACTCGGCTTCGGCCTGCGCCAATCCGTGCGTGCCGCCCTCGCGGAACCAGCTATCGGCATAGGCGAGCTTTGCCTTGGCCAGATACTCGCTTGTGTCGTAAGTATTCATCAGCGTCTGCAAGGTAAGCCGCGCCACTTCGTAGCGGCTGCGCTCCATGTCGTTGATCGCCTTATCGAACAGGACTTTGTCGGGCTGCTGGGTGTCCTTGGTGATGGGATTCTCATACTTCTTACGCTTAAAACCGCAGGAACTGATCAGCGCAAGGAGAACCGAAAGGGCGAGGAAACGGAGAAGCCAGTTTTTGTGATGAAGCATCATGAATCTATACCTTAATAGTGTACAGCCTGATTGATTAGTGTACAGCCTGTTTGGAAATCACACATGGACCGATTCGGCACTCTTGGCGATCTGTTGCATGCGTGTCACGGTTGTTGCCGGATCTTCACTATGGAATACACTGGACCCGGCCACGACCCAATCGCAACCGGCTCGAATCACACGATCCAAATTGTCAAGACTGATTCCACCATCGATCTCGATGGGAAACTGCAATCCGAGTGCCTTCCGGCGCATAGCGAGGGCGCGGATCTTGTTTAGCGCATTCGGGATAAATTTCTGCGCTTCAAAGCCGGGGTTAACGCTCATGATCAGGACGTAATCCACAATGTCCAGGACGTCGTCGAGCACGTGGATTGGTGTGGCTGGATTCAGGACCACGCCGGCCCGGGCCCCCTCGCTCTGAATCATGCGGATGGTGCGATCCAGATGGCGGCAGGCCTCCTGGTGAACGGAGATCTGATCCGCGCCGGCCTCAATAAAGATCGGAGCAAATTTATCCGGGTCTTCAATCATCAAATGTACGTCCAGGGTAAGCCTGGTGATTTTCCGGATCGACTTCAAAACCGGCGGCCCCAGAGTGAGATTCGGAACAAAATGCCCGTCCATGACATCGACGTGCAACATGCGAATACCAGCGCTCTCTACCCTGGCGATGTCATCGCCCAGGCGCGCGAAATCGGCGGACAGGATAGATGGAATGATTTCAGCCATTTGCGGGTTTCCTACTCAATGCTGATTATTTAACTCGATGTTATCACAGCCGCGAAAAATCCATCCCCGGGATCAAGGCCCGGTGTTCGCCGGCGGGTTTCCATCACCCTGAATTTTCCGGCCGTTTCCAACATGACCCGGTTTACAACATCCTCATTCTCCTGCCGCTCCAGCGAGCATGTGGAATAGACCAGGCGGCCGTGCTCGCGCAGGGCAGATAGGGCCTGATAGAGAAGGAGCGTCTGTTTTTCGTGCAGTTCGAGAACATCAGAGATCTGGATGCGCCAGCGGATTTCCGGGTTTCTTGCAAGTGTGCCTGTACCGGAACAGGGTGCGTCTAGCAGAATACGGTCAAACGTTCCCTTGAAGGGGAGGGGGCGCGTGGCATCCAGGACGACTCGAGGACATCCGGTAAATTGGCGGAGACGATGGAGGTGAACGTCGCAGGCGATTCCCCGGACGCCGGATTCCAGCGCCTGCGCTGTCTTGTTGCCGGGTGCGGCGCAGAGGTCCAAAAAGGTTTGCCCGGGCTCCAGCCCGAGAAGCGGAACAATGGACTGGGAGCCTATATCCTGGAGGCGCAAGTTGTTGGTGTCGCCGCCGAGCACGCGGAAGCCGCCCGCAATTTCCGTGGGTTCGAGCTGGAGCGAATGACCCGGCGGGGGATTGCGAAGGTAGACTTCCGGCCGTTCAAGGAACGCTTGAGCTATGCGGGTGGTGGTTTCCGGGCCGAATTCCTGCTCCCATTGGTCGATGAGCCATTGCGGTTGGGAGAGTTCAACGGCGCGGCTGGGCCAGACGACCTGTTTCCGATCGATTTTCCGGAGAACCGCGTTCACCAGGCCGGCGGCGGAGCGTTTCCGTGCGTTCTTCACCAGCTCGACGCTTTCTGTGACGGCGGCGTGAGGGGGCACACGGTCCAGATGGCGGAGCTGATAGATGCCGATGCGGAGGGCAATTCGCACGGCGGTGTCCAGGCGCGCCGGGGCGTGGCGGGCGATTAGGTAGTCCAGTTGCGCCTGCCGGCGGAGTGTTCCGAAGACGATTTCCGAGGCCAGGGCCGCATCGCGGGGGGAGAGGGCCTGGGCGAAGAGGAGATCGGATGCGTAGCTGCCCGAATCGACGCGCATCAGGATTTCGAAAGCAGTGAGACGGGCGGCTGAGATCACCTGGCAATCGTAGCAACTCTCAGGTAAACTGGTATGATTGTCGTCGAGAAGCCTTCCTTTTTCCCCGATCGTCTAACGGTAGGACAGCGGCCTTTGGAGCCGTGAATCGTGGTTCG
>JBDUEM010000118.1:0-21252 GCA_040002435.1 Bryobacteraceae bacterium
CATTCGGATTTCGGATCCTTGCCCAGGATTTCCTGAACCTCTTCCTTTAGGGCCGTCATCCGGTCCATGATTAGACCGATGGTATCCCTGGAAGAGGAAAACACAATGGTGTTGAATTGACGGTGTTTTGGGTCCACGTGGTGCAAGGATTCCATAGCCAATTGTAGGAATTGTTGATTGTATTGGGCCGCAACCAATCCTTGGAATTCCGATTCCGTAGCCAAGTGATTATCGGTCACGGCGTATCCGTTGGTTACGGTGAATACTCCGCTGCCCGTGGCGAAAATGGTGATGGCGGAACCGGTAGCCGCAGGGTTGGCGGGCGAATTCAGTGTCCCATCGCTATTTAATATGTAGCCCTGGCCGTAGCCGTTGGCATCCAGAGCGTAAATGCCGGGTGATGCCGGCGCGGCGGGCACGAACACCGGATTCGACAGAGCGCCGCCTGTGGATACCTGAATTTGGAGGTCGCCGGAAGTGGTCGCGGTGCCGGGGATCACGGCGATTAGGGTGGTGCCAGTGCCTGCGACCCTGGTCAGCGGAACGCCATTGATGACCAGTTGGGCGTCAGACCCGAAACCTGATCCCATTGCCAAGACCGATTCTCCCGGTGCGATGGGTGCGGCCAAACGGCTGGCGAAATTCACGACGGAATCGAGTCTTACGACCGGCGCCGGTGACAGCGAAATTTTGTTGGCGACAATGAGGCCGCCTTCGGTGAAGCTGGCGCCTGGTTGACCGCCCAGGAACTCACTACCGGCTGTGAGCGCAGTCCCGGCCACCAGCAGATTGCCGCGGCCATCCAGTGCCACCGCGGTTGCATCGAAGGGCTGCCGGTCCCCGAGGTAAGTGGAAAACCGCAATTGCGAAAGGCCGGGGTCCAGCGATGCAACGAAGCCGGAGCGCGGCGAAAAGGAGGTCTGGAACGGCGAGTGGATGGGAAATGTCTTCGAATCGGTCTTTCCGCTGATGATGGTGTTCCCGGCAGGATCGACCGCAATGCTCTCCCCTGAGTCGGCTAACTCTCCGCCTAGCAAGGTGGCGGCGAGAATCTGCGATAAGTTGCTGTTCCACTTCATAACGAAAGCCTCGGCCGATCCGCCTGGAGGTTGCTGGCCGGGAAGAACACGAAAACCGAGTTGGGGCTCGCTTTGAAAGGCTCCAGGCGTGGAAGGGAAGACATATCTGGATTCCGACGTGTTGTAGTCGGGAGTGAAGGTGCCGGTCGCATAAACGTTCGACGCGGAATCGAGGGTGAGCGCGGAAACGGAAATTCCTCGCTGCGTGGTGACTGCAAACAAGACGGAACCCACGGCGTTCAGCCCTACCAAGTAGCCTTGTCCTCCAAACCATGCTCTGCCGCCTGGATCGACGGCCAGCGCACGAGCGGCGGTGAGAGGGTACTTGTTGGCGTCGACGGAAACATAGGTGGAATACAGAAGTCCGGAACCTTGGGCATTGAACTTCGTGACGAAGGCTGACAGAGGGCCGCCAATACAAGGGACGATGCCGGGGCAGAGAATGCTTTGTTTAAAGTCCGTTTGATACACGCCTGGAGTGGTTGGCAGATTGCCGGCGCTAGAGCCGCCGACGTACGCGTTCCCGGCGGAGTCCACCGCCATAGAACTGACGGTCGTGCGGAAGTCTGCGAAATAAGTTGACCAACCGGTAGAACCGTCGGGGTTCAGTTTGAACAGGTAGCTGGAGGAACTGCCGGCAGTTCCAGGTCTGACGGTGGCGTAGGCTCCGGGGGTGACGGGGAAATCGGCAGATGTAGTAGCGCCCGAAACATAAAGGCTACCGTCGGCGCCCAAGGCCGCGGCAGCCGCGGTATCGTTCGCGCTGCCGCCGAAGTGAGTGGAATATACGAGATTTCCGTCGAGGTCGAGCTTTACCGCGAAAACGTCAGTACCCGGCGAAGTAGAAGCGACGGCGAGCAAGGCGTTCGGATCTTGCGGATTCGCGACGGTACTGCTGATGGCGAAATACTTCGGCGCGTGGATCATTTCGGCCATCCTGGTCACGGTGGCGCCGGGTTTGGCGGGCACCGTAACGGGAAAGTCGATGGACGAGGTGGTGCCGACGATGTAGAGATTGCCGCTGGCGTCGGCGGCCGCGGCGGTGACGGTACTGGCCCCGGATCCGCCGAAGGTTTTCACCCATTGGAGCGCCGGGGCGAGGTCGGCGGAAAAACAAAGGCTGCAGGAGGCCAGGATGGCGAGAAGAACGCGAAGTTTTAGCATACAGGGCCTTTTGTCAGCATAACCCGCTGGACCGCGCACGGGTCCCCCTAGTCCACTCAAGTGGGGGGGCGTACGAATCGGCTAAGGTGCCTACCCGCAATTGTTCCGACCCCAAACCCTCAACTGATCGCGATACAATACGGGAGAAAATGGATGAACGAGCCTACTATAACGAGACCAGCACGACAAAGCCCATCACGCTGAACTGCCCTTCGTGCCGGACGGCGGAGGCCTACGATCTGCGCTGGCTGGTTCGCACCAAGAAGGAACGCCTGCCCCCGGGCGGCGATGAGCGCGACCGGGCCAAGTTTGCCAAGTGGCAAAGCTACATGGTGCTGGTGGATGACAAGGTGATGTGCAAGAACATGCGCTGCCGGAAGCGATTCGACATCTCCGGCGTGAAGACTACGGCTTACATCTAATTTCAATTCGCGGGGAATATAGCGTAGAAAAAGAAATGGGACGCACCTGGTGAGGTGCGTCCCGGATAGAACAAATTCACTTGTTTAGTGGATATGCGGGAGCTGACCCGGAAGGGTGAAGCCGAAGCTGACAGCGAAGACGTCCTTCAGCCCAACGTTTCTTCCGTGCAGAATCTTACTGTAGTTGAAACCCACCGAGGTTCCACCTTTGAGGCGGAAGTTGGTGTTGAAATCCATGGCGCCAAAGATCTTCTTTGTGGCTGGAAACTGGCTGGCCTGGAAGTATGGCGAGAACTTAGGCAAGGTGCCCACGATGTCCACGCCGTTGATCGACCGTGAGGTCTGGTAGCTGGTGCTGTAGCTGAACCGCTTGAACGAATGCCCGATGCCGGCATTGCCGAAGAAGTCCTGCGGTACGGGCGAACTGCGGATGCGGTAGCCCATTTCCGTAAAGGTATAAAAGCCTTTCGGCAGGTAGGCTCCCAGTATGGCGGAACCGAGGCCGCCGGAGGCCTTATCGCCCGGTGAGAAATTGGCCGTGGTCGAAATGGGGTAGCTGCCCTTGATGATGCCCGCGCCTCGCACGGTGAGCACCCAGCGTTCGCCCTGTGCGGCGCGCCAGCGCATTCCGATGGAGGTATCCGTTAGTCCGCGCAGGCCGTTGCCGCGAAAATCGGTAGCCGTGTAGCCGGTATCCACATCGAGAGCGAGCGAATTGCTGATGCCGTACTCAAAGAACGTGAAGCCGGTAAATTGTTTGTAGGGTGCGGGAAGCCGGTTGGGAAACTTACCTTGCCTGTAGTCCTGGAATGTATCGTAGACGTACAGGGTTGTAATAGACAGCTTGCCAGGCTCAGGAAGCCAGGGCGAAGCGGCCCACATTGCGGTCGCCTGCAGACCGATACAGCCCGCTAAGATTGCTTTGCTAATAAATGTCTTCATCACAGTCGAAATCGCTTAGCCAAATAATGGACTAGCGCCTCCATCTGTTTCTCATCCATGGTTCCATTCACCCTTTCGGGGTCCTTGACACAAATGTTAATCCGGCTCTCCAGGTTGTATTTCACCTTGGAAAGCTTGCTCTTACTCAATGAATCTTTCCCGGCGTGACAACCGGCACAGGATGTTCTCTGGCCGGCGATAGCACCGCCCCAAAATACGTTCTTCCCTTCGTTGTACATATCGTCGCGTTGCGGCGTAGCACGAGGTGGGGAATAGGGTCCGGATGCATATAAGACAACCGAGGCTGTGAGCAGCATTGCCGCTGCAAGTATTCGTGGAAGCATATGCACGTTCGTCTCGGGTTTCAGAATTACAAAAGGCAAATATTTAGGCAATAGGGCAAATCCCACCAATCCCTGACGGTACGGATGGTACTTCCCCCCAGTGGGGGGAGGATCTGGGAATTTCGTGATTTTGCGGGTAATTGAGGTCGACCTTAGCTGTACTTCGAATTGTGCTTAGATCGCTAAGGAGTTTTTAGGCGGCGCTGCTGGAGAGCGACTTGCGGCGCGCCGAGACGCTGGCTGGCAGCCGGAATATTTTGGACTAAGTAACTGGCCGTAGTACGTGTCAGTGTTTAGTTGGTGCGTCGTAAGTATCTCTTAGGGTAATCAACAATTGACCACAAAAGTAGAAAATGCGTAAATGTGCTGAGAGGCGATTGAATCGTCCGTATTTATTTTCAGTGAAGGGGAAAAGTGAGTTTTCAAAATATTATCTCTAACCGGGTACTAATAACGTGCCTGATAGGCGTAGCAGTATCCCTGCCGACCTTCGCAACCGATATTAGTGACGGGACGAATTCCTTTGTGGTCGGCATCAGCAACTTTGGAGCTCTGTATGACGGGAATACCGGAACCGGCATCCGGCGAGTCAGCGACGGATATGATCCACTGCAGCCTGGAACGCCCCGCGATTCCTGGGGTATCTCAGCCAGCGGGTTTGGCGGTTATTCAGATCCACAGTTTTATGGCGACCTTAATCTTATACTGAACGGTTCACCGGTATTTGGCTCCAACTCAGCCTTCATAAGCACGTTTCTCAACGACGGCTCAAACAATCTGCTGCAGGTAGACCAAACTTATACGTTCGGAGCGAGCAATATTCTCCAAATCGCCACGGTTGTGACCAATGTCAGCGGCAGTGCGCAAGCGGTTCTCTTCCAGCGCAATGTTGACTGGGATCCTCCGTTGACCTTCAGCAACTTTACGAGATCCGATCCCTTCGGCGGCTTTGTAGTTGACGCGTCATACTATGGCTTCGAGGATCCGGATCCCACTTCTCCCTATGCTGCTTCGTCCGGCGCGAGTGGCGGGACCTTCGGGTCCGGGGACCTGGGAGCCGGCATCAAGCTCGATCTTGGATTGCTGGCGGACGGCGGCTCCAGCATGTTCACCTTCCTCTACGGGATCAACCAGGAGGGGCAATCTCCCAGCGACCTGTACTCACAGGCTGCCGGGTTGGGCGCCACGTTCCTGATCGCAAGTTATTCCGATGAGGGAGATTTCAATACCGCGAGTCAATCGGCGATTTTTGGAGTGAGAGAGATCGCAACCGCATCGGCCACCCCGGAACCAGGCACACTCGTAATGCTGGCAACCGGGCTTGGCCTCGTCGGCTATGGCGTGTTTCGCCGCAAGGCTTAGAAACTTTGGCGTTTTGGCTGGAGATGGTACCGCTCCGATTGAGGGTTCTCGCTTGACCTGCCTGACGGGCGCTTTATAGACTGAAGCTCTCCATGCCATTGATGCATCTTCGCCGTGAGTTCCTGCAGTTTCTTGCTGCCAGTCCCCTGTTTGCCGCGCAGCAGAGTTTCACCGCCATTGCCGACCCGGCGGAGGCGATCAATGTCATGGATTTCGAGGCAGCCGCGCGGCTGGCGCTGCCTCCCGCTCATTTCGGATACATGGCAACCGGCGTGGATGACGATCTGACGTTGAAGGCCAACCGGGATGGGTTTGGGAAGATTCAACTCCGGCCACGCCGGCTGGTGGATATCCGCCGCGTGGACCTGAGTATCGAGCTATTCGGGACAGCCTGGGAGACGCCGATTATCCTCGCGCCCATCGGCAATCAGAAAGCGTTTCATGCGGAGGGCGAACTACCGGTTGCGCGCGCGGGGCGGGCCAAACGCACTTTGCAGATTCTTTCCACGGCGACGAATACGTCCGTAGAAGAGGTTACTGAAGCGGCGGGTCGGCCCGTGTGGTATCAACTCTATCCAACATCGCGCTGGGAGATCACCGAGAAACTTGTACGGCGGGCGGAGGCCGCAGGCTGCCCGGTATTAGCTCTGACCGTCGATACGCAGGCGGGCCGGCACACCGAGACGGCGGACCGCTTCAAGAAACTCGACAGCCGCAAGTGTGTGACCTGCCACGGCACAAAGCCCGAGGACTTCTTTCGCCGGAAGCCTATGTTTACCGGCATGGACATGGCGGGCGTCACCACCGCCAATCCAGGACTGACGTGGGAGCACGTGCGGCGGTTGAAGGCGATGACGCGAATGAAAGTGCTGCTGAAGGGCGTCGAGACCCGTGAAGATGCGAAGCTGTGTGTTGAGCATGGCCTCGACGGCATCATCGTTTCCAACCACGGGGGCCGGGCCGAGGAAAGCGGCCGCGGGACGATCGAATGCCTGCCCGAGGTTTTGGACGGCGCGGCTTCGAGAATTCCTGTGTTGATCGATGGGGGCTTCCGCCGGGGAACCGACATCTTCAAGGCGCTCGCGCTGGGGGCGCGGGCCGTGTGCATCGGGCGTCCTTATATATGGGGGCTGTCGGCGTTTGGCCAACCCGGTGTGGAACGGGTGCTGGACATACTGCGCGTTGAACTGGAACTGGTGATGAAGCAGTGCGGGACGCGTTCCATCGCCGAGATCAAGCGGTCGGCAGTTACGTAGGTTCAGTTCGTTTTCTTCTTGCCGAAGAAGCCTTCGAGCAACCCCTTCGCAGCCTTCGCCGGGTCGTCGCCCTTGAGGAACGTATTCACCTTTTCGGAGACGATTCCTCTTGCGTCGGGGATGAAGGTGGGTGCCGAGCCGGTGCCGCGAATGAAGAACGGAATGGTGGTGTCGCCCTTCTGGCCCATGGCGGCCATCAGTCCACCCGAGGTGTGCAGTTTCACCTTCATTTTGAAGTCCAGATCGTGTGTTGGACTGATGAAGCCGGCTCCAGTGAGGTCGCCAACTTCAGGTACCACCAGGTTGATTGCCTCGGCCCGCGTACCCTCCGGTGCACGGCGGACATCGGCGCTGAAGGTTTGGATATCCGTGTTGGGATTCACCTTGATTCCCGCCAGGGCCGCCACCGTTTTCAGTTTGGAACCCAGATCAAACCCAGCAAGGCGGGTCTGGCTCAGCGAGAGAGTACCCGCGGTCACCATCTGATCCGCAGGTCCTTCGAGAGTAAGGTGAGCATTGGCTGTGCCGCCCTGCAGGGATGCCCCTGATGGAAGAACAATACCGAGCGCAGGCAGCATTGCCTCTATTTCAGATACCGGCATGTTTGAACCGGCAAACTTCATGTGGAGTGCGGGCGAATCGTCGCGGATAGTGTAGGCGCCGGAGAGGGCAGCCTGCAGCTTGCCGGAACGAATCTCGCCGCGATTCAAGACACCCGCGCGCCGCTGGAGGTCGTGGTCGACCTGGAAATCGAACTCGATTGGTTTCGGCGATGGCGATCCATTAGTTGCCACCTTCCAGCGTTCCGCCTTGATTTGGCCCCTGGTATGAAGTTTGGAGCCGCCAAGGGTCCCGTCGCCATCGACGGCAAGGACGCCTGTGAAGCCAGGTCCTTTGAGCTCCACATGACGGATGGCCGCAGTTGCGTCCACAGGGGTGAGAGCGAAGTCAGAAGCATTGATCGGTCCGGCCGTACCGTGAATTTCCGCTTCGCCCGAGCCGGGAAGTTTTGTGGACACTGAGAATGGGAAACTGGAAGCGGCGGAGAAGTCCTTCACCTCGGCGTTGACATGCTCGAAAGTCTGCGGCTTTGTCTTGTCTCTTGCCGAGTCGATGGTGAGCCGTCCATCGGTGATCTGAATCAGTTTGACCGAGAGATCGATTTTCTGTGCGGGCGCGGACAGTGGGTCTCTCCAGGCCGCGGCCTTCACTCCAATGGTAGAGAAATTCCACTCTCCGGACGCCGATTGCAGAAGATTGATGTCCGGCTGATCCACGGTGAGAGCGGTGACGTTCAACTGGCGGGAGAAGATCAGCGGTTTGAGTTCGACGCCGATGTGCAGGGATTTCGCCTGCAGGAAGGGAGTCTTGCTGAACGCGCGATCATCGGCAACGGAGAGATCGGAAGCCGTAACGCCTCCCGACCGGAGGGAGAGTTTCAGGTCGCCCAGCTTTACCTCGCGGCCCAGCGCCTTGGTTAACTCGGACTCCAGCAGCGGGCGGAATTGATTGGCATCGAACAGGAACGCGGCGGCGGCGATCAGTAGTACCAGCGCGATGAAAAGGAATCCGACGATGCGAACCAAGCGTTTCACGGTCTTTCGAGTGTACTATTTCTTTTGGCCGAGGCAGGGCCCCGGCGCCGCCCTGGGGGGCCGCCGTTCTTGCTAGGCAAGAACTTCGTTCATTACGTTGCCTGCTACGTCGGTTAAGCGGAAGAAACGGCCGCTGTACTTATAGGTCAGGCGCGTGTGGTCCAAGCCCATCAGATGCAGGATAGTGGCGTGGAGATCGTGCACATGAGCCCGCTTCTCTACTGCTTTGTAGCCGAACTCGTCCGTGCTGCCATAGGTGGTTCCGCCCTTCACTCCGGCGCCGGCTAACAGGTAGGTGAAGCCTTCGTTGTTGTGGTTGCGGCCGTTTTGGACGTTGATGCGGCCCTGTGTTTCGATCCACGGGCGGCGGCCGAATTCACCGCCGATCACTACTAGCGTTTCCTTCAAGAGACCGGAGGCTTTTAAATCCTTTAGCAGCGCGGCAATAGGCTGATCGGCCTGGAAGCCCAGCTTGCGGTGAACGAGGATGTCGTGATGGCTATCCCACGGCTTGTCGTTGCCGAAGTAGACTTGCACTACGCGGACGCCGCGCTCCACCAAGCGCCGGGCCACCAGGCAGCCGCGGCCGAAATCACCATCGCGCGTCGCCGACTTGATCTTCATCTCAAGCTGGTTCGGGTCCCGCGTGATGCCGTACTGCATGCGCGTGGCGGCGCTTTCCTTGGAGACGTCGAAGGCGTCCAGAGCTTCGGCTTGCATGCGGTAAGCCACTTCCATGGATTGGATGCGGCCTTCCAGTTGCGCGTCCGGCCCCTTGCGCTGCAGGTCGAGCGCATTCAGTTTAGAGATGAAGTCGAGGTCGTGGCGCTGTTCCGGCAGGCTGACGTTCAGATTCCGCAGGTGCTGAATCATCTTCTCGGGATCGGATTCGTCGTTCGGAACGTATGTCCCCTGATAGATGGAGGGCAGGAAAGCGTTGCTCCAAAGCTGGGCGCCCACGTCGGGCACTCCGGCGCAGAGGGCGATGAATCCAGGCAGATTCTGGTTCTCCGTTCCCAGACCGTAAGTGAGCCAGGAACCTATGGACGGATAGCCTGGAATGATGCGGCCCACGTTCATCTGTAATATGGCCTGGGGATGCGCCGGCAGGTCCGTGTGCATTGACCGGACCACACAAACATCATCGATGCATTCGCCCACCTGACGGAAGATCTCGCTGACTTCGATGCCGCTCTGCCCGTACTTCTTGAACTCGAAGGGTGAGCGCATGAGCGTTCCCTTCTCCTGCGCCGCTGCTTTGTCGCCGCCGGGCATCGGCTGTCCGTGATATTTTTCCAGCGCCGGCTTGCGATCAAAAGTGTCGACCTGGGACGGGCCACCATTCAAGAACAGAAAGATGACGTGCTTCGCCTTGGCCGGGAAGTGCGGCGCGCGGACTTCAAGCGATCCCATTCCCCGGGCGGAATCCGCCATCAGGCCGGCGAGTCCCAGCATGCCGAATCCGGCTCCTGCTTTTTGAAGTGCTTCGCGTCGAGTCATCATATTGGTCAGTTCACAAAGAGGAATTCGTTGGAGCTCAAGAGTGCCTTAGTGAAGTGCTGCCATTGATTCTGGCCGGCCTTCACAAAATCGAGACTGATTTTCAGCTCGTTCGCGTCCGGATCGCGGCTGAGGACGGTCCGGTAGGCCGTCCGGATCTTGGCCGTATTGTCCAATTGGGTTCGTTTCGTAATTTCGGCGGCGAGTGCCTTTGCGCGTGCGTCCACGAAGCCGCTGTTCAGGAAATAGAGCTGCTGCAGGGCGGTTGCCGTAGCGGTGCGCTGTTCGCCCGTGACGTTCGGGTTCGGAAAGTCGAACAGGGCCAGTGTGCCGTCCAACTTGCGGCGGCTGACAAATCCGTAGATGGTGCGCTTGTGGTTCTTCTCTTCACTCAGGTCCAGCGGGTTCGCTCCCGGCGCCGTATCGAGTTCGCTCGAGACGGACAGGAGGGAATCACGAAGCGACTCGGCATCCAGCCTCTGCCGGTTTGCGCGCCATAACAGACGATTATCGGGGTCCACGCCGAAGTTCTTTTCCGAGTAATCCGCGCTCAAGCGGTAGGTGGAAGAGAGCATGATCTCGCGATGCAGCTTCTTCATCGACCAGCCGTTGTCCACGAACTCCGCGGCAAGGAAGTCCAACAGTTCCGGATGACTGGGCTTTTCGCCCATACGGCCGAAGTTACTGACGGTGCGCACCAGGCCTTCGCCGAAGTGATGCTGCCAGATGCGGTTCACCATCACGCGGGCGGTGAGGGGGTTCTTGGGATCGGCGATGGCCTCGGCCAGCTCGAGGCGGCCGCTGCCCTTTTCGAAGGGCTTCGGCGGGCCATCAGACAAAATCGACAGGAAGGCGCGAGGCGCCTCTTCTCCAAGATTGTCAGGTTGTCCGTTGATTTGAATTCTTTCGTTCTTCGGCTTGGCGACATCGGTGATGACGTGCGCGTAGGCGTACTGCGAGGGGAGAGCGGCCTTGCGCTCCTGCAACTCCGCGCGCAGGGTCTGCAGGTACTGTTTCCATTCGCCGGAGAGGAAGCGCTCAATGGTGCCGTCGGACTTCAGGTAGCCGCGGTTGGGGCCGTAATACAGTAAGCCGTCCTCTTCCTGTTTGAATTCCTTGCCGTAGAAATCGCTGAAATACAGGTCGCGCCACAGGAAGTAATGCTCCACCTTGAGAGCTACGGCTTGCAAGTCGTCATCGGCGGCCGCGCCTTTGGTCTTGGCTTTCATGGCGGCCTTGCGGATCATGTTCTCTTGGTCGACTTCCTTGCGTTCCTTGAGGATCGACAGCGCCTGATCGCGGAAGCCATTCAAATCGAAGGAATCGTTCTGCCAGCCTTTCAGATACTGGTTATCTTTCGGATTGCCCTTGAGGTAGCGTACCCACCGCTCGAGGGTGATCTTGTCCAGATGATCCTGCTCGGCAACCTTTGCTACGTCCTGCTTCGTGGGTCCGAGAACACGCCGGGCGGCGATGATGTATTGCGGAGACTGCATGGTGAGGATCTCCGCCATCTGTGTCGCCTGCTGATGAAGGAAATCCTGAATGCGGATTTCGAGATCCTTCACCTTCGCAGCTTTCTTCTTATAGTCGGCTACCTCGTCTGCCGGGGCGAGGTCGAGTTCGGATCGCTTGGAGCTATTGAAGACGCCTTGCAGGGCATAGAAATCTTTCGTGGGGATGGGATCGAACTTGTGGTTATGGCACTGCGCGCAAGCGGCGGTCATGGCGAGGAAGCCGCGAGTTGTGGCGTCCACGCGATCATCGACCAGTTCCGGACTCAACCCGTAGAAGCCGAGTCCCACGGCCAGCTCTTTATTCTTTCCGCCTTCCAATTGGTCTCCGGCGATTTGGGCCTTGATGAAGAGGTCGTACGGCATGTCCTTATTCAGTGCCTCAATCACCCAGTTGCGATAGCGGAAGGAATTCGGATAGGGGTCGAGGACATCGTTGTTGAGCTTGTCGTCAGCGTAACGTGCGACGTCGAGCCAGTAGCGGCCCCAACGCTCGCCGTATTGCGGAGAGGCGAGGAGGCGATCCACCACTTTGGCGAAGGCATCCGCGGAACGATCGGAGAGGAAAGCGTCGACCTCCTCGGGCTTAGGAGGAAGTCCGGTCAGATCGAAAGTAGCGCGGCGAATCAGATCGCGCTTTTCAGCGGGCTTGTTCGGAGCGAGGCCCTTTTCTTCCAGACGCGCCAGGACAAAGCGATCGATGGGCGAACTGACCCAGGAGTCATTTTGGACCTTGGGCGCCTCGGGCTTACTTACGGCTCGGAATGCCCAGAAGGCACGCTGCTCCGGCGTGATGATATACGCGGCCGCCTTCTTTGTTTCGGCGGGCACGGGCGCCTCAGGCCAGACGGCTCCGGCCTTCACCCACGTCGCGATATCGTCGATCTCCTTGTCAGAAAGCTTAGCCTGCTGCAGAGGCATCTGCAGTTTGCCGCCGGTGTGACGCACAGCTTTCACCAGAAGGCTTTCGTCGGGTTTGCCGGGCACGATGGCCGGGCCAGTTTCCCCGCCTTTCAGCAGGGCCTCGCGCGAGTTGACGGCAAGGCCGCCCATCGGGGTTGAGGAGTGGCAGACGTAGCAGCGATTGGCAAGTACGGGACGAATGCGTGTTTCAAAGAACTCAGCGGAGGCGCTGCCAGTCTCGGCGGCCGAAGCAAGGGATAAAGATAAAAGTGCAAGCGCGGCGGGGTGGAAAAATCTCATCGACGGGGAACCCTCAGGCGGAACGCCTTCATTATATATGACTTCCGCGCGGATTACAGTTCGATGCTAAGCCCTTCCTGGGCCGCCAAGGTATTTTCAAAGCACAGTCGCGCGCGGTTTACATTTTCGCGGATCATGGGGTCGCTGTGTCCCGGGTCGTGGTGGAACAGGACCAGTTGCTTGACTCCCGCATCCTTGGCGACTTGCGTCGCTTCCAGCCAGGTGCTGTGGCCCCATCCTTTCTTGTTCTCGTACTCCTCCGGCGTGTACTGCGAGTCGTAAACGAGAACATCCGCGTTTTGTGCATAGCGGCGCAGGACGGAGTCCAGTTTCCTGTCGCCGTGTTCGCAATCGCTGGCATGGACAATGACCGCTCCGTTGCTTTCAAAGCGATATCCAACGGCAGTCTGCGGATGATTTAACGGGAAGGCCTCCACTGTGAGCGGGCCATGCCGGAAAACGCCGGGACAGGCTCGCACAAACTCGCGCCTGGCGGTGAGCAACTCGAAGTTCACGGGGAAATACGGCGTGGACATCTGCCCTTCCAGAATTTCGCGAGATTCGGCGGGTGCGCGCCCGGAGTGGAACGTTACCTTGTTAACCCCGCTATAAAGGGGTTTGAAGAACGGCAAACCCTGAATATGGTCCCAATGAAAATGGGTGAGGAAGAGATGCAGCGACAGCGGGTTGCATTGAAATTCTTCGTGAAGGGCCAAGCCCAGATTTCGCACTCCCGAGCCGCCGTCCACGATGAGGATATCCTGACCCGGAACCCGGATTTCCAGGCACGCCGTGTTTCCGCCGAACTCGAACGTATCGCGGCCCGCCGTGGGAATGGAGCCGCGGACGCCCCAGAACTGCAGCTTCATTCTCGACGGTTGCTCCATCATTTGTCCTGTGTGCCGCGCGACTTCGATAAGCCAAAAAATTCCTGAATGAGTCCGAGCAGATCCGATTTGTTTGCTTCCCCTGGCTTGAGTTGCAACCTCTCACGGAGGGAGAGGAGAGCCACTTGCCGCTGTTCCAGCACATCAGAGATTTGTTGAGCCAATTCCGGCCGCTGGATCAGGATATCCGCAACGTCTTCTTTCTCCAGTTCCCCGCACTCCACTTCGTCCAGTGCAATTACCGATGCGGTACGCTTTCCTCCTGTCATCAGCGACATCTCCCCGAAGAAACTGCCCGGCTCCAGGGTGGCAAGCTCCTCGGCATGTCCTGATTCTCCAGTTAACGTCACGCTCACGCTGCCCCCTAAGATAACGAACATTGAGGCCCCACTGTCACATTGCCGGACAATGGTCTCGCCCGGTGCGTAGGACAGCCGCTTCAGGCGGGCGCCCAAGGTCTGGAACTCCTCATGAGTAAGCGTACGCCACATGGGAACCTGACGGAGTGCGGCGGTAGCCGCGGTCTCCTGGTCATCCTCCGCTTTCGACCAGTCCAGGTGCAGAAATGTCGGAATGGAGGCGAGGGGAATGCCTGCCCGTTCC
Source organism: Bryobacteraceae bacterium (assembly GCA_040002435.1). Taxonomy (GTDB): domain Bacteria; phylum Acidobacteriota; class Terriglobia; order Bryobacterales; family Bryobacteraceae; genus JANXXV01. The sequence goes on from JBDUEM010000118.1 coordinate 13,872, forward strand.
ATTGCAAAGTAAGCCCGGCTGAGGACGCGCGAGAGCGGACCGTCTGAATACCCAGGTGTGGTGACCCAGGCGTGGATGCCATAGTCTATGTGCTGCGGGTGCGATTCGAAGACGAGACATTCCGGTTTTGGATCCGTGGCGATGCCCTTGATCGGCGAGGCCCGGAGGGCTTTTTCCACGACCCGGATCACCGTTGTGGGCCGATGTCCGGCACCGATGCGAAAACGTACCAGGAAGCGCTTGCGATCAGAAATGATGGTTACCGGAACCTTCATCAAGGAATGATTCGGTATCAGCACGGTGTCGTTATCGGGAGTCAGAATCACTGTGTGCCGCAGCCTCACATTCAAGACCTTGCCGATGCCGTGTTCGGACTTGATCCATACGCCCTTGTGAATGGCTCCGTCGGCGTGAAGGACCAGTCCGCCAATCAAGTTCACAAGTAGTTCCTGCAGCGCCAGTCCGATGACCGCCGCCACCACGGCCGATGTAGCAATCAGGCCCGACACGTTGACGCCCAGGTGTGCCAGCAGGTTGAGCAGGATTACTGCGTAGCCCACGATCACTACGATGTCGCTGACGATGACCGGCAGGGCGAAGCGGTGAAAGAGGATACGGAAAACCAGAATCGAGAAAACGTGAAGGGCGATCAACTGCGCCAAGGCGAGGGCGGCATCGTGCATCCACGGCTGGTGTTGAGGAAGGACCAAAAGCACAAAACAGGCTGCCAGCAGCACCAGGGAATAGCGCAGCCGGGAACGGTATTCGCGTGCCAGGCCCCACAGCACTCCGCCCAGTGCCGCCAGGGCCACCGCACCCCACATGAGTTGGAAATCCATGGTTACCAGCCGGCACAAAACCTCCCGAAGGTCAATCGAGAGGATTGCGCGGGAACTTTAGATAGGGCAGGCGAACGCCCTGCACGATCTGCCTGTCAGCGCGGTTTGCCAACGCCGCTTCAAATCCCTCCGCCGCGGCGGCGGTGTCAAAGTCGTCCTGCTCCACGCCGTCGCCGCTGACGCCGAGCCCGCCCACCAGTTTCCCGCCCTTATATAGTGGAACGCTTCCGGGGAAGAATACGATTCCGCTCTGGTTGGGGGTGGCATCCTGCAGGCCCTGCGTACATGGGTTCAGTGTGTCGCGCTTATATAGGTCAAAAAACGGGCCTGGGCCGCTGTAGTCGATGCCCGGCGGATAGAAGGGCTGCGATCCGAAGGCAATACTGCGGTTGGTAACCGCTGTGTTCTTCGGGACGCCGGGCAGGTCTGCATCCTTGCGGTCCGGGCTATTGAAATAAACCATGTTCCGCGCCTTCGCGACGGCGACATCGATGCTGAAAATCGTCGCGTCGGGCATGCGGTGCAAGGCGAGAAGAGTGCCGTCCAGGTCGGCTACCGCAATGACGAAGCGTGCCCTGCTTCCCAGGGGAAGGCGGATGACGGCTCGCGTCTGATTCCCGCGCGCGATGGCGGCGTCAATGATCCGCCGTACTTCGGCCTGGGTTAGACCGCCGATAAGCCCGTCCCGGGGAGCAACTAAATCGCCCTCCGGGGCAGGGCCCGGACTGTCGTGAAAGGGCACAATCCAACCGCCCTCAAATGCGCCGGGGGTGACGCCGGCCGGCGCGGTGGTCTGATTGACGAACGGCAGGGCGATGCCATCGATAATGACGACACCGGGCGGGGCGGGCGTAGGTCCGAAACCGGCTCCTGCCGCTCCGGAGAACGCGGCATACTCGGCGACATCCGGGGGCACGCCGGTTACCCCGACGCCTCCGACGAGAGCGCCGTTCTTAAACAGCGGTACGCCGCCGGGGTTCACTGCGTCCGGATTGCTATCGTTCAAATCGGCCTTCCCCGTTTGAACTCCCAGGCCGACCTGGCTTCCGTCGAGGGATCTGGCCGGCGGCACTTCCTGTCCGGGGATGAAATCCGCGTTGAGCGGACAGCCGCGGTTGGTATTCTCGATTCCGTAGAGGGCAGCGACCGGAGTGTAGCGAATGCCCGGCGGGAAATGAACGCCGCTGATATAGCGGACGGTTCGCGAAGACAGCGGCGCCTGATTGTTGCTAAAGAACGAGGCGGTACGGGCCAGCGCGATGGCCAGATCGTTCACATCGACCTGGCTGCCGAAGTTGCCGAGGTAAGTAGCGCCCGAATCTGGCTTGCGGAACAGGCCGAGAATGTTGCCCTGGCGGTCTGTGACCGCGATGACCGCGGCCTTCGAATTAATGGAAGCTGCGGCCTTCCCGATTACGGACTGTACGTCATCGGCGGTGAGGACCGGAGCCTGGCCGCGGAGACGCAAGGCAAGCGCCAGAGCTAGAAATGCACCGGTTCTCATAGAAGAGCGTTGACGGCGCGCATCTGGACTGCGAACTTTTCCGGACGGTACGATGACGGATCGTCCAACTGGCGGAAGAGGCCGTTAATGGCCGCGCGGAGCTGTTCCTGGTTGGCGGGCTTTGCTGTGGTGGAATAGGCTACGAAAAGGGACTCCAGGGCCATGGCTGCCTGTTCGGCCGCGCGCTCGCCCTGAGCGGAGATCCGTTCGGCATCGCCCGAGATGGACTTCAGCAAGCGGAGCGCGGATGCCTGGTCAAACTTCATTCCGGCGATGCGCTTGGCGAGCCGGTCTGCGAGTTCGGAACCGGAGCTGGCCACTGTCACCAAACGTTTACGGTCGGTTGCCAAATCGCCGACGAGCTTCGCGACCTGGGTGAGCTCGCCGTCGAGCTGCTGGCCGGCGCCTGGTTCAATTTCCTGAATCACGCGCTGAAACACCACGTAGCGGGAAGCGTTAAAAGGCGGAACGCCGGGAGTCCGATCGCCATAGCCGCGTTCCTGGCGCCAGCTATCCTTGGCCGCGGTCAGACTATGGTGGCAGGCATAGCAATCGAGCTCGGCATATTCCGGCCAGACTTCGCCCTGGGCGCGGCGGACCAGGCGCTGGAGGTGCTCGCGCAGTTGAACCGCCTGTCCGGTGGCGAGCGTCCTGACTCCAATCCAAGGATCCTTGTCCAGAGGCTCTTTCCAGTGCCGCGGCATCACCGCCGAAAACGAATCCAGCTCGAAGTAGAGATCCGGGTGACCCGCGGCGATCATTTTGTGGTCGACAAACTTGTCCTTATCACCCAGGTGGCAAGACAGGCATTTCTCGGTCCTCTTAATAAGGTCGCGGGTGTCGTACATTCCCAACTGGACGGACTTGTCGAAATTCCAATCACGGGTGGTGTGCGGGCCGAGCCAGTTGGAGGCTGGTCCATGGCAATTTTCGCAACTGACGCCGTCGTTATTATCAAAGGTCCGGGCGCGCTGGGTTATGGGGACGTCGAGCGAATGGCAGGTGAGGCATTTTGAGGCTGTTTCCGGATGCGGGATACCTAGAATTTTCCCCATTCTCTGGCCGATGGGGTTTGTCAGCACTTCAAACGCTTTTGTGTGCTTATCTTTTATGACCCAGGTGCTGTATTCGTTCTGCAGAACTGAGGTATCCTGCCGCGGTTGCACGCCGCCATGGCAGCTTGGAGAACTGCACGAACCGGGCCCGGTGAACATTGCCTGAAGGTTTTTGGCGGGTTCCACTGCGTCCGCGGCCAGCAGCGCTCCCGCCATCATTCCGAAGGCTGGCGCGAGCCGGAAATAACGATACATATGCCTCAGTGCAGTCACTCGATTGGACCTTCCGCGCAACAAACAATTATAAACGGTGCAAGAATTGTACACCGATTCTTCCTGCTACACCATAAGAAATCCGGGAATTGGCGCTCTCTGGGTGGATGCCTCGAGCATTCTTACGCCAACTTCGGACGCTTTTGGGCGGGTATGTGGTGGCAGCCGACCGGTCTCCGCATTCAGGACAGGATATGTGCGAGCTTGCAGGTTTGACGCGACCGGACCTTAACCTTTATCCGACCAGTGGCTGCGAGGCGCCGGCAATCAGGCCGGCGCAGGTTGCAATCAAATTTAAGCGCGATCCCCGCATCATGGCGCCTGCGCCACTGCAATCACGACCAGACTTAGAGAAATTCCAGTAAGATTGTTGCCCATCCGCGTAACTTACTCGGTTATAATAATCGCTCACCGTACGGCTGGAGGAACTTTGCGAGGCGGAAGCGAAATCTTTGACGAAATGCGCGCCATCCAGCGCCAATACGGTTACCTTACCGGCGATCAATTAACCGCGCTTTCCAAACGGACGAATATTCCGGTGGCGCGCATCCACGGTGTTGCCGACTTCTACCCGCACTTTCATCTTGCTCCGCCGCCTAAAATCACCGCGCATGTTTGCTGCGACATGTCGTGCCATCTGCGCGGATCGGATCATGTTCGCGCCGATTTGAAGCAGCGGTTTCAGGCGATGGGCGAAAAGAACGTGGCGATTCGCGATGTCTCCTGCCTGGGCCAATGCGACGGTGCGCCCGCGGTTTCCATCAACGATCATGTTTACCGAAGCGTCACGTCGTCGCAAGTAGAGGCCTTGATTTTTACGGCGCTGGCCGACAGTGAACTGCCCGAGCTGCCGCATGAAAGACCGGTGACGGACCTGAAATCGGATCCGTACAAGGGCGCGCCGCACTATGCGTGCGTCCGGAAACTGATTGAGACCGAGGATTGGGACGGGACCATCGCGATTCTGAAGGCGAGCGGTTTAAGTGGACTTGGCGGCGCCGGGTTCCCCACAGGGGTGAAATGGGATGCCGTACGCAAGGCGCCGGGTCCGGATAAGTATGTGGTGTGCAACGCCGACGAAAGCGAACCCGGAACGATCAAAGACCGCTTCATCATGCAGCACATGCCGAACCTGGTGATTGAAGGGATGATCGTCGCGGGATTGGTGACCGGTGCTGAGAAGGGCATCCTTTATATCCGGCATGAGTATGAGGCACAGGAGCATATTCTGCGCGCTGAGATCGAGCGCTGCCGGCAGGAAGGATTGATTGGCGACCACGTCTGCGGATCGGATTACGTGTTCGATCTGGAACTTTTCGTCAGTCCAGGTGGCTACATCTGCGGAGAAGAGACGGCGCTGATTGAGGCTATTGAAGGGAAGCGGGCGGAACCCAGAAACAAGCCTCCGTTTCCGGTCTTGAGCGGCGTGTGGAACAAGCCGACGGCACTGAACAATGTGGAGACATTCGCGAACGTGCCGCAGATTCTGATCAACGGCGTGGAATGGTACAAAGCGCAGGGCCGCGGTCCGTGCTCAGGACTGAAGTTTGTCGGGATCAGCGGTGATGTGCGTAATCCGGGCATCTTCGAGATTCCGATGGGCACGCCGGCTTCCGAGGTGATTTACGGCCGGGCCCTGGGCCCGCCGCCGGGCAAGAAGTTCAAGGCTTGGGCGCCGTCCGGACCTTCGTCCGGTTACCTGCCGGCATCGATGATGGACACGCCGCTCGACTTCAAGGCGCTGTCGGCGGTGGGTTCCATGCTGGGCTCCGGTGCGATCGTCGTGTGCGCGGAAGGGCGGTGCATGCTGGACATGGCGCTGAATGCGGTTCGATTCTTCCGCAATGAATCGTGCGGGAAATGCGTGCCCTGCCGGATTGGAACGCAAAAGATGGTGGACATCATGAACGGGTGGGCCCATGGCAAGGGTAAGCCATCCGATCTGGCATTGATTGACGAACTGAGCGAGGCGATGAAGCTGGCGTCGATTTGCGGCCTGGGGCAGTTTGCGCATTCTCCTCTGACATCCGTGCTGCTGCATTTCCGGCCGGAGATCGAGGCGCACATCGTCCAGCGTAAATGCCCGGAAGGCGTGTGTCCGATGCGCGAGGACTTCGCCTCATGAGCGGCGCTTTGATCGATCTGGTAATCGACGGGACGCCTGTTTCCGTTCCGCCGGGGACCACGATTTTTGACGCGGCACGTGTCACCGGCATTCCGATTCCGACGCTGTGCCATCAGCAGAACGAAGTTCCTGTGGGTGTGTGCCGTGTGTGCCTGGTGGACGCCGGGGGGCGGGTGTTATCGGCCGCGTGCGTGCGACCCGTCGAGAACGGGATGAAGGTGAGCACTAATTCACCGAAGGTGCTGGGCGCGCGGAAGACTCTGGTGGAACTGCTGATGGCGGACCACCCAAGTCCTTGTGCGCGGCAGCAGCAGTCCGGCGATTGCGAGCTGGAAACGCTGGCGCGAGACGAAGGAATCAAGCAGTCGCGCTATGCCAAGCGGCTATCTCCACGCGGGCAGGATAATTCGTCTTTCGTGATTGCGGTGGACCACGAAGCTTGCATTCTGTGCGACCGATGCATTCGCGGCTGCGATGAGATCAAGCACAACGATGTGCTGGCCCGGCGCGGCAAAGGCTACCAGGCTGGGATTGCGTTCGACAACAATCTGCCGATGGGGAATTCGTCGTGTGTTTCGTGCGGCGAGTGCATGATCTCGTGCCCTACCGGCGCTCTGACGAATAAGAGCATCGTACAGACTGTGATTCCGGGCGGCGAACAGGTGCAGGTGGACGACCTGCTGAAGCTGCCGTACTTTGAGGAGATCTCGGGAACTTTTCTGGAGTTGAACCAGAATGCGGTGGTGACCCGCCATTTCAAGAAGGGCGATATTATTTGCCGCGAGGGTGAATACGGTTCCACGGCGTTCTATATTGCCGAAGGCAGGGCCGAGGTGTTCCTCTCGACGCCCATGGCCCACGTGAAGACGGAGGGCGGCGCCAAGGGGTTCTTCAGCCGGTTGACCAGCATCCTGACGGGTACGCCGAAGCAGGCCAACGATGGCGCGGACGGAAAGCGCATGATCCGCATTGACGCTCCGGTGGATCTGGATTTCGCTAACCCGACGGCCGAGCTGGGGCCTGGCGATCTTTTCGGCGAAATGACCTGCATGAGCCTGTACCCGCGCTCGGCAACGGTGCGCGCGTCGACGGATTGCGTGATGTATGAAATGCTGCGCAACGTGCTGGACATCATCCAGCGCAATAAGACGATGCGCGCCAAGCTGGACGCTAACTATCGCAAGCGCGCCCTGGACGACCACCTGCGGACGGTGCCGATCTTTTCCAGCTTGAACGACGACTTTATTGAAGAGCTGCGGAACAATGTGGAACTGGTGCGGTTCTCCAAAGGCGACTCCATTTGCAGACAGGGAGAGATTGCCGACAGTTTCTACCTGGTGAGAATCGGTTTCGTGAAAGTGGCCGAAGAACATCCCGGCGGCGAGTTGGTTTTAGCGTATCTGGGCCGCGGCGAATACTTCGGTGAAATGGGTCTGCTGAGTCCGGGCGGGCGGCGAACCGCGTCGTGCACTGCCCTGGATCACGTGGAACTGGTGCGCATTCAGGCCGAGGATTTCCGGCACATGATGGAGCGATTCCCCGAGATCAGGGAGAATCTGCTGCATGTGGCGGCAGAGCGGGAAGA
>JBDUEM010000119.1:0-21228 GCA_040002435.1 Bryobacteraceae bacterium
TTCTCCTATGTATTCGCCGATACGGCTACCCGGCTCATGATGAGCGTGCCTCTCTCGCTGCGCCCTTCCGGGCTTCGATGGCCTTGACCGAGTTTTCAAACGCCTTTTCCAAAACGCGCTTGCCGATGGTCCCGAGCACGAAGCCGAGCAGCCGTCCCTTGAGGGTCTTGCCGTCGCGTACGACGACCACGTCGATGTCGGTCAAACCATCGGGACGACGTGTGAAGCTGTAGATGTGGCCGGACGCGCCTCCCCACGTGTTGGAGTCGGTCGTCGTGAGGACGACGTGGTTGGGATCGGACCAGTCGTAGTGCAGGCGTTCCCAGATGCCGCCCGAGCCTTCCGTGACGTCGGCCTGCGACGGGCCTCGTTCATGTACCTTGAGGTAGTCGTCGGCACTGTTGCCAAAAAGCTTCGAGCGGCCGGGCCCGAAGCCGGTGAGCCCGGCAACGTACTGCCCGGGCGTGGAAGTAGTTGTCTGGTGCAGGTGGATGGTGGACATGCGTGCCTCCTTTCGCTTCCCGACACTCCCTGGATTCAGAGTCTAGTTTTGATGACTTTGATCGATGCTACTCATACGGGCTTCTTCAGTCAGGCGGAGACGAACTGCTGTCCGCCGTCGATGTCATAGGTTGCGCCGGTGAGGGCGGTGTTGATCATAAGGTGTATGGCGAGCGCGGCCACGTCCGCCGGCCCGACCACGCGTCCAATGGGAAGTGTGGTGCGAAGCTGGTTGCGGCGTTTTTCGAGCTGATCGCCCAGCAGTTCCGCGGACAGAGGCGTGTCCACGAATCCCGCGGCGATGAGGTTGACTCGCACGGGCGCGATTTCCAGCGCCAGGTTAGCCGTGAGGGCGGGTAGCGCCGCGGTGATCGCGCCAGCGATGCTCATGCCGATCGCCGGGCGCCGGCCACCAGTGCCGCCCATGAAGATGAGTGTCCCCCCCGGCCGTACTTTGGGGGCCGCGCTGCGCGCGACGTAAAGTGACAGCAAGAGGTGCTCGCCGATCATATCGCGAATCTTCGCGAAGTCCATATCGGCGAGACGTCCGTAGTAAGGCTTGCCGGCTGTCACCATCACGTGGTCGATTGCCGGGAGGTCACGGAAGAAGCGATCGAGAGCAACGGGATCCGCGGCGTCGAAGGCCGCGGCACTCAGGGCGTCAACCTTACTGGCAGCGTGCTGGAGGCGCTCGGCATTGCGGCCGGTGAGGATCACATTGGCCCCTGCTGCTCGTGCACGACGTGCCGTTTCGAATCCGATGCCGGCACTTCCGCCGATCACAACAACGGTCTGGCCAAGGAGCTCCGGTTCACGGTGGGTGGGAGAGGGGATAGCTACGATGCTCATCGTTCCTCCGATTCGACCAGTATACTTCTCCCGACGTTGCATGCAGAGGGCTCTAACGACCGCGATGAGCGAGCGGACCAGCGCTCCGACGGCTGCACTGGAGGCGGGCGACGCCCCGCGCCAACGATCGAAATCCGCAGGCGATTCGCCGCCATTGAGGCCGGCCAGTGCGCGCGGGCAACTGCGCGGGCACCATCGCTGCCCGCGGCAACGGACCGCTCAGTTCGTAGATCCGGCCCAGGTGCGGCACAGGGTTGGCGAGAGGGTTCCATGCGACTACCTGATGCCCGCGCTGGAGTGGCAGGCTGTTGCGGTATTGGAGTTCCATCCGGCGTGATCGATACGCCCAGAAGCCGAATCAACCGAAGCGGACCCTTGCAATCGGGCGCGCCTGGGTGGATAATACAGGCCCCCATGGAGGTACCTCATATGAAGCATCAGAAAACTCTCTTCCCTTTGTTTGTGGTGGCTGCAACTTTCGGCTTCCACACTCTTTTGGCTGCCGATCTGTGCGTGAGCCCGACGGGCAAAGGCGGATGCGCCACTACCGTTGGAGCCGCCGTATCGGCAGCCTCGCCCCATGACGTGATTCGCGTGGGCAAGGGTACTTATCACGAGAATGTCGTCATCACGAAACCCTTATCGCTACTGGGCGAAGGTTCGGAGAACACCATCATCGACGCCACCGGGCTGCTGAACGCCATCACAGTGGACGGTGGCCATGACGGGGCCCACCTGGACGGCATCGCTCATGTGATCATCAGCGGATTGACAGCGCAGAATGCGAATGCGCAAGGCATTGTGGTGACCAACGCTTTTGATGTGACGATCTCCGACAATCACGTGACCGGCAACGACCGGAGTCTAAATGTGACGATGCTGACGTGCCCACCGCTGCCGGCCTACTTCCAAGGCGGCGAGGGGTTCGATTGCGGCGAAGGCATTCACCTGAGCGGCGTGCATCACTCCATCGTGACCAATAATCTTGTGAACCACAATGCAGGCGGCATCCTGATCAGCGACGACACAGGCCCCAACCACGATAATCTGGTCTCCGCGAATACCGTCGAAGATAATCCCTTTGACTGCGGGATTACGATTGCGTCGCATCACTTTGTTCCACTCGGACCCCATGCGCCCACCGATCCCCTGTTGGGCATCTACCACAACACCATCATCGGAAACACCTCGCAGCGTAATGGCCTGGCAACGGGCGAAGGCGCGGGCGTCGGCCTTTTCGCCGGTCCTCCAGGCGCGCAAAACAACGGCAACGTTATCGCCAACAATATTCTTCGCGACAATGCACTGCCGGGTGTCGCGCTCCACACCCACGCTCCGGATCAGACGTTGAATGGCCATCTCATCACAGGAAATACGATCTCAGGCAACGGTGCTGATAGTGATCCAGGCACCACCGTACCCACAGGCATCTCTATCTTTAGTCCGATTTCGGTATTGTCCGGAATCGTAATTTCTCAGAACACGATCAAAGGGGAAGGCATCGACATCGGTGTGAACGCCCAGGGGTCGATACAGGCGCACTTCAACTCATTCTTCGGAAGCAAGGGGATCGACAATATCGGCTCGCAGGCTGTTATTGAAGCTACCGACAACTGGTGGAAGTGCCCGGGAGGTCCCGGCGCGAATGGTTGCTCAACGTTGTCCGGCAACAATGTGACGACTTACCCTTGGCTGGTAAAACCGTTCTGACGGCAGCCGGCGAGGTGTAGCAGGGCCGGTTTCCTGAAGGCGAAACTAATTGACGGCCCTGCGAGAGCATGGCGGTTGGCTAACGCAGGGCCGGCCGCGCCTCTTCCGCGGCAACAACCTGCGCGGTGTACTGTTCGAGGACTCAGCAATCAGCGCGTTTCGCGGCTCCATGGGTTAACCAAAGCCCGCTCATCCGGCGAGAGTTCGACAGAGCGAAGCGTTCGCACGCGGGGAGAGTTCGTATTATGCGATCAGTTCCCGCAGCCTGCGGCCGATGGCGTCCGGATCTTCCAGGCGCAGGCAGGCAGGGTTAAAGCCGATGACGCCGCCGGCAGCCTGCGAAGGATCCACATGGATAGACGGGGTTCCGTTTTGCAGCGCAAGGCACACGTCCATGGCGGTCATTTTGAAGCCGCGCTCCAGCGTGAGGATGAACCTGGGTGTCGCGCCGCCGGCGCGCACTTCGGTGCGGGCGTTGCGGAGCGAGCCGGTGGCCGAATCGAGGCGCTTTACCAGACTGAGCAAGCGGTCATGGCGGGCTTGCTCATCCTCAGCGAGGAAGCGGCGCAGCGCAACCAGCAGACCCACGATAGTTTCCTTGCCCACTTTGCACTGCCGGCCGATGCCGTGCGGGGGCAATCCGGCCAGCCGGCTCTTATCGATCAGACTCGCGGGTGGCGACCATAGCTCCCAAGCGATGTCGAGGTCGAGTTGCTGAAGCACTGCCGACATGATGAGGTCGCGCGCGCCACAGAGGATGCCCGAGCCTTGCGGGCCGCCGATTGCCTTGCCACCCGAGAAGGCCACCAAGTCGGCCCCAGCAGCGATAAAGCGGCGGAAGTTGGCCGCCGGCGGCAGTTGCGCGGCGGCATCGACCAGGAGGGGCACGTGTTTGGAATTGGCCACGCGGGCGACTTCCTCGATTGGGGGGCGAGCGCTCCCATTGGCCACGTAGACAATGGCGGCAGTGCGCTCAGTCACGGCGGCGGCGATCTCCCACGGCTCGGCGTCCCGGATACCCGCTCCGGCAACGCGGTCGGGCAAGCCGACTTCTACGATGTGGACACCGGCCGAGCGGATGGCATGGTCATACTGATTACGCTGACTGCGCACCATCACCACTTCATTCTTCATGCCGGTGGTGTCAGGCAGGCGCGCCATTTTGGCGGGGTCGAGGCCCGCCACGCAGGCGGCTGTTCCCAGCAGGAGGCCGGCCGCGGCGCCGGAGGTGACGATGCCTGCTTCGGCACCTGTAGCGGCGGCGATGATCTTGCTGGCGCCCGCCTGAATCTCCGCCATGTCGACGCAATACTGCGCGGCCTCCTGCATGGCCGCCGTGACTTCCGGAGCCAGCAGCGCGCCGGAGACTCGTGTAGAGGTGCCTTTCGCGTTGATGATGGTGCGCACGCCGACCGCGTCGTAAATGCTCATCGCCTACTGATCATCGCACGCGGGCCCGCTCCGCTTTTGAGCGGAGACCGCAGATTGTCGGGCTGCCGGGGAAGGGGGACACGGTTCGCCTAGTCTTCGGTGGTGAGCCTGATGCTGATTGACCCGTATTTCTTCGATCTGGGAGATGGGAAAGATACGTTAGCCCAACCAGCCATTTTTGAATCCCGCGCGGCGCATTCCTTCGATCACGTAGGGGCAACGGCGCATAAGCTGCCACGGAAAGCCCGTTCGATAGTTTTCGATCATTAAGACAATCGGCCCCTGATTCAAACCGAAATGCCACGGCGATACCCAGCCGGCGGGTCCCTCCTTGGCCGGATAAGCGGGATTGAAAGTAGCTTTGAACCCATAAGGATTCATCGCGCACCGCGGAAGGCCCGTAAAGTTCCGTATAGTGGGGAGCACGATTTCCGGCGCAAAAGGCAGCGATGCCACTACGGCCCAGGGCGCGACGGTGCCATCGTCCGGACCGAACGGAGTACCGCGTGCGACGTAGTCGTAAAATTTTCTATGCTTCCCGTCCACGTTGATCGTTGCGGGTCCCGGTCCGTCGCTCGCGGTGATGCCCCAGCAGGATTCTCCATAGTGTTTCCAGCCCTTGGGATTCCGTATCGCGTACTGTTGTTGAACGAGGGTTGCGCGGCGGCTGTTTTCGAAATAGTCGATGCCCTTCCCGCGCATGAATTGATCCTGAACGCCGCGCAAGTCGAGCCACAGATGCGAAAGCTGATGAATGAAGAGCGGACCGGAGTAGAGATGGGAGATTCCATAAATGGTCTTCCATCGGAACGACCTGGTCCAGGCCGGATACGTTTGTTCCGGAAGAGGATGGGTGGGCGAGCCTAACCCGAGAACATGCAACAGCAATGATTCGTCGTAGCCCTGCCAGAAATGTTTAATGAATCCGCTCCGGGGTTTCCAACCAAGACTGACTTTAGCCGTCCCGTTCTGCGCCCAATGCCAGTCGGCACGGCGAAAGAGAATGTCGGCGTTCTCGCGGATCTCGCGCTCCCGCGGGTCCGCGCCATCGAAATATTGCGCGGCTGTCAAGGCTCCAGCTAGGAGATAGGCCGTATCGATGGTTGACACTTCGCAATTCCAGGCGCGGCGGCCTGTGTCCATGTCGAGGAAATGGTAGTAGAAACCCTTGTAGCCGGTCGCATCGGCCGCGGTGCCCTGCGGACTGTTGCAAAAAAATCGGAGGGTGGCGATTGTGCGCGCGGCAGCCTCGGGGCGCGTCGTGAAACCGCGCTCAACGCCGACCGGATAGGCCGCCAGCGCTAATCCGGTGGCGGCGATGCTGGCGGGCCAACCGGGCCGCGTCTTATCCCGGACCAGTCCGTTCTGTAGATTCGTCTCGTATAAAAAATAATCGAAGGTCTCTCGCTGGAGCGTGTCGAGCATCGCCTCGTCGGAGAGTTGCGGCAGTTTGTGATCGCCGTCAGTCAAGCAAATTCCACGGTGATCGCGGCCACACTCTGCGGCGGCAGAGCGACCTTCATCGCGAGATTGCCATCCTCCCACAGGACCGGCAGAGCGCTGGTGACGAGGGAAGATTGCGCATCCAGTTGGCCCACTTGAAGCGCGCTCAGATAAGCGGGCTGACCCAGGGAGACCCACAGCTTTCGAGGGTTGGAATGGTCCTCGTCAATTCTCTGAATGCAGGCTTGGCTTGGTTTGGGAGTGTTCTGCATTCGGATTTCGATCAATTCGGTTTGAATGGGCTTGCGAGGCATAGAGAGATTTGTAAGCAGGACGGTTACGGACGTCCCCTTACGCACCACCCACGCGTCCACCGTATCATGGCTTCCTGATATTGTGAGAGCTTCCTCTCCCAGTTGGTGCAGTAGCTCGAACGCCCGATAGGCGGGCTTCGCTACACCTTGCAGATTCAAGAGGCCGAAACCGCCTTGAAAAGGCATGGACGGAAAGTAGTTCTCTTCGAAGAGATCGCTAAACGTCCAAAAGCTGTATCCCTGAACAAATTCCTGCGCTTCCATGATGATCTTGGTGACGAAGGCTGCGGCGAAGGGTTCGTCGTGGAGCGTATCGCGAGGGTTCGAGGAGATGTTCCACTCTGTGTAGTAAAGAGGCTTGTCGCCGGCTTCCCGCCTGGCTTGTTGTACCTGCTGCCGCATGATGCCGCGGGGCGCATGTTCCAACTGCGTCAGTGTATCCGCTCCCACTTTGCCGAAAGCATCGGTGGGGTAGTGATGGGTGCTGACAAAGTCTGCGGGGGTATGGTTCCTTTTGCAAAAGTCCAGGAACTCCGGAATCCACACGTTCTTGGCGTAGTCTTTGGGCGGCGTGACGTTGGCATTGTAATGAAAAACCGTTTTATTGCCCGACGAGAGGGTCCGCGGCATAAAGCTGAGCTCAATAAACGGACTCATGCCGATGGAGAGAATATAGTCAACGATCCGGTCTGCGTTGAAAAACGAATAGAGCAACTTTTCGTTTTCACAGATGAGGGTCCCCATTTCGTCGGACAGCAAATCGTGAAAGCGTACCCGCTGAACTCCGAGTTCCTTGTGACACCGCAATAACTGGGCCTGCCAGTCCGCGCGTAATGCCAAGGGCGCGTGTCCGCTACCGATTGTGTCTTCCCAGCTATGGATGAAGGGCCTACCCGCCGCACCATAATCACAGACGAACTGGGACATTGTCCTCCTAATTCATTGCGATAAGACTGTGGGCATCCCGCCCGGAAGCTGTTCCTTTTCGTGCTCTAACGCGGACCGAAATTCCACGTTGTTGGTGCGGCTGAGGATTACGTCAAGTTGACGCAGTAGACGCTCCACGATGACCGTGTGCGATTTTCCGTTCTCAATAATTTGAGAAAACGCTGAATGAACCAACTGATCGTAGCGGTAAGGCTGCGCCACAACGCGAACCCTCCCTTCCTCGTCCCGGCGGTCAGGCGAAGGCAGTGACCGGTCCGCCAACAGACAGAATGCCGAGGAGATGCGATCAATGCACATCACGGCCGTGAACGGATCATTGATACCCGGTGAAAGAGCTCGTACGGCTAATTCGACGAGTTGCAAGAATGCACATTCCGCATCCTGGTAGGGAGTGCGCTGCAGTCCGACCGAGAACGAATCGCGAATGGAAGCCTGGTCGTCTTCCTTTATCGTCCCGATGGTCCACATCTCAGCAACCGGCATGCCCGCTATCAAATAATCGCCGGGGCGGGCCTTCAGACGAAGAATGGCGCCGGCGCGCTTTGCAACCGAGAGGAGCGTATCTTCATCGACATCCTGAATGTAGCCGCTGGATTTGGCAGCAATGGTTTGCGGTTCTTCCTGCGGCAGACTGACCGGATCGGCTTCGTCCCCGATGGCAGCTGGGAAAAGTCGCCGGACGGAGTCATCCAGTTCTTCCCCCACTTTGCCGATCATGTTAGACACCTGGATGGATTCGGCGACGTGATGGATGAAAAAAATCAGGGCACTCAGGCTGCCGATTGCCAGCAGGACCCCGATGGTTACTGAGAGATGCGGAACGTATGTGTCCTGGTCCGTGCCGCGCACGGTGCGCAGCACCAAGAGGCAGTAGAGAAACGTGGCCACGAACGCGCCGAGGACGATTTGATTGCCACGGTCTCGCATAAAGTTGCGCAGCAATCGCGGACCGAATTGCGCGGATGCCATCGAAAGCACTGCGATGGTAATCGAGAACGTTGTGCCGGCCACGGTAATGATGGAACCGGCAATCGTCGCGAGCACGGCCCGCGCGCCCTGCGGGCCGCCGCTGTAAACCCACCCCTGCTCTTGCAGGATCTTGTATCGGATCGTCTCATCCAGCCACAGAGTCACAAAGGAAAACACGATGGCTAGAATCGACATCAGAGAAGGAAGAAACCAGTAGCTAGCCCGAAGGGTTTCCCAGATTAACCGCATGCGCGCTTTCATTTACCCTCGCCCTTTCCAGTAGGAGACATGGATGGATTCTCCTGGATCAATACAATGTGAGGGTAGGGCATATCGATATGCGCCGCATCCAATGCCAGCTTGATGCCAGTCGCTACGCGATCGCTTACCTTTAGAACGTTGGACTGCTGCGGCTGCACCCAAAAGTAGACGGTAAAGTTTACCGATGAAGCGGCCAGTTCCGAGACATAGACCCAGGGACCCGGATCTGGCAATACGCCTTCCGACTTATCCACAACATCGAAAATAACCTGCCGGGCTTTTTCGAGCGAATCGGGATATCCAACCCCGACGGTGAACCTGACGCGGCGCTTGTCGTAGGCGGTATGAACGAGAATGGCGCGGGTATAGACATCGCCATTTGGGAGAATCGCTCGATCTCCGTCATAGGTTTTTAGTCGTGTTGACCGTATGTTGATTTCTTCTACGGTTCCCTCAAAGTCGCCGGACCGGATTTGATCTCCTACAGAGAAGGGCTGCCGCCAGAGAATCAAGATGCCAGCAAAGAAGTTCTGAAGAATGTCCTTGAATGCGAAGCCGACAGCGACGGACGTAATTCCGAGCCCAGCGATTAGGTCGCCGGGCTTGAACGCGGGGAAGATTACGACGGCGGCAACGAAGATGCCGAGTCCTATGACCAGCGCCGAGGCAACACGGCTGAGGGCTTGCGCAAGGTTTGTATGAAGGCTAGCTCGCCTGCCCGCGGTGAGGAGCAGTTTTCTGACCACCTGGGCGCCGATGAGGAAACCTAGAAAGACAAGAAATCCGATCGCGAGGAACGGCAATCGTCCCAGGAAGGAGTTCCATAGCCCCAGGAGCGAATCCCACAGAATTTGGATCTCACCGCCGCGATCAGGCGTCACGACGCTCCCCGGCCCGGCGTCGCGAGCTTAGAACACTTGCCATTGGAATCATGCGTTTAATGATTTACCTCAGCGATCAGAAGAGCAAGTGGGTGGCCAATCGGCACTGCCCGCGGCAAGGGCTGGGGTGTCTTGTGGTGCCGGTGACGACAACCGGCGGAGACGCTCCGGTCCGTCTAACTGCGGTGGGATCCCAGTTGTGGAATGGACGCAATGCTGGCGCGATCGAACCTCAAAGTCGATCGCTGCCAGCGATATGATTTAGAGGGGCAGGACGGGAGGCGACCAATTCGAGACGCCGGCCGAAGCAGAGCAGCAGATGTCCTTCGCCCTGATCCAGCACAAGGAGCACACGGACATGACGCCAAAAAACACGATTTGCCTCTGGTTTGATAAAGACGCGCATGAGGCGGCGCGCTTCTACGCCGCCACCTTTCCGGATAGTGAAGTAACCGCTGTTCACAAGGCTCCCGGAGACTATCCGAGCGGTAAGAAGGGCGATGTGCTGACGGTGGAGTTCACCGTCCTGGGCATTCCCTGTCTCGGCCTGAACGGCGGCCCGGCGTTTCGGCACAGCGAGGCCTTTTCCTTCCAGATCGCGACGGACAATCAGGAAGAGACGGACCGCTACTGGAACGCGATCGTCGGCAATGGCGGCAAGGAAAGCCAGTGCGGTTGGTGCAAGGACCGCTGGGGCCTCTCCTGGCAGATCACCCCGCGCGCGCTAACCGATGCGATGGCGGCTGGTGGCGGTGAGGCAAAGCGTGCCTTTGAGGCGATGATGACGATGAAGAAGATCGACGTCGCCGCCATCGAGGCAGCGCGGCGAGGCTGACCGCCCTCCGGCTCGGAGATGGGTCAGCTGGTTGACAAATCCGGTTTCCCGGGACTATTGGCCTATCTCTTCGTCTCTCAACATTCGGCCTGGCAGAGCCACTCGTACCGCATTCAGGACTGCGATGACGTCGATCACTTCCTGGGTGATCGCGCCGGCGACGGGAGGTAAATAGCCTGTTGCCGCCGCGGCCATGCCGATAATGCTCAGGGTCATCCCGCCGACTGCACTCTGGAGTGCGATTGCGCGCATTCTGCGGCCGATGTGGATCAGCTCATCCACCTTGCCGAAAGATGCTTCCAACACGACGGCATCGGCGGCCTCAGCGGTGACGTCGCTGTTTTGGCCGAAAGCGATTCCCACGGTTGCTGCCTGCATGGCTGGGGCGTCGTTAATTCCGTCGCCAAGGAAAATGGTGGGAGCGCGTTTGGATTCGTCCCTCACGACGGCGACCTTTTGTTCGGGACTTTGTCCGAAGCGCATTTCCGTGATGCCGACCTCCCCGGCCAGGAATTTCACCTCGGATTCGCGGTCGCCCGACAGCAGCATGACGCGGGTAACTTGGTGCTTCGGTCTGAGGTGGCGGATAAAGGATTGGCCCTCCTGGCGTGGAACATCGCGAAACTGGAACGTCGCGGCGTAGCCGCCATCGACGAGGAGAATACATTCCATGCCGGGGGCGATCGGGGGCAGGAGAGCCGCCGCTTCAGGCTGTAATAACACCTGCTTTCGCCCGGTGATCTGAATGACTTTGCCTCCGACGATGCCACGTAACCCCGCACCGGGTTTTTCGCTGATTTCCGAGACCGCGGCGAGTTGGATCTTGCCCTGTTTGGCCGTTTCCAGTATCGAAACAGCTAACGGATGCTTGGAGTACTGTTCCAGGCTGGCTGCCAAACGGATAGCATCTTCTGACGTAATTCCCGGCGCACACAATGTCTGAGTCAGCGAGGGGCGTCCATAGGTGAGCGTTCCTGTCTTGTCGAAGATCACGGTGCGGCAGGAATCGATGCGTTCGAGCATCGCCGGATTCTTGATGATGATGCCCCGGCTCGCGGCGAGTGAGATGGCGCCGATGATGGCGACCGGGATCGCCAGCAGCAACGGACACGGCGTTGCGATGACCAGTACCGCGAGAAAACGTTTTGGATCGCCTGCGCCAATCCATCCCGCCGCGGCAACCACGAGAGCAAACACTGTATACCAGGCACCCAGCCGATCGGCAATCCGGCGGAAGTGCGGCCGGTTGCTTTCGGCTTCCTGCATGACGCGTACGATTTTGGCGTAGCGTGAATCGACGGGCAGTTTGTCCACCTGAACGGTCAGCGCTGCCTCACCATTGATGGCGCCGGATAACACTGCTGATCCAGTCACCTTGGAGATCTGGTAAGGCTCCCCCGTGAGATATGCTTCGTCCATTGTGCCCCGGCCCTCCACAACGGTGCCATCGACGGGGCACGTCTCTTGCGGCAGAACCACAAGCAGGTCGTTGACGCGTACTTCGTCAAGGGTGATATCAGTCAGGCGCGAGTCGATGCGCCGGTGGGCGATGCGCGGCATTCTCTTGGCGAGCGCTCCCAATACCGCGGAAGCCCTGCGGGTGGCGTATTGCTCCAACGCCGCTCCCCCCGAAAGCATCATGACGACGATGGAGCCCGCCAGGTATTCGCCCAGGATCGCTGACGTAATAATGGAAAGCCCGGCGAGAATATCGGAGCCGAACTCTGCCGATGCCAGCCGGCGAACCAGGCCCCAGATCAGCGGGATACCGCCGATTACAAGAACAGCGATGAGGGCCCATCGAGACGTGCCTTCCGCAGCGCCCAGGAGATACCGCGCGACAAGGTAGCCCGCTACGCCTGTGATCGCGACGGCGGCGATCCGAGTTTCTTGTGTCGGCAGGGCAAAGGACCAACGCTTCGGGCCGACTGGGGGTGGCATTTGGATGACAGAGCCAAGTCTAGCAGTCGATCGGCCGCGTCACCGCGAAGCAATTTCACACTGCTACCAACAGCCCATCGATAAACTTTCATCGGGACCGTCCTCGCCGGGATGTAAAAGGGCTTGGGCTTCCAGGGGGTCGCAGACACCACCTTGCCGGTCTTCCCCTCACTTCGGGGCCAACCGCCGCTGTGCGACATCGAGATTCAGACGATATGCCAACTCGCCAGGATCCAGACGGGTGGCCTTCTCAAAATACTGGATCGCCAGAGTGACATCGTCACGGCTCATCGCCAGATTTCCTAGCTGATTGACGGGATCCGCGGCGGAGGGATTCAAGCGCGTGGCGGTTTCCAGGCTTTCATGGGCGGCAGGCATGTTGCCCGACGCTTTCTCTACGAGTCCAAGGAGGTAGTGGTACCTCCACTCAGAGGGCGTGATCGCGATGGCTTCCCGGACATACTGCCGGGCTGCTTCCTGCCGCTGAACGTCGTAATACAATCCGGCGAGACGGAACAACACCTGCGGATTCTTCCTGTCGAGGGCAGCGGCCTTTTCCAGCAGCACGATCGCGTCAGGCAGGCTGCCTTTGTCGACCAGCGGCTTGGCTTGAGCGATGAGCCGATCGGCCTCGCGCTTTGTCTCTTCCTCGTGGGCAGACTGCGAACGCAGAGCCGAGAATTGAGCTAATGCCTTTCGTTCGTCCTCTTTTCGACCGAGACCGCGGTAAGCTTTTGCCAGGTGATAGTAGACTTCCGGATCCGTGCCTCCAAGACGAATTGCCTCATTGCACTCGGCTGCCGCTTCGGCGTAGCGCGACATCGCGTTGAAGGCGGACGCCAACAGAAAGTGAGGCTCGAAAGACTTGGGCTGTGCCTTCGCGGCTTTGGTCAGCAGCGGGATAGCCTCTTCCGGCTGCCCAGCCTTCAGATGAGCGTTGCCTAAACCGACGAGGGCGGAAGCATCGTCCGGACGGAGCTTCAGTGCAAAGAGAAATTGCTCGCGGGCGCTGTCCAGGTTTCCGATGGCAGCGAACGCTGCGCCGAGATCCGAGCGCGCCTGCGCATCCTGAGGGTCGAGGGCAATTATTTTTTTAAGCTTTTCAATGGCACGTTCATTCCGCTCGTGACGGAGATCGATGGCAGCGGCCGCCCGAAGTGCCTCGAGGTTATCAGGTCTCAATTTAATGGCGGAGTCAAAGGCGGCAACGGCACGGTCGTCATCGCCTTTATCGGAATACGCGACTGCCAAGGCGAACAGAGTATCGGCGTTATCGCGATTGCAGCGGTGCGCGCTTTCCAAGGCAATAATCGCCTGATCAAGCTGCCGCAGCCGGTAACGTGCGAGTCCCAGATAGAAGGAAACTTCGCAACGCGCCGAATCTGCCTGGTCCTGCTGAAGCAGGCGCACGGCTTCCTCAAACTTCCCAGCCGCTAAAGCTGTCTTACCCGCCGAGAGCCGATCGTCCGCGCCGTTCAGCAAACTGGCGGCCGCAAGGCAGCAGCAGAAAAGTCTACCGAATGGCCGCGTGACTTGGGCCCAAGTTGACTTGGGCCCCGGCAGGCTGGGCATTTCACTAGAATACCAAGCGCAAACTAAGCTGAATTTCCCGCGCGCGATTCGTCTGCGAGGTGATGCGGCCGAAGTCGGGACTTTCCACACTGTTATTGATACCGCCGAACTGCACGCGGTTTCCAATGTTGAAGGCCGAAGCCTTGAACTCCATCCGTTGGCCTTCGCGGAAAAGCGGGAAGTCCTTGCCAAGAGTGACGTCCTCGGATCTGAGTGCGGGAGACCGCAAGCCAGGCAGCATGGCGCCGCTATTCCCGAACGTGAAGTTCGGGGGCCGCGTGAAGGCCGCCGTATTGATATAGCGCGCCGTGTTCGGGTCGCCGTTGAAAGCAGGGTTCACCAGCGGTTGGCCGCCTACAATATTGGCTCGAATGGTTCCCGAAAAGAGTCCGATGTTCTGGTTGGAGATCACTCGCAAGGGGTAGCCGGACTGATAATTGTGAATGGCGGAGATCTTCCAACCTCCCAGCGCCGCCTGGGTTGCCGGATTGGGGGAGCCGAGCAATTTCTTTCCCTTTCCGACAGGCAGTTCATAAGAATAGGCGAGCACGACGTGATGCGGTACATCCTGGTTGCTGATTGCTTTGTCGCCGCGCCGGTCGTATGCATTCTGCGTATCGCTGTCGCCATTCCCGACGAAGCCACCAAGCCCAGGGTTTTCGCCCTGCACATTCGAGATCAGCTTGGAGAATGTGTAAGACGTCATGAACCACAGACCATTGCTGTAACGATGGTCAGCGCTGATGCTCAAGGCGTGATAGGTGCTATGCCCGGTCGTATCGGCATCGACGCTATGATCGAAGCCGGTGTACTGGGGAAACGGACGAAGGGCCTGCGCCACGCTGCGATTCCCAGGGAAGGTTGCCCATGGCGATTTGATCCCCGCAGCCTGAGCGGCATCGGAACTGACCGGGAGAAACAAACCTTGTCCGAGTGACAGGTATTTCGGATCAACCTGGTTGAGGTTCTCCCGGCTCGATAGCAGAGAGACGCCTATTGTCGCGTGATAGCTCGCACGAAGCACCGTGTGATCGCCGACGCCCTTCTCCACAGTCAGGTTCCAGTCGTACATCTTGGGCGCCAAGCCGGCATAGCGCGCGGCAAAGGGGACTGTACCGAAAACGCCGAGGCCAGGGTCCAGGTTCGGAGGTTTCGGGAAGGCCGGAAATCCGTTGGCCAGGAGGAAGGCGGAAGAGACGCCACCGTCGGGCGATGAAAACGTAGCGTTGCCGCCAAAGCCGAGTTCGGCACGATCGGCGTTGCCACCTTCGCGCTCGGCGACATAAAAGATGGCGCCGGCCCCGCGGATGACGAGCTTGGGTAAGGCTTCGTAGGCGAAGCCCGCCCGGGGTCCCCACGCGTCCTTACGTAAGTCCAGGAAGCTGGCGGCGCCGGTGCGTCCGGGTCCATTCCCGGCGAACTGCAACGCTCCGGGGATACCGCCGGCCGCGGGATTTGGACACGTGAAACAGAGGTTCGAAACACGGCTTTCTTTCTCCGTCTTGGGGAACGGAAGCTCGTAGCGCAAACCCAGATTCAGTGTGAGTTTACGGTTCACTTTCCAGTCATCCTGAACGAACCAGGCGTAATAGGGCTCACCGAAGCTGAACTCGCCCGGGAAGTGGTAGTTTCCCGCCGATGGTTGTCCAAGCAGAAAGGCCGCATACGCCGACCCGGTCTGGCCGGGCGCCCCTGGCAGTCCGGTGGTCGCGGGGTTGAAGTCCGCTTCGCCGGTACATCCATTGCAATCGACGCGCGCATAGTCCTGGCGCAGAAAAGTAAATCCGAATTTCAAACTGTGCTTGCCTTTGATCCAGGCCAGTTGCTCATTGATGTTCCAGGTCCGGCTGGGCGAAAGCGTATCGATCCAGAAGCCGAGTTCGTTGTAGCCATCTCCAATTACATACCTGGGCGGCGGACGGCGGTTGCCGGTCCCGCTGGTGGTGCTTGACCCGGGAATCTCGATGAGCTTCCTGTCGGCTTCCGGAATCTGAAAGTAACGTTCCGGAAAATATTCGATCACGTCTCGTTTGTTCCAGCCGAACGTCAGATGGTTCAGCAGGGTGGGTGTAATTACTTGATCGTGATTCAGCCGGTAATACTTGTTTTTTCCCGCCGAGTTGAAGCCATCGGCCAACGGACCCGGAAAGGGGCCGATCGAATCAGGAGACGCGAACTGCTGCTGGCTGAATAATCCATTTACCCGGCTGTTGGAAGTGATCGAGTAGTCGCCTTTAATGGAAAACACGCGCTGATCACTGCCGCCGCTGCCGACCTGATGAACGTTATTGAACAACGTCGGCAATTCGGTGGGCGGTAGATACTTGTTCAACACCGACGCTACGGGCGATATGCGGCTCGGCGGAATGATGTTTCCGGGAAATTGATCCCGGATAATTGAGCTGCCCACCACGCGAGTAGTGTTGGGATCGTAGATTGGAATCACATTGCCCGAGCCATCCTTCCACTGACTGAAATCACCGCGCCGCAGCGCCTCGGGCGGAATGGAGGTGAGGCCGGAAGGACTGCCGGAGCGTTGAATCGATTTCTCGTAGGAGAAGAAGAAGAACGCTTTGTTCCGTCCATCGTAAACTTTCGGCACGAAGACAGGGCCGCCGACGGTGCCGCCAAAATCGTTCTGCCGCACAATTGTCCTGGTAGCTGAGAAGAACTGCCGGGCATTCAACTTGTCATTGCGGAAATATTCGAAGGCGGAGCCGTGCAGCTCGTTGGTACCGGACTTGGTTGTGAAGTTAATAATGCCGTTCGCCGTG
The DNA here is from genome assembly GCA_040002435.1 of Bryobacteraceae bacterium. Lineage (GTDB taxonomy): Bacteria > Acidobacteriota > Terriglobia > Bryobacterales > Bryobacteraceae > JANXXV01. The sequence continues at coordinate 16,430 of JBDUEM010000119.1, forward strand.
CGGCCGTATTCGGCCGAATAGCCATTACTAATCACCTTGAATTCGGCGATGGCATCCGTGCTGACAGCCTGGAATGCAGAATCATTTCTCCTTTCGCTGTTCGATTCGGCGCCGTCGAGGAGTAAACTTGCACCCGCGGAGAGTCCCCCGCCGATGCGCAGACTGTTGTTGTCGCCGGGTGAACTGAGCACGGTACCTGGTGTCAATATCGTGAAGGCGAGATTGTCCCGCAACCCGCCAGACAGCGATAGCGGCAGGTCAATGATGGTTTTCGTAGTAACGACCGTGCCCAGGTCGCTCCTTTCGGTAACGACAACCGGGGCCACGGACGTAACCTCGATCTTGTCCGAAACCTGGCCGACTTCGAGCTTGAGGTCGACGCGGATTGTCGTCGACACATTGACGGATATGTTAGAGGCTTCAGCCGTTCTGAATCCGATTTTTTCGGCGCTCACCGTGTAAATTCCGACTGGAAGGTAGAGCAGACTATATGTACCCTCCGCGTTGGTTGAGCTTGTTTGTGTTTGGCCCGTGGCTGGATTCGTTCCCTTCACGGTCGCCCCAGGTACAGACGCCCCCGCGGCGTCGGTAACGGTTCCAGTAATGGTTCCGCGGTCTTGAGCTAAACAGGTAGCGGCAAGAAAAAAGATACTTACTATTGAGATGCGTATCATCCGGGTGTCCTCCATTTGGGTCAAACATTATCACAAAAAGGCCGGGGAAAGAAGGCGAGGGGTCGTTTTAGCTAACGTTGGCAGGATTATTTTCCGTCATTTCCGGCAAAACCTTTTCCAAACAAAGACACGGAAACCGCCAAAACGGGCGCGATGCATTCTTATGCCTACAGGCCGTAGTTAGGGTGGGTACTATCTCGCATCTCTGCGTTTCCTGGCGGATATCCAAATCCACTTCGCAGTATTGAGAAAAGAACAATTCGTGCGGCCGTATCGGTTTCCGGCGGGAGCGGTAGGGGGCGTCTCCTAGCAGGAAGATTGTCCATGTAATCCGCCCGCGGTCAAAGCGGAACGGAACATAGTCAGGAAGATCGCCCATCCCATCAGGCAGTGCTGCTGGTAAATTACCTCGCCTCGGATTCGTCGAACCGCGGCTCGTCACGACTCCGTTGGAATCGAAATGACGGCGCCGAGTAGTCCTTCGGCAGATGGTTCGCTGGAATTGTCGTGAGATTTCCGTCTCGCAGCGAACCGTAGTGGGGCGACATGATTTCTACACCGGCCTCGTTGAAGCAATCCTGAATGTTCTGGTGCAACTCGGCGTATGTCATCGCCATGCGCGCCGGTTCCCGTGTATATGCGTTGATTTGGTAGGTTACGTAAAAGTCGTCCAAGCTGGTCTGCAAAACAAATGGCGCCGGCTCCTTGATGACGAGTGAGGTCCGCAATGCGGCCGCGACCAACAGATCTTGCACTTGCCGCCACGGTGCGTCGTAACCAATCGTGATGGAGCTGTGGAGAATGAGCGGCGCACCGATATCGGAGGCGCTGAAATTGATAATGTGGCTGCCAAGAACCATGGAGTTCGGCACGGTGATGAACTCGTTCTTGATGGTGCGAATGCGCGTGGCGAGGAGCGACTTTTCTACAACGTCTCCCACGGTGTCCGCGATCTTGACCCGGTCGCCCACGTGAAACGCTCTGGTATAGGTGAGGATTACACCGCCAATGATGTTGGCAATGGCTGATGTCGAGCCCAGGGACAACAGCACGCCCAGGAAAATGGAGATTCCCTGAAATGCGGGCGAACCAGAACCGGGCAGATATGGGAACACCACAACCAGCGTGACGGCCAAAATCAATAGCCGGAGAATCTTGTGAGTGGGCGCAGCCCATTCCGGATAGAACCCCGGCCATGCGATTCTCCCCCGGCCTAACTCCCGAAAAAGAAAATGCGAAATTCGGATCAGAAAGTATGCCCCGGCGGCGCAAATGAGCACGACGACCAGGCGAGGCAGGTAGTCGAGGATGGCGTGCCCTGCGGATCGAAGCGGCACAACCATGAACTCGACAAGCCTTGGCGCGTATTCGCGTGTCCAGGGGAAGAAGCCGAGGACCAGTGGAACGTACACATAGAAAGCGATCAGGACCAGAAGCAAACGGATCGCCTTGACCATTTGAATGATGCCGGCCTTGATCTGACCGGAGGACATCAGATCGACTTTCTGCAGGCGGAGAGGCCGAATCTCCACGCGCTGCAGCCTGACGATCGCCACGGACCGAAGCCTTGCCAACAGAATCAGGAGGATGATAAACGCTGTACTGATCAGAACCGTGAAGATCGATCCCGTTACCAGGCTGCGAGTGCTGTATTCGTTGCGCAGGGCGGTCGCCGCGGCTTTGACGATCATAATGCGATCAGCCACCAGTTCGCCTCTTGTCTTCCCGGCTGCCGCGGCGTCAGCGTCGGTAATAGTCAATAGAACGCGGTCACCGATCACCACATCGGTGCTCGCCTCGCCGACGACCGCCGTAATTGAATCGAGGGACGCGGTGAGATCCTTGGTGAGACTGGTCAATCTGACCTTGATTGCCGCCGCCCGGGCTTGGGCACTGAACGGCCCAAGACTCGTTTGAATGTTGAACAGTGCATGACCTCCGACGACGACCGGGGCCGAATCCGGAGGAGTCTGGCCCCACGAAACCGTCCAGAGGACTAAGATCATTCCAAAAAACTTGATGCCATAACCCATTCGCGACATTTCGAATCTCCTCAATGCTCAATTGATTATCGGAGACGATTGGATCAGATGGTCTGGGCGACGACGCTTGCGGCAGGGCAGATCCTGGCGCGGGCACCGAATATGGATGAGTCCTTGAAGCGATGCCAGGTGTGATCTCCGGACTGGCCGGAAGGGCGGCTATTTCCGACGAGGCCGTCTCTTCTCCCACGAGACCGCGTGCACGCCGACGGCATTTAACCGCGCCTATGGAAGCCGGAGAATGGGCCGCCAGCGATCTTAACGGCGGGCGCATTGTCTGCGTGCTGGAAACTTCCTGGTCAACGAGGCGCTGTCAGGCTATGCGGACGAGGGCAAGGAAGGCTCACTCAATACCACGTTCGAATAGTGCCGGCCTTCCGCTTAGCAGCGGCTACCTGCTCGGCCAGGGCTTGCGGCGGGCTTGGTAGATCCGCTTCTTCTTGGGGCCACGCGAGGCCGGCGCTTCGGCTGTTTTGACCGCAGCCTTCTTGATGGCGGCTTTTTTGACGGCGGCTTTTTTAACAGCGGCCTTCTTTGTGGCGGCCTTCTTTGTGGCAGCTTTCTTAACCGCCGTCTTTTTTGCCGGCGGCACCGACGCTAAGACTGTTACCGCGCGCCTGCCCTTACGGCCGAAGAAGGTGTCCAGCGAACGCTGCATCTTGCCCAGTGCGTCGCCGACCGCGGACGCCAGTCTCGTTGACTTCGCGGTCGCGCTCAAAGGCCGTGCTCCGGCCGGCCGCGCCTCAACCATGCAGCGCTTGTCTGCCTGGCCGGTCTTCCTGTTGTCGACGTCGCTGAGATGAACTTCGACTCTGGTGAGCTTAAGGACGAACCTATCCAACACCCGGTTCACCTCGCCTTCGACAAAAGCGATCAGGCTATCGTCCACTGCAACTGTCTTGTCGCTATTGATCTGAACCTTCATTGGCCCTCCAACCGTTACAGCATGTGATTTCAACTAAGTCTACGCCACACACGTCCGGGATGTCTTCGAAAAAACTCAGGGTGGCACGGCATGGGCAAATCGTGAGAAACAGATTAGCGGCAGTATTTCTCCTGGGAATTGTTCCGGCAATCGCGGCGACTGACATGTCGACCGGCTTCAGCGTGCCACCGGTGTGCTTCCAGCGAGTCGATTCACGCTGGGAGCAGGAGCATCCGCCGGCGGCAGGCGCGGTTGGCCGCTCAACGTCAGTGCAGACCGATGCTCTTCTCCATGGCGACGTTCTGTCGTGGTCCCGGACCCGCAGTATGTTCGCGGGAATCGCGCTGCAAGGCGCGACGCTGCGGCAAGATCTGGACCACAACCAACCGCGAGACACGATGGTGTGTCACGGCAATGCCAGCTGGTTCACCCGCAGCACCATGTCGCGTACTCGCGCTTCCACCGCCGGATCCGACTTCGCGATACCAGAAATTACCGTGTCTCTTTGACCGAGGATATCCTGCAAGCCGCCTTGCAGGGGCGCGAATGCGGCATCGCTTGTCATGCTACGCAGATGGTTGAAGAAGTTGGTCGCCTGCTTTTCGGCGACACCGTAGTTCTTACGGGTCAGCTCGAGGTAGAGCACGCTCGCGAGGTCGCGGGCTTTTGACAGCGTGGCTTCACGCTGGAGCGTCGCAATGGTTTGGCTCTTCGCGGCGGATTCAGCGCGTGACTGGGCGGCGTTTTGGTACTGAGGGATGAAGCCAAGCAGGAAAGCGGCGAGAAGCAATATCGCAACTAAGACGATGAGGTTTCGTGTTTTGGTGCTTTTCGTCTTTTCGGTTGGCAAGGAACCCTCTGCTTGGCTAGTCTACAGGATCATGTGCGCCAACACCACCGAAATAGTGTTCGTTCCCGACCTGCCACCACCGATTTTCTCCTTTTAATACTGATCGAATATGCGTATATCTGCAGACATCGGCGAGATTGAGCAGGTGCATGAGTTGTCGATCCGGCCGAGAAGCGTCGCGAGGTAAAGTTCAAGGCACGATCAGGACACTACCGATCTAAGCCGCCTGGAGCAGCGGCGATACAATATGGGTATGAGGCGATTCCTTGCGCTTACGATGTTGCTCTGCGCGGCCCTGATCGCGGCAC
>JBDUEM010000120.1:0-20963 GCA_040002435.1 Bryobacteraceae bacterium
GGTCCACGCTGAATCTGTTTGCCGAACGCAGCACGTCGAAGGTGATCCTGGGCTTTGAATATCCGGCGAGCTGGTTCCAGGCGGTGAACTCGCTGTTCATTATCACGCTGGCACCAGTGATGGGCTGGATCTGGGTGCGTTTGGGAAAACGGGAGCCGTCGAGCCCGGCGAAGTTTTCACTCGGACTGGTGCTGGTGGGGATGGGATTCCTGGTGATGGTGGCCGGTGCGCTGGCGGCCGCGAACGGCGTGCAGGTGACTTCGGCTTACCTATGGGTGTGCTATCTGCTACACACGATCGGCGAGCTTTGCCTCAGCCCCGTTGGGTTGAGCGCGATGACCAAGCTGGCACCGGTGCGGTTTGTGGGGCTGATGATGGGGATCTGGTTCCTGGCCAACGCGGTGGGAAATTACATCGGCGGGCGGCTGGCGTCTGTGTACGGCTCATTCGGAGTTGCCTCGCTATTTGGCATCGTAGCGGCATTCTGCATCGTGCTGGGCCTGGTATTGGCGGCAATGGTGAATCCTATCAAGAAGTTGATGGGAGGAGTGCATTAGCCGGTTTGTCAACTAATGTAAATTCAGTACTCCTCCTGTAACTTCGGGTCTAACCGGGCCATCCTTACGCTGTAACTGATTTTGACGCTGCAGGCCCGACTAAGGCTGCGGAAAAGGAAAACCTAATGAAACTGAGACTGTTTCTGATTTTGACGGTTGCGCTGGCCCTATTCACTACAGGTGCGTTCGCAGCCGATATCACTGGCAAATGGACGGCGGAGACCAAGGGGCGCGATGGCGAGACCCGGACCCAGACATTCGACCTGAAGCAGGACGGCAGCACGCTGAGCGGTACGGTCAGCACGCCAATGGGTGAGAACAAGATTTCGGACGGCAAGGTGGACGGCGACACCGTTTCCTTCGTCGTGAAGATGGAAAGGAACGGCAACGAGATGAAGATGCCGTACACGGGTAAGATCTCCGGCAACGAGATTCAATTCAAAGTGGAAAGCCCCCGCGGCACGCGCGAGATGACGGCGAAAAAGTCAACTACGTAACAATTAATCCAAAAAAGAATTAGTAAGGGCGCGGACACGTTCCGCGCCCTTTTTCTTTTGAGTTTTGGCCTCCCGGTCTGCTATACTCTGGTGATGTTATCTCCCTCCACCGTCTTTCTGTAGCCTCTTTTGGGCGCGGGCGACTGCCCCGTGTAAGTTGCAATAAAATCATACACTTAAGGAGGAAAACAACTTGAGAAAACTTGTCTCCCAAGGCATTATCATGTTCGCCGGACTCCTAGCCACTCCTGTATTGCCGCATTCCCTTGATAATGCACAGGTTAAGGACTTCAAGAACGATCCGCGATTTGCGCTTTTGAAGCGCTTCTTCGAGGAACGCCGCGCACCCGCCAAGGATCATGTTGGGGATTTCATTCTTGCCGCGGACCAGAACAAACTGGACTGGCGCTTACTGCCGAGTATTTCTGTTGTGGAATCCGGCGGCGGCAAAGAATATAAAAATAATAATATTTTAGGCTGGGCTTCGTGCGAGGAAAAGTTTCCTTCTGTGAAGGCCGGGATCCACGCCGTGGCGAAGCGGCTTTCCACTTCTAAGCTGTACAAAAATAAAGGCGTCGAAGGGATACTGCATACCTACAACTCAAACGCAGACTATCCCTCCAGGGTCAAAAAGCTAATGCACGCGATCAGCCCCCGCCTTTCACCGGCCGTATTGTTGCAGGATTAAGAATTACTCCAACATTCTTACGCCGTAATATAGTCCGCCAAATAGAAGGATTGAAACAATTGCTACCGCTGCCCACCGCAGCCAGCGCTCGGCTGGCGAGCTCTCCTTCTGCTCGTGCACTTTCATTTGGTCATCGAGGCTGTCAAACATTGTCAGCACCTCCTTAACATGTCGAAATGATTCTACGCCTCATTTTCGCGGAATGGAAGGGGGTAATTGAGCCTTGATGTTCATTTCGAGCGGAACCTCCTTGGGCCGGTTCAACACGACGGCAGGACAAAAGCGCAAGTGGCGGATGGCCTCCATCACCGCGGAAGCCGTCTGGAGATGGGCCGGAGTGACGCGGACGCCTGCCACATCTCCTTTTACGGTGACTGTCAACTGAACGCGCACCGTCCCGTTGTAGCCGGCGGCACGGACGGCGTCTTCGAGGGGTTTCAGCGGGCTCATCAGCTTCGGGGGGCTATCGAGGGAGGTTACGGGACATTCTAAGGTCCCGGCCGCCTCCACGAGTTTGCTTGCTTTCAGTTTCTTGACCTGGGCGAGAGCCTTTAGCGATTCGTCATTCCGCCCCGCCTGCTTGAGGGCGCGAGCGAGTTGGTAGTAGATGGCCGCTTCGTCCGGGTTCAGGCGCGCGGCTTCGGCGAGCAGCTTCGCGGCTTCCTGCGGATTGTTCCGTGCCAGACGAACGCGGCCGAGGTAATAATAATTGCCCCAGAAATCGGGGTTCCGTGAGCGGGCTGACTCCAGCGGTGCAATCGCGGCGTCAAAATTGCCCTCCTGCACCAGTGCGCCTCCGAGGAAGTAGAGCGCTTCCGCGTCGGCCGCGTCCGCCGCTATGGCCAGCTTTAAGGCGGTTAGAGCGTCGCTGGACCGGCGCAGGCTGATGTAGGTCTTCCCCAGCTCGCGCTGCCCGCCGGGGATGTTTGGATCGGCCTGCAGCGCCTTCTCCAGGTAGCCTGCCGCATCATCAAAGAGGCCGCCTTCATAAGCCGCGCGTCCCATCAGAAACTGCGCCTGGGCGGCGGTGCCGGCCGACATCAACTCCGTGGCAAGCGCACCGGCCTTTTCCTTCTCACCGAGCCGGTAGTAGCCGAGGCCGAGCAGGTAGAGCACGCCCGCGTCGCGGGGTTGGGCCGCGCGGAGCGTCTCCAGACGGGATACCGCTTCGCTCACCTGACTGGTATACAGCTGGCACGTGGCCAGAAGCTGCTGCGCCTGTGAATTCGCCGGACGGGCTTCCACGATTCTGGCGAATAAAGGCTTGGCGTCGGAATACTGTTCCTGCTTGATGTAGGCGAGCCCCAGATTCAGCAGGAGGCCTTGGTCAGCAGGGGCCGATCGTAGCGCTTGCCGGTACGTTTGAATCGCTTTTGCATACTGATGAGTGCGGGAGTAGACAACGCCGAGGTTGCCCAGGGCGCCGAGGTTGCCTGGCCTGGTTTTCAGGACGGCCTGAAAACCTTGTTCGGCGCGAGCGTAATCGTGGGAGGAGAGTGCTTGAAGGGCTTGCTCGAAGGTAGTTTCGATGGGGTCGGCGGCGGCCAAGGCCACCGCCGACAAGACGAATACCGCTAAAAACCGCACGAACTCAGTTTAGAACAGAAGCTTCAATCCGAACTGAATGTTGCGCGGGTCCCGCGTATTGCTGACCTGCCCCACGGTGCCCCTGGTGGCGTCCGTAACAGCCTGGGACGGGTTGGGGACGTTGAAGCCGGTGTTCACTGTTGCCCATTGCGTGTGGTTGAAGGTGTTGAAGGTCTCCACTCTCAACTGCGCCGTGACTCTCTCAGTGATCTTCGTATTCTTGAAGGCCGAGATGTCCCACTGATTGATGCCGGGGCCGCGCAGTGCATTTCTGCCCACATTGCCCAGGGTGCCATCGGCGGGGCGGCCGAAGGCAAGCGGATTGAAATAATTGAAGCGGTTCTGGTTGTCAGGGTAGATCTGGCCGCCAAGATAATCGGGGCGAACACCGCCGCCGAGAGTGCCGGGATTCCCGTTCGAGGTGATATTCAACGGAGAGCCCGACCAGAAGCGGGTGATGCCGGAAATCTGCCAGCCATTCACAACACCTTTGACCAGCGCGTTCGCGTTCTTCAGCTTGGGAAGTTCGTAGACGTAATCGAGCGTGAAGATGTGCGTACGGTCGAAGCCGGCGGGGCCGACTTCGCGGTGACGGTTGAGGTAGTAGCCGATGGTGTCTGTGTCGTTGTCTGCCTGATCCATGGCGCGCGACCAGGTGTAGCTAATGTTGCCGGTGAAGTTGGAGGCGAAGCGCCGGCTGACGCGGGTCTGGAGCGCATGGTAGTTGCTGGTGGCGCTGAATTCCGTATAGGTGATTCCGGTGAAGCCGGGGTACGGCCGGATTGCGTTGTTGGTGAAGTTGACGCTGCTAAGCAGTGTGCTGCCCGGGGCGGTGGTGGTGTTCAGCGGCAATTGACCGAGGTCGCGGCGGTTCAACAGGTGCCGTGAGGTGTTGCCTACGTAGCCCACGTCAATGGAGGTCTTGCTGCCGAGTTCGCGCTGCACATCGAAGGACCAGGCGTAGATGGTTGGGTTCTGGCCTTTCTGATCCACGGCGGTCAGGCCGACTGGAGCGCGGGTTCCGCTGGAGGCCTGGGACGGTGAGATGTTGTCGAGGTTGCCGCCGTAGAGGGTCGGCGTGAAGACGAGCGGAGGATTGCCGAGTCCACCGAAGTTGTAGACGTTCTGTTGAATGCGCTCAAAGAACACACCGGCGCCTGCACGGATGGAAGTTCTGCCGTCGCCGAAGGGATCGTAGGCTGCGCCGAAACGCGGTGCAATCTGGTTCTGGCGATGATTGACGCCGCCCAGCGGCAGACCCGCCGTGCCTTCCTGCACCAGTCCGTTGAAAGGATCGCCGGAATTCGGAATGATGGTGCCGTTCAATACCGTGCCGGGCGTGGTGTTGATCCTGACTGCCTTCGAGCGGTCGTAGCGATCCGGCTGGAAGTAGCTTTGCAAGTACTTGCCGCGAGTGTAGGTGGGACCTTCATACACGTAGCGTGCGCCAAATTCCAGGGTCAGGCGCTTGTTCACCTTCCAGCTATCCTGGCCATAAAACTCCGTGGCGAAGAAGCGGAACGAGCCGTAGTAGATACCGCTGGTTTGCGAAACACTGGTGTAGTTGCCAAGCAGCATGTTAGCGAATTGATTGTTGGTGTCGCCGGGATTGTCCGCGCTGGGGCCAAAGTTGATATTGAGCGCGTCGTTCCAGCCGGGCTGCTGCTTGTTGTCGTTCATGTTGAAGTAGATGCCGGTCTTAAACGTGTGCGCGCCGCGGGTCATGGTCAGATTGTCGGTCCAGGCGTAGGTCTTGCCTTCGCTTCTCCAGTTGGGCTGGAACGGAGCGAAGTTACACGATCCGATAGCGCAATTGAAGTTGGGAAAACGGTTGCGGACGTTTTGATCCGGATACAGTTCTTTGAATTTGAAGCCGAGAGAGTCGCGGTCGTAGCTGGCTTTATCCGTTCCCGGCACCACGTCCACCAACTGCGTGAGGTGGTTGTAGGCGAAAATGGCCTCGTTCGTGATACTGGGTGAGATCACGTTGACCAGATTCCAGGACCAGCTTGCACCGGGCTTTTCGCGGAACTGGGGGAAGACCGGATACGGCGTGCTGCCGAAGATTCCAACGCCCTGCTGTTCCTGCTGCGCATCGTCAGCCCAGCGGAAGAAGAAGTTCATGCTCGGGCTGATGTTGTAATCCACGCGCAGCACTTTGGCGTTCTTGTTGAACTTGTAGGAGTCCTGGAACGGCAGGCGAACCAGTTCCGGGCTATTCGGAGTGGGTGAGGCGCTGGCGCGGTTAGCGAAGCTGAGGATCTTGATGAAGGCGGGGGCGTTCTGATTCCATTGCGACTTGGGGATTGTGTTGTTTGGATAAGGAGTGCCGCCGATGGCGCGTCCGCTGGAATCGCGGACGATGGTTCCGGGCTGGAAGATGGTGCCGACGGGGAAGGTGCTGCCGCTGATCAACTGCGGCGATCCGTTGGCGTTGAAGCGGTACAGGCTGCGGAAGTCTCCATCGAGTATCGCCTGGTTGGGAATGTCGATGAAGGTCCCGCCGTTCGGCCGCGTGGCGCGGGTGCCTTCGTAGTTGAAGAAGAAGAACAGCTTCTTGTGATCACCGGTGGAGAACTTCGGGATGAGGATCGGCCCGCCCAGATTGGCGCCGAACTGGTTGAAGCGCAGCTTCGCGGTGGTCCCGGTGGTATCAAATGGCCGGCGTGCATCGAAGGCGTTGTTGCGCAGAAATTCGTAGACTGTTCCGTGGAACTGGCTGCCGCCGCTCTTGGTGTTGATGCTGATCATGACACCGGGGCTGCGTCCGTACTCGGCATTGAAGGCGCTGGTCTGCAGTTTGAATTCGCCTACGGCATCTAGGCTGATCTGTGTGTACTGACCGTCATTGGCGCCGACGTCGGTGTTGATGGAGCCATCGAGGAAGACGTTGTTCGCACTGCCGCGGCCGCCGTTGACGTTGAACGAATTGGTGTTGTTGAAGGCGAGCCGGAAGTCGCTGGCATCGTTTGAGACAACGCCGGGCAGCGTGCGCATCAGCGACTGGAAGTCGCGGCCATTGAGGGCGAGTTCGGTGACCTGTTTTTGACTTATGACGAACGACTTTTGCGAAGTGGAGGTTTCGACGAGCGGCACTTGTGCCTCGACGGTGACCGATTCGGAGGTCTGGCCCACTTCGGCGGCAATTGAGCCGAGGTTCATGATCTGGTTCTGATCGAGAGTGAGATCGGTTCTCTCCACCGCCTTGAAGCCGGGCGCTTCCATCTTGATGGTGTAGCGGCCTGGCAGCAGCGGGCTGAGGAAGAAGCCTCCGTTCTGTGCGGTAACGGTCTCGCGCGCCACGACCTGCTTTGCCTGATCGTAGGCGGCGACCTTGGCATTCGGGATGGAGGCGCCCGCGGAATCCACGAGGACACCCTGAATACTTCCGGTTTGCGAAAATGCGGGCAGCGCCAGCGTTAACGCACAAATCAAGACAAAAGTCGAACGTAGACTCAACATCGTATTCTCCCTGAACCAATGACTACTGTGTTTAGAGTATATGAATGACTCTTCAAAAGAGTCAACTGCTTTTAGGCTGAACCCCTAATTCCTGTCGATTTTATTAGGACTGCGAAACGAAGGCAAGGATAAAGGGGCTAACCGACGAGCGGAGTCAATGTTTTCAAGCATGTTACGGCATGTTGCAACGCTCGTCCGCGGCGTTTTGAAACGTTGATATACTCTACCAGGCACTATTTTCATGCTTCAACTGGACCCAATGGACTCGCAGGCAATGGAGGCCGTACGGATCGAGATGGCCCGGGAAGAGCTGCGGTTTCTGCAGTCTTCCGGCATTTTCGAACGCAGCGGGGGCCTCTGGATTCTGCTGGAGTTCGTCTGCAATAAATATTTTGAAGGCCAAGCGGACCAGTTGAAGGAATACACGATCGCGGTGGAAGCCTTTGGCCGCCCGCCTGAGTTCGATAAGAAGCGCGACTCGATTGTGAGGGTGGAAGCGCACCGGCTGCGCAAGCGGCTGGATCAGTTCTATCAAGTAGGCGGCGCAAACCGTCCAATGCAGATCGTGATTCCGCCGGGCCAGTATGCGCCCCGATTTGTATTGCGGACCGAGCCTGACCCAGTTGCCGAGATCGCCCCGGCGGAGGCGCCGCCGCAGGAGAGAGCGGGCGTCCGGAGGCACTGGACCGCTGCTGCGATCCTCCTTGTACTTGGTGCCGCGACCGGTTTGTGGTGGAGCGCGCGTTCCGGGAAACAGCCGCAAACGGTGGCAGCTGTTACTAATTCGCCCCGGATGAGCGTAGCCGGCACGCCGAGCGAGACGGTACGGATCATGGCTGGATCCCGAACCGGCAGCCATTTGGATTCCATGGGCCGGGCCTGGTCCGCCGATCAATTTTATTCAGGCGGCGGACAGTCGACGGATGCCTTCCGCGCGCTGGTCCGAACCAGCGATCCGACGATTTACAGGAGCCGGCGGTCGGGGGATTTTCGATACGACATTCCGCTGGCGCCGGGAGTCTACGAACTGAGGCTGTTCTTCGTGGAAACGAAATTTGGCGATGGAAATCTGGACGGCGGCGGAGAGACGAGCCGTTTATTCAAAATTTCGGCGAATGGGAAGACGCTGCTCGACTCGTTCGATGTAATTCTGGACGCATCGGGAGCAAATACGGCCGATGTAAAAGTATTCAAGCGAATATCTCCCGCGGATGACGGATTTTTACATTTGCAATTTCAGTCTTATAAAGACCGGGCATTTGTAAATGCGATTGAGTTAGTTCCGGGCGACGGGGACAGATTGCGGCCCATCCGGTTTGTAGCCGGCGCAACCGGCTACACGGATAAACGCGGACAGATGTGGCTACCGGAGTCGTACGTGTCCGGCGGACGCCTGGTCCAACGGCAGGAAGAAGTGAGTGGCACTCCGGACCCGGGAATTCATCAGGGCGAGCGCTACGGGAATTTCAGCTACGCGATTCCGGTTGCTCCGGGACGATATACGGTTGTGCTGCACTTTGCCGAGCAGTGGCTTGGGCCGCACCGGGGAGATGGCAGCGGCGTGGGCAGCCGGGTGTTCGATGTGTACTGCAACGGACGGGCGCTGCTGGAATCCTTTGATATTTTCAAGGAAGCGGGACAATCGTTCCGCGCCGTGGAGAAGAAATTCACGGGCCTGCGCGCCAACGCGCAGGGGAAGCTGAATCTCACATTTGTGACACAACGAAATTACGCTTGCATCAATGCGATCGAGGTAATTGACGAGGGCAATTAGTCCCCGGCCAGGTTCACCAGTTGTCTTCCAGGATCGGTTGATTCGGCCAGCACTGCCTCGGCTTGTTCGGCGGTGAACTCCGCCGTCTTCGAGTGAATGTTCATGCTGCAGAACTTGGGTCCGCACATGGAACAGAAATGCGCGTCCTTGAAGCCTTCCTCGGGCAGTGTTTCATCGTGCATCGAGCGCGCGGTTTCCGGGTCGAGGGACAGCTCAAACTGCCGGTTCCAGTCGAAGTTATAGCGGGCGCGGGAGAGCTCGTCATCGCGGTCGCGAGCGCCGGGGCGGTGCCGGGCAATGTCCGCGGCATGGGCGGCGATCTTGTAGGCGATGATACCGGCCTTCACGTCGTCTTTGTTGGGCAGGCCGAGGTGTTCTTTCGGGGTGACGTAACAAAGCATGGAAGCGCCGTGCCAGCCGATCATGGCGGCGCCTATGGCTGACGTGATGTGATCGTAGCCGGGCGCGATATCCGTCACCAGCGGTCCGAGGGTGTAGAACGGGGCCTCATGGCAGAGTTCCATTTCCTTGTCGACCTGCAGCTTGATCTGATCGAGCGGGATGTGGCCGGGGCCTTCGATCATGGTTTGAACGTCGTAGTCCCACGCAACTTTGGTGAGTTCGCCGAGGGTTTTCAGTTCGGCGAACTGGGCGGCATCACTTGCATCGGCTAGTGAGCCGGGCCGCAGTCCATCACCCAGTGAGAAGCTGACGTCGTGCTTCTGCAAAATCTTGCAGATGTCTTCGAAGCGTTCATACAGGAAGTTCTGTTTATGATTCTTCACCATCCATTCGGCCAGGATGGACCCGCCGCGGCTGACGATACCCGTGATGCGATTGCGGGCGAGCGGGACGTATTGGACGAGGACGCCGGCGTGGATGGTCATGTAGTCAACGCCCTGCTCGGCCTGTTCTTCAATCACTTCGAGCATGATGCCAATGGTCAGGTCTTCCACCCGGCGCACGCGGGTGAGCGCTTCATAGATGGGGACGGTGCCGATGGGAATGGTTGAGGCGTTGATGATGGCTTTCCGAATCCGCGGGATGTCACCACCGGTGGAGAGATCCATCACGGTATCGGCGCCGTATTTCACCGAGTATTGGAGCTTTTCCAGTTCCTCATCTATATTCGAGGTGACGGCTGAGTTCCCGATGTTGGAATTGATCTTGCACTTGGAGGCGATGCCGATGCACATTGGCTCCAGCGAGGCGTGGTGGATATTGGCCGGGATGATCATGCGGCCGCGCGCGACTTCGGCGCGGATCAGTTCCGGGGACAGATTTTCGCGGCGCGCGACATATTCCATTTCGCCGGTAACCATGCCCTTGCGGGCGTAGTGCATCTGTGTACGGATCTTGTCGTTCTCACGCTGCTTGACCCATTCGGTTCGCATGTGCCGATTATCCCACAGGAGGTGTGAGATGGCCTGTTTTCGGAGTGCCGGTGGGAGATTCTGCGATACTGTAACCGTCCGCGTTAATCCCCGCAACGGGGTGCTGATTCTTCCTGCCCCTATCTGATTCCGGGAATCTGCGTCCAATTCTGTGGGAGATTCAACTTTTGCAAAAGCTGCTAATTGTGGTCCTCGGCCTGGCAATTTCATGGACGGCCGGCGCCGCTGACTTCGCACCGGCGTTGCAGTGGGTCAAGACAGCCGGTGGCTCCGGGAATACCGCGGTTGCCGCGGCTATGGCTGACGCGCGAGGGAACCTGTATATTGCGGGTTCGACCACGTCGCTTGATTTTCCTACCACGTCCGGAACCCAGGCCACGCCGGGCGGCTCTATGCTGGTGCGCATCGATATCGCCACGGGGAGCGCGGCCAGGCTGCTTCCTGCGAATCTTCCTGCGATCAATTCCCTAGCTGCCGCTCCGGCCGCGCCTGCCACGCTCTACGCCGCAGCCGGCAGCCAGGTCTGGAAGAGCAACGATGCCGGGTCCACATGGGCCATGGTCTTCCAGTTCCCGCCGGGCGCCAGTGTGTTTGGCCTTGCGGTGGATCCAACCAATTCAAATACGGTCTATGCCGGGACGTCCACGCTGGGCATCCACAAGAGCACCGACGGCGGCTTGACGTGGACCGCGATTAACAATGGGATTCCACTCCTGCGCGATGCCACCATCGATGTCCGGGGTATTTGGATCGCGCCGGCAGGGCCGCGCGTGCTTTTCGGATCGAGCGCCCTGGGGTTGGTGCGCAGCGCAGATGACGGCAACACATGGACTATGGTTGCCGGCGGAAATTCCTTCAGCGTGGTGGCGTTCGACCTGGCGAGTCCTGGAACACTGTATTTTGTCGACGGCAACACAATCTCTAAAAGCGCCGATTCCGGGCTGACGTTTCTGCGAACATCCTCGCTCCCAAATCAAGCTGCCTTGTTAGCCTTTGTACTCGACCCTCACCAGTCCGGCGTTCTTTACGCAGGCACTTCGGCAGGCATCTATCAAAGCAGTGACGGGGGCGGTACCTGGAGTTTGAAGCTGGCGGGAGTTACCACAGTTCTGGCGGCCGATCCCAATAGTCCGGCGCTCTATGGCAACCTGTCCGGCTATGGGATTGTGAAATCGACGGACGGCTTCGCTACCACTTCCGCGGTTGGCCCAAACGAGCCTTCGGTAGTGCAGCTGATTGCGGCTGGACCAAAACTGTTTGAGATTTCGGCGCCATCGACGGACGCCTTTGTGATGAAGCTAGATAACAACGGCAACATCGTCTACTCGACATATTTCGGCGGGAGCGGCAGCGATGCCGCTGTGGCGTTGGCGGTGGGGACCGACGGAAGCCTTTATGTCACCGGAACTACTAACTCTGCGGACTTGCCCGTGAGCGCAGGCGCCTATCTATTCCAACTGCCTTCCACAAAGGCGCTATCGAGTTTTGTGTTGAAACTGAAACCCGACGGTTCGCGTGATTGGGCGACCTACTTTACGGATGGCGGCGTCGCAGCGATCACCGTGGATTCTGCTGGTAATCCTTTCGTCTCCGGCGCCAGCGGCGGCGGCCTGCCCACTACTGCGGGCGCATATCAGACCGACTTTCAACAGAGCGTTACGTCGAACGGGTTTTTCGGCGTAATAGGCCCACTCTCAGCGTTCGTTACCAAGTTCAACAGCAAGGGGACCGGCCTGATCTACTCAACGTATGTCTCCACCGACAATCAAAAGAACGTGGTGGCGGGAGCGCCGGCGCTCGCGGTGGACGCGGCCGGGAACGCTTTTATCGGCACGGCCAATAATCCGGGGATTGTCCCTTCGAGCGGCACCAGTCCGAGCGTGGTGGAGTTGAATCCAACGGGCACGGCGTTGTTGGCGTCGGCGGTTCAGGCCGGGCTCGGCAACGTGGCGGCCCTGGCGCTGGATGCCAATTCCAATGTGTATGTGGCGGGTTCCACCACGTCGTCCGCTGTCAAGTTTCCCGCGACATCCGGAGCCTTCCAACCTGCTCCGCTATCCGGGGGAGGGGCCGATGCTTTCGTGGCGAAGTGGGATAGCAGCCTCACCCATCTGCTGGCCGCAACGCTGCTGGGCGGCGAATTGCCTGACACGGCGACCAGTGTTGCTGTCGATACCACGGGCACGGTGATCGTCGGCGGCTACACCGATTCAAAGAACTTTCCGACACATGCGCCGTTTCAGACGTCGTTCTCTCCACGATCGGGATTTGTCGCCGCGTTCGATTCGAATCTTTCGAATCTTCTTTTCTCCACCTACCTGGGCGATGCACGGCCGTTTGCCGCACACGGGGCTGTCCCGGACGGCAACGGGAATATTCTTTTGGCGGGTTCCACGCTAAGCCCTGGAGGCACATTTATTGGCGGGGACAATGGAGCGTCGTTCTCGGTGGGCAATCTTCTGATCGCGAATAAGATCGCGCTGACGCCTGCGCCTGTTTTACGCCTCGATACGGTACAGAACTACGCCAGCCACATTGCGGGGCCATTGGCTCCGGGTGAGCCGATTCTGGCATTAGGAGCAGGATTTGGGAATGGCGCGCAGATCATCGTCGATGGCGTGCCGCTCGCCACGGTGTCGGCCAGTGCTACGAAGATCGTGGCCGTGCTGCCGGACACCGCTGGTCCTTCGGGTGATCATACGCTGCAAGTTTCGAGCAACGGCACGCTCTCGAATTTGGTGTTCGCGCCTGCCGCGGCCGCTGCGCCGGGCATTTACTCGGTCGACGGGAGCGGCGCTGGGCAAGGATATATTCTGAATAGCGACGGCACGTTGAACTCACCTTCGAATCCGGCGGCGCCCGGGTCGGCTGTCACGATTTTTGTTGCCGGCGCGGGGCAGTTCGTTATATCCAACGGTTACGCAGTCACGGCACTAACGCCGGCAGTGTTCATCGATGGATTCTATTCCAACGGAATCGCAGCGACAGCGGGACCTGTCAACGGGCTTCCAGGGAATGTGTATCAGCTCAGCGTGTTCGTTCCTGATCTCGCGACACTCGTGAATAACAATCCGGACCTGAAGAATTTCAAGTTTCCACCGCAGTCGAGTGTCCAAATTCTGATGGGACCGCCCAATGCTTTGAATTTCTCGAACTCTCAGATGGTCAGTCAGAACGGGCTTTTTATCAACATTAAATAGGTGTGGCGCAGGCATCGGAAATTCTAGCGAACGGAGTCTCCAACCCGGCTGCGTGTGCCTTCGCTTTCAATGCCTGCAAGATGCGGTCCGTAGCTTCGCCACTTTTGCGTACGTGCAGACGGACGAGGCCCAGGGTCGAACGCGTGTCGAAGGTGACCATCAGGAAAAGGCAGTCGGCAACAAGTTGAATCAGGATGTTCGCTTTCTCGCCTGCAGAGAAGGCGAATTTGTCCTGCTTGTGACCTTTCGCGATGCCGGCCGCTATGAAAGCCAGGCTGTTGACGATTGAGCGGCATGCGCGTTCGCGTCCAAAGAAACGCGCTCGATCACATCCTGAAGGTGTCTGAAGTCTTCTTCGTACAAGACTGGTGTGGGGGGCACTCAGATCATTTCACCATACACAATTCTGTGGCCGTCCGGAGTGCTCATCCCAAATTCCCTGAGTCCCCACGGTTTGTTGGCGGGCGCGGACGAAACCAGCGCCCCTTTTGCCACAAGCTCACGGTAGAGTTCGTCCACTCCCTCGACGTTCCAGTAGGCGAAGTAGGAATGATTTGCCAACTCGCCCGCCGGCCGCTCTCCCTTGCACTCGCCCAGCATGACCCGGAACGTATCGCGAGTGAGGAAGCTCCAGCCCTCGGCGTCAATCGGATCCTTGCTGAATCCCAGGACGTCGATATAGTAACGCGTCGATAGCGCAAGGTCACATACCGCCAATACGCAGCGGGAATTCACGATTTTAGCCATGTGCCTCCAAACTGTTCCTCTCAAGGATACAAAAGCGCGGCTAAACGCTGGTCGAGGAACCGATTGAATCGAGGTTGGAGAGTACATCGGGTGGAAAATCCAGCGCGGCAGCCGTGAGATTCTCACGAAGATGTTTCACCGATGAGGTGCCGGGGATCAGTAGGATGTTGGGCGAGCGCTGCAGCAGCCAGGCGAGTGCTACCTGCATGGGCGTCGCGCCAAGAGTTGCCGCGGCGTGATCCAGCACCGACGACTGGAGGGGGCTAAAACCTCCCAGGGGAAAGAACGGTACATAGGCGATCCCTTGAGCGGCAAGCTCATGGAGGAAGGCTTCGTCCTTGCGGTGCTCCAGGTTGAAGTAGTTCTGCACACAGACAATTTCTGAAATCTGCTGGGCTTCGGCCAACTGCCTGCTTGTGACGTTGCTAAGCCCGATATGACGAATCCGTCCCTGATGCTTCAGTTCGGTGAGCACGGTCATTGGTTCTTCGATGGATGCTTCGGAGGGCTCCATCACTGCTCCGACGCGGAGGTTGACGACATCCAGCGTTTCGACTCCGAGGTTCCGAAGATTGTCGTGCACCGCGTCGATCAGTTCCTGACGCGAAAGCGCGTGGACCCAGGACTTGTCCTCCAGACGCCGCGCCCCTACTTTGGTGACGATGATCAGTTCGTCCGGATAGGGGTGGAGAGCCTGTTTGATGATCTGGTTGGTCACGTGAGGACCGTAATAATCGCTGGTATCGATATGGTTGATTCCCGCCTCAAGGGCCTCCCGCAGAACCGCGATTGCAGCCTCCATATCACGTGGCGGCCCCCAGACCTGCGGGCCTGCAAGCTGCATGGCGCCGTAGCCCATTCGATTCACGCTGATTGAGGTGCCAGGCAGCGTGAAGCTGCCGCCCAGGTTTGTCGTGTTCGTCATCTCGTTTCTCCTTGTCGCCGGTCATTCTGGTGCGGTGACCGTGTTCACTATGTTTAGATGAAACAAGCTTCAGTTTAGGAGTTCGCATTTGCCTCTGCGCTCTCAGGCCGTCTTAGAGCCGCGTAAATCGCCTGTTCAAGCCCGATCCGCCGCCACCGTGGACGCCATTCTGGAAGCGGCTATTCAGGTTTTGCTGCAGGTGGGAAAGGAACGCCTCACGACAACCAACGTAGCGCGAAGAGCCGGCGTGTCTGTGGGAACCCTCTACCAATATTTCCCGAATAAGAGCGCGATGCTGAAGGCCGTGTTGGAGCGACACATGGACGAGGTGACGGAGGCAATTGAACGGGTCTGCGGGGAGCAGCGAGGGAACGGGCTCGAACAGATGGCGAGCGCGCTGATGACGGCATTCCTCGGAGCGAAGATGAGGGATGCGAAGGCGAGTGTCGCGCTCTATGCGGTCAGCGCCGATATTGATGGGGCGAAGATCGTCCAGGAACGGGGAATGAAGTCGAATCGGGCCGTTGTTGCCATGTTGAAGACCGCCGAGGCGCCGCTCACGACCGACCCTCAGCTTGTGGCTGCGATGCTGCAGGGGGTGATGACCGGTGTCAGCCGCCGGCTGCTGGAATCGACGGCGCCGGAAAAGGAGTTCGAACCAATGTTACGCGAGCTGATCTTTCTTGCGTGCACCTATTTGAACGCCTGTACGGTGCGCCCTGTAGCCGTGTAGTGAGACCGCGCGCCAGTGGTGGAATGGAGGATCTTTGTATACTTCTTGCATGAACGCTTTGCGTGGATTTGCGGCCTTTGCACTGTTTCTCATTTCCGCTTTCGGGGCCGACAGAATCTCGATTGATGAATATCGCGGCCGGCGCGCCGAGCTGCGGAAAGCGAATGGCGACGCGGTCACTATCCTCTTCGGACGCAGCGAAAAAGAGCACGGCGATCTTCGTTCCGGGTTCTTTCAGGAAGCCAATTTCTATTACTTGACCGGCTGGACCGAACCGGGGGCCATCCTGGTGCTGACGCCTTCCACCGAAGTGCTGTTAATCCCGCGGCGCAATGTCGAGCAGGAGCGCTGGACCGGTCCGAAGCTGGCCGCCGAGGATTCCGGAGTCCAGGCGGCTACGGGTTTTGATACCGTGCTGCCCACGGAGAAGTTCGAAGCCAATCTTTATAAATGGGCGGAATCCGGAAAGCGTATCTTTACGCTATTTGATGAGCCGCAGGTTGACGACCTGAAACGGCTGATGCCGCTGCGGGATTTCAGTGATGCGAAGCTGCCCATCGCGCGATTGCGGATGAATAAGTCCGCCGCTGAGATTGCGCTGATCCAACACGCTACCGATGTCAGCGTAGCCGCTCACCGTGCCGCCTGGTTAATGACGAAGCCGGGCGTGAAGGAGTTTCAGGTGGCCGCGGTGATGTCCGGCCTCTACTTTTCGGCTGGATGCGAACGGCATTCCTATGCGCCCATCGTGGGGTCGGGCCCGAACGGAGCCATTCTGCATTATTCGAAGAATACCCGCACTATTGATCAGGGCGAACTGGTTCTGATGGATGTGGCCGCGGAATGCGCTATGTATGGCAGCGATATCACACGCACCATTCCGGCGAACGGGAAGTTCACGCCGCGCCAGCACGAGTTGTACGACATTGTACTGGGCGCGCAGAATGCCGTACTGGATGCCATCAAGCCGGGAATGATGCTGGGAAAGACCTCGCCTAACAGCCTGAACAAGATTGTGGTGGACTACTTCAACAGCCACGGCAAAGACAAGCATGGCGAGCCGCTTGGAAAATACTATACGCATGGCGTCAGCCACCACGTTGGCCTGGACGTTCACGATCCGGTAGACCCAGCGCTGCCGCTGGGTCCGAACATGATAATCACCGTGGAGCCCGGTTTGTATATTCCGGAAGAAGGGATCGGGATCCGGATTGAAGATCTGGTCCTGATTACGGAGAACGGCGGTAAGCTAATGACCGCTGCCCTGCCGCGTGAGGCGGGCGAGATCGAAAAGATTCTGGCCAAGCGGAAATAGAGATTCATGGCTCAACGTCCGGGCAGAGTGACGCTTGGCTATATCGGCGTGCTGGCCGGGGCCTTTCTGGTAGCCGTTGCTGTTGGATGGACACCGCTGGCGAATCGCATTGACGGCAGCGCCTACGACTGGATGTTCCAGTTGCAGCCGCCCGCGCCATGGGAGACAAGCTCGATCATTCTAGCGATCGATGAGGACACCCTGGCGCACTCCGGGGGCATGCGGCGCCTGCGCACCGAGCTGGCGGCGGGATTGCAGCGCATTTCCGCGGTTCATCCGAAGGCAGTAGCCATCGATCTCATTCTGTCCGATGAGGCAGATGCCGGGGAGGATGACGCGCTGGAAGCAGCTTTCCGCGCCACTCCGAACCTGGTGCTGGGTAGCGATCTGATTCCAAACACGTCGCGGTGGGAAGAGCCGCTGCCGCGGTTCCGGAAATATGCGGCGGCTGTCGGGCACGTGCATGCCGACCCCGATCCGATCAGCCGCTCACTAGTGCTCTATAAGGTGGCCGGCCACGACCGCCGCTGGGCTGTTTCGTTGGAAGCCTTCCGGCTGGCGTCGGGGGCACCGCAGATCGTGGAGTCGCCGGATGCATTACAGGTGGGCGCGGTCACCATTCCAGTTCGTCATGCCGACGCCGCTCTGCAGATCCGGTATTCGGCTCCGCTGGCGGGAGGGCGGTCCGGGATTCCGGAAGTATCGCTGGTGCGCCTGAATCAGGATGCGGCGCTGGCGGAGCGGTTTCGCAACAAAGTGGTGTTCGTCGGCGCGACGGCCTTGTCGCAGGCGCGGGACCGTCTGATGACTCCATATCAGATCACGATGAGCGGGGTGGAGATTCATGCGCAAGCCTACGAAACCATGGCGCACGGGGTGTTCTTTGAACCGGCGTCGGATGTCGCGCTGCTTGGATTCTGCCTTCTGATTGCGGCGGGTGCAGGAATTGTATTTTATTATTTTACGGGTTATCCGGCGTACGCGTTGGGGGCGCTGCTGCTGATGTTGGCGCACTCGGTTCCACACATCGCGTTCGCGCGCGGCATTGTATTTCCTTACCTGGCGCCGGTTCTCACTGCCTGGCTTTCCGTGGTGGGAGCGGCCGCGTGGATGTATTTCGTGGCGCGGCGGCAATTGCGGAAATCGGAATCGGACAAAGCGCGGTATCAGCAGGCGATTCACTTTGTGACGCACGAAATGCGGTCGCCGCTGACGGCGATTCAGGGGTCGAGCGAGCTGATGGGGCGCTACAACCTGAACGATGAAAAGCGCAAGCAGATGGCGAACATGATCAACTCCGAATCAAAGCGGCTGGCCAGGATGATCCAGACGTTTCTGGATATTGAACGTCTGACAGATGGGCAGAGCGATATTCGCGCCGAGGTGTTTGAATCTCAACCTGTTCTGGAGGCCTGTATTCAACGGGCGCAGCCACTGGCGGAGCGGAAGCAGATTGAACTGCTTACGGAAGAAATCAGCTCGTTTTCGCTGACGGGCGACCGCGAATTGCTGGAATATGCGATTTATAATTTGCTCACAAATGCCATCAAATACTCTCCCGCGGAAACCGTGGTGAGAATTCGCTGTGTGGGCCAGGGCCAGACGCTGCGGCTGTCCGTCAGCGACCAGGGTATCGGGATGGATGACAAGGAACTGCGTAATATATTCAAGAAATTCTACCGGACAAAGAAAGCGGAGACGTCGGGCGAGGTGGGAACGGGAATCGGATTATCCATTGTCGATCAGATCATTACGCACCATCAGGGGCATATTGAGGTGACCAGTACACCGGGGAAGGGCTCCTGCTTTACTATAGTACTGCCCCGTGGAGCTGCTCCCGAGCATGCGTCCGCGTCCAAAATGGTCACAAATTAGAGGTTTTATTGTCGCGTTTGCTGGTAGTGGAAGATGACAACTCGGTACGCACCACGGTAGTGACGTTTCTGGAACTGGAAGGTTATGCGGTGGATGCGGTATCCTCGACGCGCGAAGCGCTGGAGCGCTTGAAGCGGGAAGCGTATCCGATTGTTCTCTCCGATATTTATCTGGACGAACGCACGGGCCTGGATGTGCTGCAGGCGGCCCGCACCGCCAATCCCACGTGCGCGGTGATACTCATGACGGGCCGCGGCACCATGGAAACCGTGATGCGCGCCACCCAGGGCGGCGCATTCGATTATCTGGCGAAGCCATTCGAACTCGATAAGCTGCTGGATACCGTGAAGCGGGCCGAGGCCTCCTTCAACGTCCAATATGAAGACGACGTAGAGCCGGAAGATCTGCCCGAGACGGAGATGATCGGCAGTTCGGCGGGCATGGTGGCCATCTACAAGACCATTTCACTGGCGGCTCCGAAAGACGCGACGGTGCTGATTGAAGGTGAGACGGGAACGGGCAAGGAATTAATCGCGCGCATGATTCACAGGAACAGCGCACGGGCAGATCAGGCCTTTGTCGCGGTGGATTGCGGAGCGATCACTCCGACGTTGATTGAGAGCGAATTGTTCGGGGCGCTGCGCGGGGCCTACACGGGCTCGGACCGGGACCGGATCGGCTACTTTGAAGCGGCGCATCGCGGAACTATCTTCCTGGACGAAGTAGGCGAGATCGAGTTGAATTCACAATTGAAGCTGCTGCGATTCCTGCAGGAGCGAGAGATCAAGCCGGTGGGCGCAACCAAGGCGAAGACGGTGGATGTGCGCGTGGTGGCGGCGACGAATCGGGACTTGAAGAAACTGGTGGACGACGGCGAGTTCCGCGAGGATTTGTGGTACCGGCTGAATGTCATCCGGATTGAGGTTCCGCCGCTGCGGGAGCGCCGCGGCGATATTCCGTTACTGGCGCAGCTTTTTGTCCGGCGGTCGAATGAGCGGTACGATCAGCAGGCAAAGTTAACCGAGTCGGGACTGCGGGCGCTGGAAAGCTACACCTGGCCGGGGAATGTCCGGCAGATGCAGCATCTGATTGAGCGGCTGAGTATTCTGTCTCCGAATAACCGGATTGATGAAGGCGCAGTGCGGGCGGCGATTGAATCCATGGACCCGCGGGAGGGCGGAGGCGATACCCTGGCGGACACGGAATCGGATCAGATCAGGAAGGTGCTGGCGGCAGCCGGCGGCAACAAGAGCCGGGCGGCGAAGATCTTGGGCATTGAGCGAAAGACGCTATACCGGAAGCTGGAGAGAATGGGTCTGTAGTTGAGATAAGATAGCCACGACATGATCAACAGACGGGAATTCCTGGCGAGTACGGTTGCTGCGGCAAGGGCGGCAAACGTGGCGGCGCAACCCGCGCCCTCGTGGGGCGGAAAGGTGCTGGACATTCACCATCATTTCCGGTCGACTCCCAACGGAAATCTGCAACACATGGACGGATGCGGCGTAACCAACGCCGTGCTGCTGACCAACGCCGCGGCGGAGGAGAAGGCGAAAGCCGAGGTGGAAAGTCATCCGGGCCGGTTCATCCGCTTCACTTCCGCCAACGTTACGAAGCCGGAGAGCTTCGAGGTACTTCGGAATTCGGTGAAGAGCGGAGGCAAGGGTTTCGGCGAGATCAAGTTCCATGTAGCACTGGACGGGCCGGAGATGAAGCGGCTGTACGCGCTGGCGGCGGAATTGAATGTACCGGTGCTGATCCACTTCCAGGAAGTGGAGTATGTACCGGGTGGTTCGGGCTTCAATATCGGGTTTAGCCGTCTTCCCTCTGTTCTCAAGGAATTTCCCAGGACCACCTTCATTGGCCATGCCGACTACTTCTGGGCCAACATCAGCGCGGACCCTGTACTGGGAACCGCGTATCCTACGGGCAAGATCAAACCCGGGGGGCTGACGGACCGGATGCTTTCCGACTATGCCAATCTGTATGGCGACACCTCCGCCAATTCGGGCAGGAACGCAATGACGCGGGATCCCGATTTCATTGCGGGATTTCTGCAGCGGCACAAGGACAAGCTGATGTTCGGGAGCGATTGCAGTTGCACGGATGGCCGCGGAACCGGGCAGGGGTCGAAGGAGCCGGCGCTGCAGGGCAAGTGCGTCGCGAGGGAGACCCTGACGGCGTTGAAGCACTCGGCGTCGCCGGATGT